>JANNWL010000319.1:0-5852 GCA_031414735.1 Burkholderiales bacterium | reverse complement strand
GCCGGTCGTGGTGGCCACGCTGCCATAGACCGTGGCGCCGCCGAAGCTCACCTGCACTTCGCCGGCGTTGGTGGCCCCGTTGTTCAGGCGCAGCACCGCGTCGTTGAGCAGGATGCGCCCGCTGGCCGCATTCGCCAGCGCACCGCTGTACTGCTGTTCGCCGCCGGCCCAGATGTCGATGACGCCGGCGTTGCTGTGGCTGGCGCCATAGACGCGCAACAGGTCGCCCGCGCCGCTGCGCAGCTGCCCCGTACTGGCATTGACCACCGCCGCGTTCAGCGTGCCGCTGCCGGCCACCAGGCCCTGGTTGGTGAAGCTGCCCGCCACCGTCAGATTGGTCGGCAGCACCGTACCGCGGTTGAGCACGTTGCCGGCCACCACGCCGTCACCGGTCAGCGTGCCGGTCGGCAGCACCGTGAAGACGCCGGCGATCTGCAATGCGTTGCCGCCGGTCATCAGCAAGGTCGGCCGGCCCGGGCTGCCGGCATTGGCGCCCAGCGTCAGGTTCTTGAGGCTGGCGGGCTGGTTGAAGAACACGGTCTGCAGGCCGGCGCTGTCGATGCTGGCGTCGAGGAACTTGTTCGGCAGGAAGCCTTGTTCCCAGCGCGTGGCGTCGGCGAAGCTGCCATTGGCCGAGCCCGCGCCGGCCTGCCAGGCGACGCTGCCCGTGGGTGTCAGCAACACCGCGCGGGTCTGGCCGGCGATGGTGGCCGAACCCGCGATCTGGCCGTACACGTTGATGGCACGGGCGGTGGTGACTTCGGCGCCGCTGCCCGGGACCAACATCGCGTTCAGGTTGACCATCGCGCCGCTTGAACCCCCGGGGCGCAGAAAGCCTTGATTGCTGCCGCGGGAGTCAACGGCCATGCCGACCACATCGCCGCGGTCATTCAGGCCGTACGCGAAGGAGTACCCGCTTTCTGCGAGCGAGCCGAGGTCGGTTTCGCCTGATGGTTGCCACAACACCACCCGGTTTCGAAGTCCGTCGGAGTAATACCCGGCGATGGCGCCCGCGTTGTTGATGGCAGTCGCCGCGCCTCCAAAGGCGTTGGGGGTTAGAAGGCGCGGGGCGGCAGCTTCCGACTGCCATACGGCTGGCAGAGACGTCAGTGCATTGGTCACACCTGCGATCTCCCCCGCGGTGTTGATGGCAAGGGCTGCGCCACCGATGGAGGCGCTTACGCCGGTCACCACTCCCCCTCTCAGGCGGAATGCAGCGCCATTGCTCCACAGCACGGGGATGTTCGTGACGCTGCCGTTCAAGTCAAGATCCCGAAAGGTGCCCACCACGCTGCCGGCGTTGTTGATGCCATTGGCGCTGGCGTTCTTTCCAATGGCGTTGAGCACAGAAGGCGCGCCGTTGGCACTCCACAACACCGCGCGGTACTGCACGCTGTCGGCCAGGTACGAGTCACCCACCACCTGCCCGGCGTCGTTGATGCCGTAGGCGTTGCTGATGGGGCCGCCCAAGGTGCCCAGGTCTTGGGCCACCCCGTTGGTCCAGCGCGTGGCGTGCGCCAACTCGAGAATGGATGTGGTGGCGCGGCCGGCCACCTGGCCCGACGCATTGATGGCAAACGCCTCGCTCGATGTGCCCCCCAGCGTGCCCAGGTTGGTGACCGTGAACCGCAGCTCGGCATGCGCCGGGGCGGCGGCAAGCAGCGGCAGCAGCGCCGCACCAGCCGCCGCAATGCGCCGCCGCCGCACGCGGGTACCCACGAGCACCAAACCCAGCGCGGCCAACACCGCGCTGGCCGGCTCGGGCACCGGTGTGGTGAAGGCGTTGTCGACGATGCCCGCCTCGGCCGAGTTCACGCTGTAGCCCGCCGGCAGGCCGAACACCGGCCGGTCGGTGGCAAAGCCCAGCGTGTGGCCGAAGTCATTCAGCGCGCTGGTGATGTAGCCATCAGAAAACACCACACCGACCTGGACCGCGGTGCCCAGGATCAACGTCATGCTGAAGGGCGTGTTGACGGGCAGCGTCCACAGCGGCGTCTGCACGGTGGCATCACCACCGAAGCCAACGAGCATCCCGGTTTGCGTTGGTGGGCTGGAGACGCCGTTGCGGTAGTAAAAGTTGTTGGTGCCACCAGCGGCGTTGTCGCCGGCACCAACCGACAGGAACACATTGGACGAGACGTTGGAGGTGTAAATCGGCGAGCTGGAGGTGTACGAACCCAGAATCTGCTCGCCCGACAGATGGAAGTTGATCGGGGTCTGGATGGGCCCCGATCCCACCGGGCCGCTGATCACGAAGTCGGTGAACGTGACCAGCACGTTGGCGAAGGCCGAGAAGATCAGCCCGCCCGAATCGCCATTCGCGATGTTGTTCCCGCCCACGTAGGTGGACGCATGCAGTCCGTAACCGTCTGCGCCCGATCCGGCGCGGCCGTGCCAGGACCGGCCCGGCACGACGTTGTCATACAGCACCTGGCGGCTGATGCTGACTGGCCCGGCCACGCTGTAACTGTCAAGGAGCACTGTGTCAGGCACTAGAAATCTGATGCCGCCGCTGATGTCGTAATGTGCGGCCTGTGCGGACACGGTAAGCGACGCCAGCAGGCTTGCGAAAACCAACCAGATCGCACGGCGCGCGCGCAGTAGCGCGGCCGTCTCGGGGCGCCCGATGGCCTGGCGCAGCAAGGCTGCGCCAGCTTCGACGCTGGCCGCTGGCAGGCGGCCCGGGCGGCGAAGGAGAACCACTCCTGAATTCAAGGTTTCGGTCATGCAAGCTCCTTGCCGCGCCGGGGTTCGACGCCTGCAGTCAGCTTGCCGTGGCCGGACCTAGAGATCGGGTAGCGATTCGCCGGAATTCGTAAGCGCTTGTTGCACGCGGCGGTGCAGCGCCGTTCGGCGCGCCGCCACGACGGGTGCGTCGTTGCCCGGCAGCAGTGGGCCGGGGTAGAGCTGCCGCCAGGCCAGTGGCGGCGCCGGGTGTGGCGCGGCAGAAGAGCCATCCCGTGCCGGGTTCATCGCCGAAATCAGCGCAACTTCAAGCGCCGCCACGTCGGTCCAGCAGCGTGCGCTGTTCAAACTGAGCGTGCCCTGGCGCAACAGGATGCGGTCGTCACCACCTAGCCACTTGCGCAAGCGGTGCAGCGCGTTGTCCAGCGCATTGCGCGCGGCGTCGCCTTCAGCGTCGGGCCACAAGGCGTCGGTCACCACGTCCTGCGGCACCGCTGTGCTGCCGTGCGCCACCAGCAGCTGCAGCAGTTCCAGCAAGCGCCGGCTTTCCTTGCGGCTGCTGGGCATGGGGCCGTCGGCGCGTTCGATGTGCCAGCCGCCCAGCGCACGGATCGTCACGGCCCACGGCCAGCTGTCGCCAGCGCTGGGTGGCGCCGCCAGGTCGTGCCGCAGCACGATGTCGCGCGCCACATCGGTGTGGATGCCATGCGCCAAGGCCAACGCGGCCAGGCGCGGCATCATGCTGCTGGCGGCAAACAACATCGGGCCAAAGCGGTAGCCGTGGGTCTGCGCCGCCGCCAGTGCCCCACGCAGGCGCTGCAACGCGTCGGCTTCGTCACCGCGCTGCAGCGCGACGTAGGCGGCCACGATGCCGCCGACCCAGTGGTGAAAGACGCACAACACGTGGAAGGGGTGCGCAAAGACGGCGGCCACAAGCCCTGCGGCCTCGTTGTGTTCACCGCTGTGCGCAGCAGCCAAGGCGTGGTTGATGAGTGCAATGTGCTCGCGCATCAGCAAGCCGCCTTCGCGGGCACTGACCACCGCTGCACGGGCCAGGCGCAGCGCGGCGGGGCGGTCGTCTTCCAGCAGCGCCAGCATGGCGTGCTGGCCTTCCAATATGGCACGTTCGACGGCCTGGTCGGGGTGCAGCGTGGCCGAGGCGCGCTGCAGGTGCAGCCGCGCTGCGGCCGCGTCGCGGCAAGCGATCGCAACGATCATGCGCTGCAGCTCGGCGGCCGTGCGCTGCGGCGCCAGCGTGGGCTCGCGCGCTACCAGGGCCAGCGCCTGGTCCGCATCGGCACGCGCGGCGTCGTGCTGACCGAGCAAGGTCTTGACCAGCACACCCACGCCCCACCAGCGCATCAGCGTCAACGGTGACGCCAGCGATTGCGCACTCAGCGCGTCGATGCGCAGCAGCACACGCTCCAGCCGGTCCACCTGCCCGCGCCACAGCAGGTGCAAGGCCAACGACCCGAGCAGCGTGCGCTGGCCCGGGGCGGATTCCCAATGCAGCAACCGTTCAGCCCGCGCTGCCAATGCATCGGCGAGCGGGTGCCACGGCGCGCGGTACACCACGGCTGCCAGAAGGCCGGGGACGATACAGGCCTCCATGCTTTCAGCTTGCACCTGCGCGGCCGGCGCGGCATGTCTGTCCATCACGACCAGCCAGCGGTCCAGGTCTTTCACGCGCGAAAGTGCCACCAAGGCAACAGCGGCCGCGGCAGCGATCTGGAGCTGTGCAATCGCGCTTGCGTCGGTCGCCAAGGCGCTGTGTTCATAGGCGGCTTCCAGGTCCAAGAGGGCGGCTGCGGGGTCGGTGTCCAGCGCGCACAGGCCGCGCCAGTAGAGCAGCGGTGCGTGCAGCGCTTCGGGCAGGCTGCTGATGTGCTGGCGCAGCGCTTCCACACGGCCGCGGGCCACGTAGTCGGGCGCGCGGTCGAGCAGGATGGCAATGACTTCGGGCCAGCAGGCGGCTTCCATGAGGCGCTGCAGTCCGGCATCGATCTGGCCGGCTTTCACCAGCAGCGCCCCGGCCCGGCGCAGCAGCGTGTTGCGCTCGGGGGCTGTGTGCGTGCGCTCAAAGCGGCGGCGCAGGAATTCGCTGAACAGTGCGTGGAAGACGAAAGCTGAGCTGGAAGGGTCTTCCCCAGACTGAGCCTCGCGCCGATCCGTGAAGAGGCTCTGCGCCGCCAGCCGTTCCAGCACAGCGCCGGCCTGCGGGTAGCCGCTCAACTCGACCGCCATGTCGCCCGTGCTGCCAGGCAGGTAGGCAACGGCACACAGCGCCTGCAGTTCATCGTCCGGCAGCCGCGACAGGACTTCTTCGGCAAAGTAGTCAAAGAGGCGCTCGCGCGCGCGCTCACTTGGCCCAGTGGTGCTGGTGGGCGTGCCCAGCAGCATCAGCGTCATGCCTCCGACCCAGCCTTGAGCGCTGGCCAATGCGGCGACGGCTTCGGGCCGGCCATGCAACTGCGCCAGCGCCTCGGTCTCGGCGGCGTCAAAACGCAGGCCGTCGGCGTCGAAGACGACGAGCTGCTGCTGTGCCAGCGCTCGAGTAAAAGCCGCTGGCGGCAATTCGCGGCTGATGAACAGGCACTGCACGCCCAGCGGCAGCTCACTCAGGACCTGCGCCAGCGCGGCCTGCAGCGGTGAGTCGGCCGGCAGTTCCTGCTGGTTGTCGAACACCAGCACCCACGGCGGCGGCAACTGTTGCAGCACGCGGCGGACGCGGCGGCGCAGCCAGGCGCCCAGGTCGGCAAGGTCGTCCGCGCGCAGCACTGGCAAGTCGATGGTGGTGCCGGCGGCAGCGGCGAAGAGCGCGTCGAGGAACTCCACCAGCGTGGCCGGGTCGGCGTCGCCGGCGTCTACCTGCAGCCACAGCACCTTGCTCTTGCGCGCCTGCAGCCAGGTGGCGACGAGTGTGGACTTGCCGGCGCCCGGTGCGCCGTGCAGCCAGATGGCGGGGTGGTCTGAGAGCGCATCCAGCAGCGCAAAGAGGCGGTCACGGGCAAACACGCGGCCCAGGCGTGGCGGGGCCAGCTTGCCCAGCACTGCGGGAGATTGGGATGGTTTTCTCATGCTCGGTCCGTCGCATTGTGCGGGCCGAGCATGTGCTGGCCGGAACGCGCAGCCCGACCCTCATGCAAAGTGCCCATTCAAGATCCAGC
>JANNWL010000318.1:0-26300 GCA_031414735.1 Burkholderiales bacterium | reverse complement strand
CGCCACATCGTCGAAGCCCCGGCCCGCGTCTTCACCACGCAGGACGCCCTGCAACTGGCCTTCAAGGCCGGGGAGCTCGACCGCGATGTCGTCGTCGTCGTGCGCTTTCAAGGGCCGCAAGCCAACGGCATGCCCGAACTGCACAAGCTGACGCCGCCACTGGCGGTGCTGCAAGGCAAGGGCTACAAGGTCGCGCTGGTGACTGACGGCCGCATGAGCGGGGCCAGCGGCAAGGTGCCGGCCGCCATCCATGTCAGCCCCGAGGCCCTGGCCGGCGGCCCGCTGGCCCGCGTGCAGGACGGCGACCTCATCCGCGTCGACGCCGTCGCCGGCACGCTGCAGGCGCTGGTTGACGCCGACACTTGGGCGTCACGCCAGAGTGCGACACTGGAGCCAGCCCAGGCCGACGTGAACAACCACGACCTGGGCCGCGAACTGTTCGCCGGCATGCGGCGCAACGTGCTCAGCGCCGAAGAAGGCGCCGTCACCTGGCTGTGAACCCGGCCCTCACCCTGGCCCCGCCATCACCCCTCACCAGCGCAGCAATCTCATGGCGATGAACCCTCTCGAGCTGGCCACGCACGGCCCGGTGATCCCGGTCATCGTCATTCACCGTCTTGAAGACGCTGTGCCCCTGGCGCAGGCTCTGCTCGACGGCGGCGTGCGCGTGCTGGAAGTCACCCTGCGCACGCCAGCTGCGCTGGCCTGCATGGCGGCCATCGCGCGTGCCTTGCCCGAGGCCATCGTCGGCGCGGGCACCATCCGTTCGGTGGCTGACGCCGAAGCCGCCAAGGATGCTGGCTGCCAATTCGGCGTCAGCCCCGGTTACACCACGCAGATCGGTCACGCCTGCCGCAACCTGGGCCTGCCGCTGCTGCCCGGCGTGGCCACGGCCGGCGAGGTGATGGCCGCCAATGCCGACGGCTACGACTTCCTGAAGTTCTTTCCAGCCACCGCGGCCGGCGGCATCCCCTTGCTCAAGGCGCTGGCCGGGCCCTTCGCCGACGTGGCTTTTTGTCCCACCGGCGGCATCACGCCAGAAAGTGCGCCGCAGTTCCTGGCGCTGCCCAATGTCAAGGTCTGCGGCGGCTCCTGGTTGACGCCGCAGGACGCCGTGGACGCCAAGGACTGGGGCCGCATCACGGCGCTGGCCAAGGCCACGCTGGGCCTGCGGGCCTAGTTGCCGGGGTCGACCGGCACCAGCCGCGCCATCGCCGCCGCCTGCGGGTTGGCGGCTGTTTCGGCCAGACCCTGTGAGACACCCAGGCGGTCGGCAGCGCTGCGGTTCTGGCTGACCTTCCACTTGCCGATGAGCTTGTCGACCGGGATCTGGATGCCCACGATGGCGCGAAGCATCTGCTGCACGTAGTCGCCGGGCGCGTCGCTCACGGCCCAGGGTTGGGCGCGGGCTGACTCGTGGTGCTGGGTCAGGCGGCTGACGAGGCTGTGCAACCAAGGTGCATCTTCCACCACAGCCAGGCTGCCATGGGCGTGCACGACGGTGTAGTTCCAGGTCGGCACGACCTTGTGCGTGGTCGCCTTGCTGGGGTACCAGCTGGGCGTGATGTAGGCCTGCGGCCCGCAGAAGACGGCCAGCACCGGGCGCCCAGCGGCCTCGTGCCACAGCGGGTTGGCGCGCGCCACGTGGCCGCGCAAGGTGCGTGTGGTGGCGTCGTACTCCAGCGGGATGTGGTCGGCCGTGGGACCGTCGGCGCGCACCGTGACCAGCGTGGCCAGCGGATGCTCGCGCATCAGCGCCTGCAGGGCCGCGGGGTCGTGCTGCTCGAAATGGCCGGGCAGGTACATCGCCGAAATTCGTTCTACCAGGCGCCGACGTTGGGCATGCCCAGCCAGGGTTCGGCAGGTGCGAGCGCGGCGCCGGCCTGCAGCAGCTCGATGGAGATGCCGTCGGGCGATCGAACAAAGGCCATGCGGCCGTCGCGCGGCGGGCGGCTGATCAGCACGCCGTGGTCGACCAGGCGCTGGCAGGTGGCGTAAATGTCGTCAACGGCGTAGGCCACATGGCCGAAGTTGCGTCCACCGGTGTAGGTCTCGGCCGTGCCGTCGGCGGCGGGCCAGTTGTAGGTCAGCTCGATCTGCGCGCTGTGGTCACCGGGCGCAGCCAGGAAGACCAAGGTGAAGCGGCCGGCGTCACTGTCGCGGCGTGACAGCAGGTCCAGTCCGAGCGCGTCGCGGTAGAAATGAAGCGAGGCGTCGATGTCGGTCACACGGACCATGGTGTGGAGGTATTTCATGGGCGTCATTGTGGCCCGGCGCCGGCCAGCACCGCCGCGCCCAGGCCGGCAAACACCAAGGCCGCCGTCAGGTGCACCCAGCGTATCGGCACCCACTGGATCACCTTGTCGCCCAGCAGCACCGCCGGCACGTTGGCCAGCATCATGCCCAGTGTGGTGCCCAGCACCACCGCAGCCAGCGCGTCGAATCGTGCGGCCAGCATCACGGTGGCGACTTGTGTCTTGTCACCCATCTCGGCCAGGAAGAAGGCCACCACGGTGACGCCGAAAACCCCCAGGCGCCCGCAGGCCGCAGCCGGTGTGTCGTCGCTGCGGTCGGGCACCAGCATCCACAGCGCCACGACGATGAACGAGCCGCCCAGCAGCCAGCGCAGCCATTGCGGGTCGAGCAGTGTCGTCAACCATGCCCCCAACGCGCCAGCCACCGCGTGGTTCAGCACCGTGGCCACGAAGATGCCGGCAATGATGGGCCACGGCCTGCGGAAACGTGCGGCGAGCAACAGGGCCAGCAGCTGGGTCTTGTCGCCCATCTCGCCCAGCGCGACGATGCCGGTGGAGACGAGGAAGGCTTCGAGCACTAGACGGGGACGACGTAGTTCAGCGTCATGCGGCCGCCGTCAACCACCACGATCTCGCCCGTCATGTAGCTCGATGCGTCGCTGAGCAGGAAGGCCACCACGTCGGCGATTTCGCCGGGCTCACCCAGCCGCTTCATCGGCGTGCGGCTCAGGATGCGTGCCTTGGCCTCGTCGCTGGTCAGCACGGCGCCCCGCGCCAGTTCGGTGGCGATGGTGCCCGGCGCCACGGCATTGACGCGCACGCCGCGGTCGGCGAATGACAGCGCCATGACGCGCGTGAGCTGGTTGATGGCGCCCTTGCTGGCGTTGTAGCTGGCGATGCCGGCGATCGCCAGCGTGCCGTTGACCGAGCTCATGTTGACGATGGCGCCGCGGCCGCGGCCCCCGTCATTGGCCAGCATGACCCGTGCCACGGCCTGGCCGACGAGGAACGAGCCCTTCAGGTTGACGTTGATGACGGCGTCCCAGTCGGCCTCGGTGATGTCCACGAAGGCCGCGGCCTTGAAGATGCCGGCGTTGTTGACGAGTCCGTCTACGGTGCCGAAGGCTGCCAGCGTGGCGGCCAGGGCCGCGTCGACATCGGCCTTGCTGGCCACGTTGCAGTGGCAGTACAACGCGCGCGCACCGGTCTCGTTCAGCGCGTTGGCAAGTGCCAGGCCGGCGGCATCGGCGACGTCCCAAAGCGCCACCGCCGCACCGTCGGCGACGAGTCGGCGCGCACAGGCCTCGCCGATGCCTTGCGAGCCGCCGGTGATGACGACCACGCGTCCGCCCAGACCGAAGTGAACTGTTTGCGTCATCAAGGGCTCCTGTGCGGCATCCGGGCGGGTCGTGACACTCAGCGGTCCAGCCAGACCGCAATGCCCTGGGCGTTGAGCTCGAGGTCCATCGCCAGCAGTTCGCCGATCTGTCCGCGCGTCAGCGTCGTGCCGTGGTCTTGCAGTCGGGCGGTGTAGATGTCGAGCATGCCGCGCTTGAGCGCCTCGTGCCGGTCGGGCGCGCTGCGCAGCGGCTCGGCAAGGGCCACCATCTGGTCCAGCTGGCCCTTCAGCATCGCGGCCAGGCGGGGCACCTCGACGACGCGGCTGTAGTGGGTGAGGTACATGCACTGCGGGTCGAAGGACATCATGCGGTCAATGGACGCGTGCAGGGCCGGCGGGTCAAACTGCACCGGCGTTGACGTCGGCATGATGAACGCGCCCTGTGCCGTGTCCAGCTCGCGGTAGCTCAGGCCGAAGGTGTCGCCAGTGAACCAGCCGCGAGACTGCGCGTCCCAGATGCAGTGATGGTGTCGGGCGTGGCCGGGGGTGTCGGCGAAGTACAGGGTCCGGCCGGCCAGGTCCAGTGCCATGCCGTCATGCGTGGCATGCACCCGGTGGGCCGGCACGGGCACCAGTTCGCCGTAGGAGCGCTCCATCTCCGCCTGTCCATAAACGGCCAGGGCACCCTGCCACAACGCTGTGGGGTCGACCAGGTGCCGAACACCGCGCGGATGCACCCACAACTGCGCCTCGGGCAGTGCCTGCATCAGCAGGCCGCAGCCCCCGGCATGGTCCAGATGCACATGGGTCGGAATCACAAAGTCCACGGCGTCTGGCGGCAGCCCCAGTGCCTGCAGCGAGGCCAGCAGCCGCGGCACGGCCAGATTGGTGCCGCTGTCTATGAAAGCGGCGCGCCCTGCATGCACCAGCAGGTAGGCGGCGTCGAAGCGGTCGCGATGGAAGCCGGTGTCCACGGCGTGAATGCCGTGGCCCAGGGGCTGCAGGAAGGGTGGCAGGACGGTGTTCATCAGCGCCATTTTGCGTGACGCGAGGACGGCGCCCGCGGCGCTCAGCTCAAGGATTGCCCAGAATCACCCACAGACGCGCCACGTCGGCAGCGCCATCACTGCCCTTGACGCTGCGCAGCGTGTTCACTGCCGCCGCCTTTGTCTTGGGGCCTTGCAGCTGGGCCATGCCGAGGCGAAGTTTCCCGTCCTCCGGGAAGCGCAGCCCGCCCTTGGCAAGGCCCTGCTCGATCAGCTTGATACCGACCTCGACCTCGCCCAGCGAGACCTGCGCAAATCCGGATTTGACCAGCGCATCACCGGTTGGCTGGGTTTGCGCGTCGGCCACCTGGCTGGCCAGGTTGGTCTTGGCATCGCCCTCTTGCTTGACAGCCAGATCGCGCAGGCGCTGGTGCCGCGCGGCTTCCGGGCCCGCGCCCAGCACGCCCGACTTGAAGCCTTGATCGGCGATTCGCCGCGCCTCTGCAGGCAAGCCGGCCTGCAGCGCGAGTTGCGCCAGTTCCATGAAGTCCTCGGTCTTCGTCAGTGTGCCGCTGGCCAGCCGCAAACGCATCACGTCGATTTCGTACCGCGGGGCGAAACCGGCCTTGCGCGGCAGCCGCCCGAGGTACGCGTTCCAGTAGTCCTTCTTGGGGTAGTTGGCCAGCAGCTTTTCCAGCGAGTTGCTGTACCCGGCCATGTTTGCCGTGCGCTGCTGCGCGTCGGCGAGGCGCAGCAAATCGCCTTCGTCGGGCCGGCGGCCAGCCTGCTCGGCGGCGGCCACTGCCGCACCGGCGTCTTTCGCGATGGCGGCGTAGTCGCCACTGGCGCCTTGCAGGTAGCTCTGCAGTTGCTTGATGCTGGGGCCGTTGTTACCCGCCGCCACGGCCTTGCCCAACCATTCACCGGCCTTGGCATTGTTCCTTTGCTGGGCGTAGGCCGCTGCCAACTGCTCGGCGTACTGGCCCAGCTGGGCGCCGCTGGCGCGACCGGCCAGGGACTCCAGCGCCTGGATGGCGGTGGCGGTGTCCCCGGCGCGTTGGGCTGCGGCGGCCTTCATGCCGTCAATGGTCTGGCGTTCGGCCGCGGTGATGCCGGCCACGCCTTCGGCCTCGCGCACCTTGCCCAGCGCTTCCTTGGCTTTGCCAGCCTTCAGGTACTCGCTGGCCTGCTGCAGCGGCTTGCCAACTTCAGCCCGCAGGCCTTGCGCAAGCGCACTGCCCAGGCTGCCGGCAGCCATCAGTACCAGGGTCAAAGCGCGCAGAGTCTTCATGGTCAATTCAGGAACTGTTCGTTGCCCACGATACCGATCTTGGTGACGCCCAGGCGCTGTGCCGAGGCCATGATCATGGCGACGTGCTTGTAAGTGACGAGCTTGTTCGGGCGCAGGTGGACCTCTGGCTGGTCAGGCTGCGCAGCGACAGCGGCCAGTCTGGATTCCAGCACGCCGCGGTCGGGCACGATTTCGCCGTTCCAGCCGATGGTGCCGTCAAAGTCCACGTCAATGCGGATGATCTCCGGTGGCTTGGGCGGGGGGGCCGCGTTGTTCGGCACGGGCATGTTCATCTTCACCGCATGCGTCTGGATGGGAATGGTGATGATGAACATGATCAGCAACACCAACATCACGTCGATCAAAGGCGTGGTGTTGATGTCCATCATGACTTCGTCTTCGGACTCTCCGGCTGACCCGACACTCATGCCCATTTTTTTCGCCCCACTGTCCTACTGGCCCACACCGGCCGGCGGCTCGGTGATGAATCCGACTTTGAAGATGCCTGCCCGCTGGCAAGCCACCACCACCCGACCGACTGATTCGTAGCGCACTTCTGAGTCACCCCGGATGTGCACTTCCGGTTGCGGCTCTTTCACCGACTCGATCTTCAGGCGGTTGACCAGGGTCTCGTTGTCGCGCATGCGCTCCAGCCCCCAATAGACCTCACCTTCGCGATTCACCGCGATGATGATGTTCTCGGGTTTGGTCTGCGTGGGGATGTTGCGTTCCTTGGGCAGCTCGAGCTTCACGCTTTGCGTGACCACGGGAATGGTGATCAGAAAGATGATCAACAGCACCAGCATCACGTCCACCAACGGCGTGGTGTTGATGGTGTTGTTGAGTTGTTCGCCGTCGTCGCCGTCCGACCCACCTACGTTCATCGACATGAATAGTCTCCGTTGGCGGCGCTGCCCATGCCGCGCCGCGCCGCTGCCAGCCTGGCGGCTGCCCTGGGGGCGCGCGCAGGCTGCAGCCGTGTCCGGTTGGGCATCAGCGCTTGCCGGCGATCAACACGTTGTGCAGGTCGCCGGCGAAGGCCCGGGTCTGGTCCATGATGGACTTGTTGCGGCGCACCAGCCAGTTGTAGCCCATCACGGCGGGCACGGCGACGGCCAGACCGATGGCGGTCATGATCAGCGCCTCACCGACCGGGCCGGCCACCTTGTCGATGGATGCCTGGCCACTGATGCCGATCTTTACCAGTGCGTTGTAGATGCCCCAGACGGTGCCGAACAGGCCCACGAACGGTGCGGTGGAACCCACCGTGGCAAGCACGGCCAGCCCGTTGGTGGTGCGGCTCTGGATGGCGCCCACGGCACGGTCGATGGACATCGCGATCCAGGTGTGCTTGTCGATGTCGGCGACCATCGTGCCCTGGTGGTTGTCATTGGCCTTGATGCCCTGCTCGGCAATGTAGCGGTAGGCGCTGCCTTCTTCCAGCACACCCACACCCGCCTTGACCGAAGCGGCTTTCCAGAAAGCGTCGCCCGATTCGCGGGCGCTCTTGAGCATGGCGCGCGACTCGAACAGCTTGATGAAGATCACGTACCAGCTGCCCATGGACATGATGACCATGATGATCAGCGTGCCCTTGGCGACGAAGTCGCCCGAAGCCCAGGCGGCCTTCAGGCCGAAGGGGTTCTCGACGGCCTCTTGCGTCACCACGTTCGTGGGTGCCGTGGCTGCGGCTGGTGCGGCGGCCGCTGTGGGCGCGGACGCGGCCTGGGCCAGGGCCAAAGTAGGCAGGCTGAAGGCCAGCACAAAAGCGGCCAGCAAAGATGCAAGCGACTTCAACGCCCAAGTGCGGGCCTGCAGGAAATGATTCAGTGACATGGTTTCTCCAGGGGACAAGCTGACGCGGCCTGAGCGGCCAGGTTCAAGGGGTGACGGAATCAGTCCGCGATCTTCCAGACGTAGGTGATGCGCGAAGTCAGCTTTTCAGGTTTGCCATCCAGGGTGCCGGGCCTGCCTTTGCAGGCACGCACGGCATCCAGGGCAAGCCGGTCAAGCATCTTGTGCTCACGGGACGGGCCGGAAGACTTTTCAACAGTGGCTTCGTTGATGATGCCTGTCGTGTCCATCGTGAAAAGGATGGTCACTGCACCCTGCGCCTCGGCCGAACGCGCCTGGCGGTTGTACTCGGGCTTTTCGCAGGCGTTCTGGAAGTCAACCCTGGGCTCGGTGCGTACCGGCGCGCGTGGCGCTGCGACCGCTGCTGGCGCTGCCGACGGCTGCACCGGAGACACGGTCACGGCCTGCACTGGCGGCGCCACCTGGGTCGTGGTGATGGTCGGCGCCGGCGTCGGCGGCGGGTTCACATTGACCTCAGGCGGCGGCACGAAGGACGGTGGCGGCGGCGCAAACTTCGGTGGCGGAGGCAGGTTCTCGGGCGGCGGTGGGGGTGGCGGCTTCACCTCTTCGATGATCTTGGTCTCGATGGGTGCCTTGATCACGTCGATCAAGCGCTGTGCCAGGCCGTTCACCAATGCCCACCCCAGCACCACATGCAGGGTGATCACGATCCCGAAACCGATCAAGTGTTTGCTTGGTCCGGTTTGTTGTTGTGTGAAATCCACTCGACTCCTCCAGCCGACCAAAAACCAAGCGGACTTGGTTCAAGGCATTGGTATCTACAAGTATCCGGCCCGTCTAGCCGCCTCAGCCGCAACGAGCCCGAGCGCCGGGACTATATCCCGCCCCGGCGGGCCTTCGCCCCGGGCATCACCCTAGGGCGACATGCCTGGCACGCGCCATCCAAAGTGACTTCCGCAGATTAGCAAAAACGGGGCCAGTGCTGGCGTCATGCGGCAAGCGCCGCGGCACGACGCAGCGTGCGCAGCGCCGCGGGCAGGGCACCGACCTCGTCACAAGCCACCACATGGCGGGCGGGCATCGACCGCAGCCATGTCAGCTGTCGCTTGGCGAGTTGGCGGGTGGCCGCGATGCCCCTGTCGCGCAAGCCTGTTTCACTGCCGCATTCCAGCGCCGCCCAGGCCTGTCGGTAGCCCACGCAGCGCATGGCCGGCAGCAGCGCCGAGAGATCGCCGCGGCACCGCAGGGCCTGGGTCTCGGCCACCAGCCCGGCAGCGAGCATGGCGTCGAAGCGCTCGGCAATGCGGGCGTGCAGCCAGCCGCGATCGGTCGGCTCCAGCGACACCATCGGAAGTGCCGCCGCGGGTTTGGCCGGGGCTTCCTGCGCATGCCAGTCCGACATGGTTCGCCCGCTCAGTCGCCAGACCTCGAGCGCGCGCTGAACGCGCTGGCCGTCGGCCGGCGCCAGGCGTGCTGCGGTGTGCGGATCGATCCGCGCCAGCTCGGCATGCAGTGCCGGCCAGCCGTGCCGGGCCGCTTCGGCGTCGAGCTCGGCGCGCACCGCGGCATCGGCCCCCGGCATGGCGGACAGCCCGTCGGCCAGCGCCTTGAAGTACAGCATGGTGCCGCCCACCAGCAGCGGCAGGCGACCACGTCCGCGGATGTCGGCCATGAGGCGGTGCGCGTCGGCCACGAAGCGCGCCGCGGAGTAGGCCTGGGTAGGTTCCAGGATGTCGATCAGGTGGTGCGGCACCCGGGCGCGCTCGGCCGCGCTGGGCTTGGCCGTGCCGATGTCCATGCCGCGATAGACCTGGGCCGAGTCGACGCTGATGATCTCCAGTGGCAGCTCGGCCGCCAGGGCCATCGCGACCGCCGACTTGCCCGACGCGGTCGGCCCCGCCAGGCACACGGCCAGCGGCTTCATGCCGGCCGCGGCACCACGGCAACGCGCTGCACCAAGGTCCAGGCCCCCGGCCAGGGTGCAGGCCGTGCCGCGGCGGCGGGCGTGTGGCGGGCGGTGACAGGCATCGCGGCGAGGTTATCAGGCGGAGCGGCGTGTTCGGGCACCGGAAACCGCCGTTCGTCGCAGCGGTGGCACGTTCGCGCGGCACGTCGAGCATCATCAGCCACTCTTGAACTCCGGCCCTGCTGAATGAACGCCACTCTTTCGATTCGTGCCCTGTCATTGTGTGCCGGCCTGGCGCTTGCGGCCACCGCTGCCCAGGCGCAGATGTTCAAGGACGCGGCGTTGGAAACGCTGCACCTGGCCGGCAAGTCCGCCGAGCTGCAACGCCTGGCCATGCAGCGCCTGGCCGTGCAGGCCGACGATGTGCAGGCCGTGCTGGCACTGGCTGTGACGGCCCTGGCTGGCAGCGACGCCGGCCCCCGCCAAGCCGCCCTGGCCCGGGCCGAGAGCTGTGTGCAGCGCCAGCCCCAGGCGGCGTCCTGCCACTATGCGCTGGGCACCGTGCTGGGGGTGCAGGCGATGTCCGAAGGCATGCTCAAGGCGGCGCGCAGTGCCGGCACGGTCAAGACCGCCCTGATCCAGGCGCACACGCTCGAGCCCACCTGGTACCCGGCCCGCAGTTCACTGGTCGAGTTCTATCTCATGGCCCCGGGCATGATGGGCGGCAGCACCGCCAAGGCGGCCGAGCTGGCCGCTTCAGCGCCGGTGGCTGAACAAGCCCGCGCGCTGCAGGCCCGGGTGGCCCTGCAGGAAGGCAAGGCCGAGACGGCGCTGCTGTCGCTGACGCCCCTGCTCACCGTGGCCGACCCGGAACTCGCCGACGACGTGCGCCAGTGGGGCGCCCAGGCAGCATTCAACCTGCTCAACAACGGCCAGGCGGCCAAGGCGCAGGGCTTTTTCGAGCGCCTGGTCAAGGACCGCCCTGGCCTGGCCGTCGGCCCCTACGGCCTGGCGCGGGTGCGCACCGAGGCGGGCGCCTTCGATGAGGCGGTCAAGTTGTTCGAGTCCTCGGCCACGCTCAAGGGCGCCGAAATCCTGCCCATCGACTACCGCAAGGGCATCGCCCTGCAGCAGGCCGGGCGCATCGACGCCGCCAAGGTGGCGTTCAAGAATTTCGTCGCGGCTGGCAAGGGGCAGAAATCGTCGCTCGACGATGCGCGCAAGCGGCTGGAGCAGATGGGCGGCTGATTCGCGACCGGGACGGCGCTAGAACCGCTCGTCATCGCGCAGATAGCGCCACTGCCCCGCCGGCAGGGCGCCCAGCGAGACGCTGCCGATGCGCACGCGCTTCAGGCCCAGCACTTCCAGCCCCACCAGTTCGCACATGCGCCGGATCTGGCGCTTGCGGCCCTCGCGCAGCACGATGCGCAGCTGCTCCTCGTTCTGCCAGCTCACACGCGCCGGGCGCAGCGCCACGCCGTCGAGTTCCAGGCCGTGGCGCAGGCGCGCCATGCCTTCTTCCGGGAAGGCGCCCGGCCGGATGTGACGCACACGCACCAGGTATTCCTTCTCGGCGCGCGTCTGGTCGCCAACCAGCAGCTTGGCGATGCGCCCGTCCTGGGTGAACACCAGCAAGCCGGTGGAATCGATGTCGAGCCGGCCGGCGGGTGCCAGGTGGCGCTGGTGGCTGGGGTGGTAGTCGATGCGCGAGGCGTCGCCCGACCAGCGGTGCGCCGGCTTGACGAGCATCACGGCCGGGTCGTGGCCGTCCTCGGGCTGGCCGCTGACCCAGCCCACGGGCTTGTGCAGCAGCACCGTCACCAGGCGGGCTTGGGTGGCGCGGGCGCGGGCGTCGATGTCGATGAGGGCGTCGGGCGCCACGCGCTGGCCCAGCACCACGGCGCGGCCGCCGACCCGCACGTAGCCGGCCTCAATCCACTCGTCGGCCTCGCGGCGCGACGCCAGACCGCGCTCGGTCACGAGCTTGGACACGCGCACACCCTCGGGTGCGAGCGCGGGCACCGCGGCCGCGGTGCGCGGTCGCGGGCGTGGCGCGGCGGGGCGCACGGGGGCAGGGGGCGGCGCCGGTTGGGCTGCAGAAGGTGGTGCTGCAGAAAGTGGTGCGGCAGATGGCGGTGCGTCGCGTGCGCCGGCATGGCCCGGATTGGGACGCGGCGCGGTCATCGCGCGCACCGGCCGGCGGTAGGGGTCGCGTTCGGGCACGCGGGTCTTGATGGTGAGTTTCGGGCGTTCGGCCATGCCTTGATTTCACCATGCATGCAGTGCATGTCCCGCCATGCCGTCGAAGTTCGACCAAAGCAGGGCACGGGCATGCAAGGTATCGTGCCGTTGAACCGACTGGAGCCGATGATGAAACACGTGTTGCAAGCCCTTCTGGCCGGACTGCTTGGAATTGTCGGCCCGGTCAGCCTGGTTCACGCCGCGCCGCTGGCGCCGGCCCTGCAGTCCGAAATGGACCGGGCTGTGCTTGAGTACTCTTCGGGCCGCCTCTCACCAGCCCGCACGGCCTTTGAATCGCTGGCCAGGCGCGGCGTGCCCGCGGCCCAGCACAACCTGGCTGTCATGCACCTGCGCGGCGAGGTGCCGCGGCCTGACCTGGTGCGGGCCCGACGTTTGATGGTCCGGGCCGCCGAGGCGGGCTTTGTCACGGCGCAGTTCGCGCTGGGCCAGGGCCTGGAGAACGGCGACCTGGGCCCGCGCGATCTGAAGGCCGCCCATGACTGGTACGAACGTGCCGCGCGGGCCGGCAGCGTCGACGCGCAGGTCGCCATGGGCACGGCGCACTACCTGGGCCGGGGCCGGCCCAAGGACGCGCTGACAGCCGCTCAGTGGTTTCAGGCGGCCGCCAAGGGCGGTGACGTCGGCGCGATGTACCTGCTGGCCGCGATGTACGAGAAGGGCGACGGCGTGGATCCCGATCTGCGCCTGGCCCGCTACTGGTACGACCTGGCCGCGCGAAACGGCGATGAGGCCGCGCCGGCCAAACTCATCGAAATCGAAGACCGCCTGGTCCGCCAGCCGAGCTGAAGCGGCGTCCGCCTCACAGCACCACACGCACCAGCGGGTGGGTGCTGAGCGTGCGGTAGAGCTCGTCGAGCTGTTCGCGGCTGGTGGCGGTGACGGTGAGCGTCAGGCCCAGGTACTTGCCGCCCTTGCTGGGCCGCCGTTCGATGGTGCCGGTGTCGAATGCCGCATCGAACTGCCTGGCCACCGCCACGACGGCCGATTCGAACCCGTCGACCTGCTCGCCCATCACCTTGATGGGGAAGGCGCTGGGGTAGGTGATCAGACTGTCGTCGGCCACGGTGCGGGTGGTGCCGCGTTCAGACCGACATCGTTTGCTTGGCGCGCTGGTAGGCCCCGTGCAGGCGGGCGTACACCGGCCCTGGCTTGCCGCGCATGGCGCCATGGCCGACCAGTTCGCCGTCGATGCGCGTCACCGGCAGCACTTCCTTGGTGGCCGAGCTGAGCATGACCTCGTCGGCCGACAACACGTCGGCTTCGGAAATGGGGCGCAGGTTGTAGGCCACGCCGCAGTCTTCGCACAGTTCGCGCAGCAACTCGACGCGGATGCCTTCAAGCACGTGGTCGCTCTTGGGCGGGCCGAGCAGCGCGCCTTCGTGAACGATCCACACATTGCTGGCAGCGGCTTCGGTGAGAAAGCCGTCGCGGAACATGATCGTCTCGACCGCGCCGTGGTCGGCCGACATCTGCCGCGCCAGCACGTTGCCCAAGAGGCTGGTGCTCTTGATGTCGCCGCGTTCCCAGCGGAAGTCGCGCGCCGTGGTGCAGGCCACGCCGGCATGGCGCTGCTCGGCGCTGGCCTGCTTCATCGGGTTGGCCATCATGAAGACCGTGGGCGGGATGCCCTGCGGCATGACATGGTCGCGTGGCGCGACACCGCGCGTCACCTGGATGTAGACCAGCTGGTCTTCGGCGCCGGTGGACTCGAAGCTGCTGGCCACCAGGCCGCGGGCGAGGCCCAGCCACTCGTCGCGCGTGTGCGGGTTCGCGATGCGCAGCTTGGCCAGCGAACGCGACAGCCGGGCCATGTGTTCGTCAAAGCGGAACAGCCGCTTTCCGTACACCGGCACGACTTCGTAGATGCCGTCGCCGAAGATGAAGCCGCGGTCCATGACGTTCACGCTGGCCTGCGAGACGGGCTGGTAGTGACCGTTGAGGTAGCAGATGAGATCACTCATGGTGCGGTGCGGGTTGTGGGCTTGGAGAATTGTGTCACTGCGGGCCAGCGCTGCCTTACTTGATCCACAGCCGGAGCGCGTCCCAGGCGCGGCCGAAGATGCCTGCCAGTTCCACCGGTTCCAGCACCACCAATGGCAACGTCGCCAACGTGGCGCCGCCGGTGCCTGTGATCTTGATGCTGCCCACGCGTTGACCGGCCACCAGCGGCGCCACCAGGGGGTCGGTGCGCTCGATGCTGGTCTTGAGCTTGTCGCCTTCGCCCTTGGGCACGCTCACGAACAACGCGCCAGGCGCACCCAGCTTGGCTTCGGGTGACTTGCCCTTCCACACCGGCACGCTGGCCACCGCCTTGCCGGCTTCGAACAGGCGCACGGCGTCCCAGGCCTGCCAGCCCCAGTTCAGCAGCTTCTGGCTCTCTGCAGCGCGCGCCTCGCGGGACGTCGTGCCCAGCACGACGCTGAGCAGGCGGCGCTTGCCGTTGGGCATGTCGCGCACGGCGCTGGCCACCAGGCAGTAGCCGGCGGCTTCGGTGTAGCCGGTCTTCATGCCGTCGACCGTGGCGTCGCGGCCGAGCAGCATGTTGCGGTTGTCCTGTTTGATGTTGTTGTAGGTGTACTGGCGGATGCTGTAGAGCGGGTAGAAGTCGGGGTGCTCGGTGATGATGCGCGCGGCAATGGCGGCCATGTCGCGCGTGCTGCTGTAGTGGCCGGCCTCGCTCAGTCCCGCGACGTTCTTGAACTGCGTGTTCTTCAAACCCCAGGCCTGGGCCTGGCGGTTCATCATGGCCACGAAGGCCTCGACGCTGCCGGCCACACCCTCGGCCAGGGCCACCGACGCGTCGTTGCCGCTTTGCACGATCATGCCGCGCAGCAGCTCGCTCACTTTGGGCGTCATGGTGGTGTCGATGAACATCAGTGAACCGCCGCCTACCCGTTCGGCCCAGGCGCGCTTGCTCACTGTCAGCGGCTGCTCCAGCGTCAGCTTCTTGTCGCGGATGGCGTTGAACACCAGGTAGGCCGTCATCAGTTTGGTCAGCGAGGCCGGGTCGGCCTGGGAGTCGGCATCGCGTTCGGCCAGCACCTGGTTGCTGGCCAGGTCGATCAGGATGTACTGGCGCGCGGCCACCTCGGGCGGTTGCGGGGCCTGGGCAAACGAGGTGAGGGCGAAGGCGGTCAGGAAAGCAGCGAGCAGGGTTCTCATCGGATCTCAGGGTGAGGCGCGCGGGGCCCACGCGCCGTTGACTATCTGTTTGAGCAGCGCCAGCTGCCCATGGAAAAAGTGTCCGCTGCCCGGCACCACCACGACAGCCAGCGCCTGGGTGCAGGCCCAGTCGAAGACGGCGCTGAGCGGCACAACTTCATCCAGTTCGCCATGCACGACAAGGGTGTCCTTGGGCACCGGGGCCATGGGAAAGTTCACCACCGCCGGGCCGACCAGCACGAGGCGTTCGGCGACGGCCGCGTCGCCCAGGCGCACGGCGGCCTGCGAGGCCACGTAGGCGCCAAAGGAAAAACCGCCCAGCACCAGCGGCAGGCCCGCGACACGGTGGGCAGCGACGGCGGCCAAGGCGTCATCAACCTCGCCGCGGCCCTCGTCCCAATGACCCTGCGACGCGCCGACGCCGCGGAAGTTGAAGCGCACGCTCGTGTAACCCAGCTGCACGAAGGCGCGGGCCAATGTCAGCACGACCTTGTTGTCCAGCGTGCCGCCGTGCTGCGGGTGGGGGTGGCACAACACGGCCACACCGCGCGGCGAGCCCTCCTCTGGACCGTCGATGGCGCACTCGATATCGCCGGCGGGGCCGGCCACCTGGCTGCGCAGCGTTCGCGGGTTCATGCGGGCTGTGTTCAGCGGCCGACTTCGGGGGGCAGCAGCAGGCGTTCGACGATGCGGTCGCCCTGGAGATGGGACTCGACGATCTCGTCGATGTCTGACGCGTCGACGTAGGTGTACCAGGTGCCTTCGGGGTAGACCACGGCCACCGGGCCGCCGGCGCAGCGGTCCAGGCAGCCCGCCTTGTTCACACGCACGCCGCCAGGCCCGGCCAGGCCTGCGGCCTTGACACGGCCCTTGCAATGGTCGAATCCTGCCTGCGCCGCCTGCTGGGCGCAGCAGGCCTCGCCACTCTGGCGTTCGTTCAGGCAAAAGAAAATGTGGTGCTTGTAGTAACTCATGCCCGGGATTGTAGGCAGCCGCCCCTTGCGCACGGACACCTTGGCACGGTCACCCGCGTCGCCCCAGGCGGGACAGCAGCCAGGCCATGGCCGCGTAGGGCCACAGCCAGCCCACCCACTGCGCCAGGCCGTGGAAGCGCACGAACTGGCCCTGCTCCCAGGCTTGCAGACTTTGCGCGAAGTAGGGGTCGTCCGGTGCATGCGCCACACCGACCACCAGCCCGGTCAGTGCGACCAGCCCCAGCCCCACCACCACCGGCCGCGACAAGGGCGCCAGCAGCGCCGCCAGCAGCAGCCCCGCGGCCAGCGCCGCCGGCGTGCCCGGGGCCAACCAGGCCATGAAGTGCTGCGGGCCGAAGTTGAGCAGGGTCGACAGCGTCATGCCGCTGACGGCCAGTGCCAGCGCGCCCACCGACATCGCCACGCGCCGCCAGCCCGGGTTCATCACGCTGTAGGCCAGCAGGCAGGGGGCCAACAGACCCAGCGCGGTGATGCCGGCCTCGGCCAAGGGGCGCAGGGGTGCGGTGGCGTTGTCAGGCGCGGCCAGCAACAGGTAGGCGGCATCGGCCCAGGGCACGCCCTCGATCAGGTCTTGGGCGGTTTCGCGCAGCCGCTCGGTGATCTGCCCCAGACCCAGTGGTACGGGCGCGGGAAAGAGCAGCCCCACCGGCCACAGCGCCAGCAAGGCCAGTGCACCGGCACTGTCGCGCAGGAACCAGCGCTCGCGCAGCGCCTGCCACAGCGATCCACCTCCCAAGGCCAGCCAGCCCAGCGCCAAGGTTGCGCCCAGTGCCGCACCCGCGCTGTTCATGGCCAGGTCGCGCAGCGACGCGTGCCGGCCGGGCAGCAGATGCTGCAGCACCTCGCAGGAAAAGGACAGCGCCGCCGGTCCCAGCACGGCAGCGAGCAGGGCCGCCCAGCCCGACCCACCGCTGCGCCACACCGCAATGCCCGTCAGCGCCCCCAGCGGCAGGTAGCCGAGCAGGTTGAACCACAGGTCATAGGGCAGCACCCAGGGCGGCCAGGGCAGAACCAGCAGCGTGGTCAGCGCCTGCCCGGGGGGCCAGCGCCAGCCGGTGAAGGGGAACAGGCTGGCGTAGACCACCAGCGCCGCATAGACCGCGGCAAGTGGTGTGGCCGAACTGCGGTGTCGCGAGCGGCCGGTCATGGCACGCCGCCTAGAACGGCTTGACGACCACGAGCACCACCGTGGCGGCGAACATCAGCACCGAAACCTCGTTGAAGACACGGTACCAGCGGTGGCTGCGCCGGTTGGCAAACTGTTCGAAGTCGCGCAGCAGGGACCGGCAGACGAAGTGGTAGCCGACCACCCCCACCACCAACAGCAGCTTCACGTGCATCCAGCCGCTGCCCGGTCCGCGGCCCACGCCGTAGGCCAGCCACAGCACCAGCCCCAGCGCCAGCGCCGGCACCATCAGCAGGCTGCTGAAGCGGTAGAGCTTGCGTGCCATGAGCAGCAGGCGTTCACGCTCGGCATGGCTGGCGGCTGGCACCATGGCCAGGTTGACGAACAGGCGCGGCAGGTAAAACAGGCCCGTAAACCAGCTCGCCACGAAGACGATGTGAAAGGCCTTGACCCAGAGGTACGCAGAACTCATCGGTGCATTATCAAATGCATGCTGCGTTGCATGGCGGGGGCGAGCGGCGCAAAAAAAGGCCTCGGCACGGGGCCGAGGCCGGCAAGCCTTATCGCTGTCATGACGCTAAGGCACCTGCTCAGGGAGGAAAAGCAGGGAACAACAGCCTTGCGGCTATCATTCAAAATCAACTTTAGCAGATCGGTTTCAGGCCCGCCATGGTGCCTTCCAGGGTGTGTGCGGACCTGCTGGCCCCCTGCCCAGAACACCGTGCACAGCCCGCCGCCTTACCCCGCCAGCCGCCCGCGCCGACTGCGCCGAGACGCCGCCACACGCGCCCTGGTGCGCGAGCACCGGCTGGCGCCCGTTGACTTCATCCTGCCCGTCTTCGTACTCGACGGCCAGGGCCAGTCGCAGGACGTGGCCAGCATGCCCGGCGTGAAGCGCCGCAGTCTCGACGGTCTGTTTGCCGTCGCAGAGGAATGCCTGCAACTGGGTGTGCCGGTGATGGCGCTGTTCCCGGTCATCGAGCCGCACCTGAAGACACCGGACGGCCGCGAGGCCACCAACCCCGACGGTCTCGTGCCGCGCGCCGTGCGCGAGCTGAAGAGGCGCTTCCCCGAGCTGGCGCTGCTGACTGACGTCGCTCTGGACCCCTTCACGAGCCACGGGCAGGACGGGCTCATCGATGACACGGGCTACATCCTCAACGACGTCACCGTGGCCGTGCTGCGCCAGCAGGCGCTGCTGCAGGCGCAGGCGGGCGTGGACATCGTGGCTCCCAGCGACATGATGGACGGCCGCATCGGCGCCATCCGCAGCACGTTGGAAGAAGCCGGCTGCATCCACACCCGCATCATGGCCTACAGCGCCAAGTACGCCAGCGCCTTCTACGGCCCCTTTCGCGACGCGGTGGGCTCGGCCAAGAACCTGGGCAAGAGCGACAAGAAGGCCTACCAGATGGACCCCGGCAACAGCGACGAGGCCCTGCGTGAAGTCGCGCTGGACATTGCCGAAGGTGCCGACATGGTGATGGTCAAGCCCGGCATGCCGTACCTGGACATCCTGCGCCGCGTGAAGGACGCGTTCCGCATGCCCACTTTCGTCTACCAGGTGAGCGGCGAGTACGCCATGCTCAAGGCGGCGGCCGCCAATGGCTGGCTGGACCACGACGCCGTGATGATGGAGTCGCTGTTGGCCTTCAGGCGCGCTGGCGCCGACGGCGTGCTGAGCTATTTCGCGCTCGACGCGGCACGGTTGCTGCAGAACACGGATCGCTCGCGCTGATGCGCGTCTTTCACGTCAGCGCCGAGCACTTCGCCGAGCTCGACGGCTGGCCCGACGTGCTGCCGACCCAGGGCTTCATCTGGATAGGCAGCGCGCGGCGCGAGTTCGAGTTGCAGGCGGGCGAACTGCAGCAAGCGTTGCACCGCTGGGGCATGGGCTCGATGGTCGACCTGCATGTGTCCGACCTGCTGAACAACCAGCTGCCCAGCCACTTCGACTACACCTCGTGGTACGACCTGCTGGTGTTCCGTCGTCTTGCCGCCGGTGCTGGCAGCGAGGGCATGTTCCTCGACGACGCCAAGGGCACGGCCGCGTCGGCGCGCCGGGCCCTGGCCGCCATCGACACCAGCCCGGTGGGTTTTGCCGTGTTCGACCGTGTACTGATCACCGTGCACCCCGCCGAATGCGCTGTGCGCGAGCACTTCGCGCAGCGTCTGGCTGGCCAGGCCAGCCCGGCCGATGGGCGTGGCGTGGCGCGCCTGCCCGGCAGCCCGGCCGACCTGATGCTGCGCATGGTCAACCACATGGTGGACAGCTACCTGGACCTGCGCCGCTTGCTCACCCGCCAGCTCGGTTATGTGCAGCAAGAGCTGCTGGACCCACGCAGTCGCTTCGACGACTGGCAGATGCTGCTGGACTCGCGCAATGCCCTGCACATGCTCGAAGACACCTGCGAAGACCAGCGCAGCGCGATGCAGGAATGGATCGATGCCCTGGACGAGTGGCCCGACGAGCCCGAGCGCGACAAGCAGCGCGAGCGTGAACTGCTGCGCGTGCGTTCGCGCGACGTGCTGGAGCACGTCGAGCGTGTGCTGGGCCATGTGCGGCGGCTGGAGCAGAGCGCCGAGACGGCGGTGCAGATGCACTTCTCGGCGCTCGGCCACCGCACCAACGACATCATGCGCACGCTCACCGTGCTGACGGCCATCTTCCTGCCGCTGAACCTGATCACCGGTTTCTTCGGCATGAATTTCGATTCCCTGCCTTTCATCCACTCCAACACCGGGTTCCTGGTGGCTGTCAGCTCCATGCTGGGCGTGGGCGTGACACTGATCGTCTACTTCTGGCGCAAGCGCTACATCGGCACGCACGGCCGCTGAGGCTGCGCATTCAAAGCTGGCGCGGCCGGGCCAGGCGGGGGTTTCGGGCAAAGTAGCGCCGGATGCCGGTGGTCAAGGCGTCCACCAGTTGCTTGCGGAAGGCCGGGTCGCGCAGGCGGTCTTCTTCTTCCGGGTTCGAGATGAAGGCGGTCTCGACCAGGATGCTGGGGATGTCTGGCGCCTTCAGCACCGCGAACCCGGCCTGCTCGACCTGGCGCTTGTGCAGGCGGCCCACGCGGCCGATGTCGGCCAGCACTTCCTGCCCGAGCTTGAGGCTGTCCTTGATCTGCGCCGTCGTGCTCATGTCCAGCATCGCCTGCAGGACCTGGCGGTCCTTCACGCTGCCCACGTTGACACCGCCGACCTGGTCGGCCGAGTTTTCACGCTGGGCCATCCAGCGCGCCGCCGTGCTGGTGGCCGCACCCGTGGACAGCGCAAACACGCTGGCGCCGCGCGCCTCAGGGCGCAGGAAGGCGTCGGCGTGGATGCTGACGAACAGGTCGGCCTGCACGCGGCGCGCCTTGCGCACGCGCTCGTTCAAGGGCACGAAGAAGTCGGCGTCGCGCGTCATCATCACGCGCATGCCGGGCACGGCGTTCAGCCGGTCGCGCAGTTGCAGGGCGATGGCCAGCACCACGTCCTTCTCGCGCAGTCCCGTGGGGCCGATGGCGCCCGGGTCCTCGCCGCCATGGCCCGGGTCCAGCGCGACGATGACGAGTCGGTCCACGCGCTGGCGTTCGGCATCGCTGGGCGGCGGCGGGGGTGCCGGGGTGCTGGTGGCGGTCGCGGGCGCAGCGGTGGCGGCTGGCGGCGCTGGGACCATGGGCCCCGGCACAGGAACCGTCGGGTTCATCATTGGCTTGTCGATGCGCGCAATCAGCTCGCCCAGCGCATCCTGCACGGCCTGCGCTGCGCGCTCTTCGGCGGCTTCCTTGCCTCGTATCAGCGCCAGCAGGGGGTCGGCTTCCACGGTCGGGTAGAGGTCAAACACCAGACGGTGCTGGTAGGCCGCCACGGGGTCCAGCGTGAACTGCTGCGGCACGACGGCCTGCTTCAGGTCGAACACCAGCCGCACCACCCGCGGCTGGTACTGGCCCACACGCACCCCGGCGATGAAGGGGTCGTCGGGCCGCACCTTGCCCACCAGTTCGCGCAGCGCGTCCTTCAGCTCCAGGCCGTCGATGTCGACCACCAGGCGCAGCGGCGCAGCCGTCAACAGGTGCTTGGCGGCCAACAGCTGGTCGGACTCGATGGTCACCCGCGTGTAGTCGCGCGCCGGCCACACACGCACCGCCACGATGGCCGCACCGCGCGCCAGTTGCGCCGTGCCCAGCAGCACCACCAGGCAGCCCATGCGCTGCACGGCGCGGCGGCGAGGCAGCGTCAAGCCAGCAGCTCCAGCCCGCGCGACGTGCCGGCATGCACCGTCACCTTGCGTGCGTCGCCGTCCAGCGGTTCGATGTGCAGGCTCAGGTCTGCAAGGGGAAGCCGACCCGCCGCGCGTTCGGGCCATTCAGACAGCTTCAGGCCAGGCTGCGCAAACAGCTCGCGAAAACCGGCGTCGTCCCACTCGCGCGGGTCGTTGAAGCGGTAGAAGTCGAAGTGAAAGATTTCCAGGCCGGGCAGCGAGTACGGCTCCAGCACGGCATAGGTGGGGCTCTTGACCCGGCCCTGCACACCCAGGGCGCGCAGCAGGTGGCGCACGAAGGTTGTCTTGCCAGCACCCAGCGGGCCGTGCAGCTCGATGCAGGCGTCGCGCAAGCCCGGTCGGGTGGCCAGCGCGCCGGCCCAGCTGGCGCAGGCTGCTTCATCCAACCAGGTCAGGGTGCGCGTTCCTAGAATCGACGCATGCAGCGACATCATCACTTCGAAGGGCAGGCGCTGGTGGCGCGGCTGCAGGAGTGGGCACGTGAACTGGGATTCTCACAGACAGGGGTCGCGCAGGCCGATCTCACTGCTGCCGAGCCGGGATTGCTGGCTTGGCTGGAAGCCGGCTTTCACGGCGGCATGGGCTACCTGCAGCGCCATGGCCTGAAGCGGGCGCGGCCGGCCGAACTGGTGCCCGGCACGGTGTGCGTGATCACCGCGCGCATGGACTACCTGCCGCGCGACATGGCGCCCGGCTGGGTGGACGCCGAAGCCGCGGCGCTGCACCAACCCGATCGCGCCGTGGTGTCGGTGTATGCGCGGGGCCGCGACTACCACAAGGTCTTGCGCGCACGCCTGCAGACCCTGGCCGAACGGCTGGCGGCCGAGGTCGGCCCGCTGGGGCACCGCGTGTTCACCGACTCAGGCCCGGTGCTGGAGGTCGAACTCGCCTCGCGCAGTGGCATCGGCTGGCGCGGCAAGCACACGCTGGCGCTGCACCGCGAGGCCGGGTCGATGTTCTTCCTGGGCGAGATCTACATCGACCTGGCCCTGCCCGCCAGTGAACCCGTGCCGGCGCATTGCGGGAGTTGCACGGCCTGCATCGATGTCTGCCCCACGGCGGCCATCGTGGCGCCCTACCGGCTGGACGCCCGGCGCTGCATCAGCTACCTCACCATCGAGCATGACGGGCCCATCCCGGAGGAGTTTCGCTTGGCCGTGGGCAACCGCATCTACGGCTGTGACGACTGCCAGCTGGCCTGCCCCTGGAACAAGTACGCCGTGCGCTCCACGCTGCCCGACTTCGATGTGCGCGATGGACTGGACGGCGCCACGCTGCTGCAGCTGTGGGCCTGGGGCGAGCCGGAGTTCTTGCAGCGTACCGAGGGCAGCGCGATCCGCCGCATCGGCTGGACACGCTGGCGGCGCAACCTGGCGGTGGGGCTGGGCAATGCCTTGCGCCGCACGGGCGACCTGGCCACACGGGCGGCCCTGGCGCAGGCGCGCGAAGGCGCTGATGCGCTGGTCCGCGAGCACGTTGACTGGGCGCTCGCCGAGGCTTGATCTCGCTACGCGGTGGCAGCCCGCAGCAGCATCAGCGCCAGCGGCAGCCCGGCCATGCCGATCAGCGTCGACAGTGTCACCAGCCCCGCCACGAACCCACCGTGCCCGCCCATGCGCGTGGCCAGCACATAGGCGCTTGATGCGGTCGGCAGGGCGGCAAAGGCCACCACGATGGCCTGCTGGGCCGGCGGCAGGCCGGCCCAGATCACCAGCACCACGGCGACCAGCGGCAGCAGCGCATGGCGGATCGTCAGCAGTGACGCGGCCAGGCGCGGTGCCTCGCGCAGCGCGCCCATCTGCAGGCCCGCGCCCACGGCCATCAAGCCCAGGGGCAGGGCGGCCGCGCCGATGCGCGACAGCGTGAGCGAAGCCAGGTCGGGCAGTTGCAGACCCAGCAGGTTGAAGGCCAGGCCGCTGCCGGTGCTCAGGATCAGGGGGTTGCGCGACAGCTCGCGCAGGTAGCCCTGCCCGCCGTGGCGTGCCAGCGGCCAGACCGCAGCGATGTTGCACACCGGCACGCACACCGCTACCAGCAGCGCCGTCCAGGCCAGGCCTTGCGCGCCGGCCAGGCGCTCGGCCATGGCCAGGGCCACGTAGGAATTGAACCTGAAGGCCACTTGCGCGCCCGAGGCGTGCAGGCGGCTGTCCACACCCGGCACCTGGTGCAGTGCATAGGCCATGGCGATGCCGCAAACCACCACGGCCAGGCCGCAGCCCACCAGCGGCAGCGCGGCGGCCGGCTGCAAGGGGCTGCGCACGATGGCGGTGAACAGCAGCGCAGGAAAGAGCACGAAGTAAACCAGTCGCTCGACGCCTTCCCAGACACTGCGGTTCAGCGCCGTGTGTCGGCAAATCAGGTAACCGGTGACGATGAGCAGGAAGTCGGGCAGCAGAATCAGGGCATCGGACATGGCGGGAGTCTGCCACCGGCAAGCGGCAGGTCAGCCTGTCACGGGCCGTCTGCGTTAGCCTGTCGTGTGATGTCGATCGAAACCAAGTTGCCCAACCGTCGTGATGCCTTGTGGATGCTGGCCTGCCTGCCGCTGGCTGGACAGACACAGGCGCAGTCGCAGTCGCGGCCGGCGGGCATCAAGGTCGAAGGCCAGTGGTTCGATTCAGTGGCCCAGGTGGCCGGCACGGAGCTGCTCCTGAACGGCACCGGCGTGCGCGCCGTGGCCTGGTTCAAGGCCTTTGCGGCCGGGCTCTACCTGGCCGGGCCGGCACGCAGCACTCAAGAGGCCACGGCCCCGACTGGCCCCAAGCGGCTGCAGTTGCGCATGCTGCGCGAACTGCCGGCGGTCGAGTTCAACAAGGCGGTGCACAAGGGGGTGGCGCGCAACGTCAGCGCATCCCAGTTGCAGGGACTGCAGCTGCGGCTGGACCAGTTCGGCGCCCAGGTAGATGCGCTGGGCAAGCTCAATTTGGGCGACGTGGTCGACCTCGATCTTGAGCCCGGCCAGGGTATGGCCATGCGGCTGAATGGCACACTGCGCGGCAGTCTGATCCCAGGCGTCGACTTCTACACGGCCTTTCTGCTCTCGTTCCTGGGGGACCAGCCCTATGACAAGAAGCTCAAGGCGGGCCTGCTCGGGTTGACGCCCTGATTGCCTTTCCATTGATAACAAGGAGACTTTTCATGACCCCCCTGAAACTTGCCGGACTCGTCGCAGCCGCCGCTCTACTCGCCGCGCCTGGCCTGGCCCTGGCGCAGGCCAACCCGAACAAACCGGTGCGCCTGGTCGTGCCCTTCGCCGCCGGCGGCACCACGGACATCATTGCGCGTGTCGTGGCCGAACGCATCAACGGCCCGCTGGGCCAGACCATGATCGTCGAGAACAAGGCCGGCGGCGGCGGCTCGGTGGGTGCCAATGAAACGGCCAAGGCCACGCCCGACGGCTACGCGCTGGGCATGGCCACGGTGTCCACCACGGCGTCCAACCCGGCCATCAACCCCAAGATCCCCTACAACCCTCTCACCGACTTCACGCCCATCATCAACATCGCCGCCACGCCCAACGTGATTGCGGTGCACCCCAGCTTTCCAGCGCGCGACTACAAGGGTTTCATCGCTGAGCTGAAGAAGAACCCGGGCAAGTACAGCTATGCCAGTTCGGGCACGGGCGGCATCGGCACTTGCAAACGGAACTCTTCAAGAGCCTGGCGGGTGTGTTCATGACCCACATCCCCTACCGCGGTGCGGGTCCGGCCCTGAATGACACCGTGGCCGGACAGGTGCAGATCATCTTCGACAACATGCCCTCGGCCCTGCCCTTCATCAAGGACAACCGCCTGATCGCTATCGTCGTGTCCGCCCCGCAGCGCCTGGCCGTGCTGCCGGGCGTGCCGACCTTCAAGGAAGTCGGTCTGGAGCCCGTGAACCGCATGGCTTACTACGGCATCTACGGACCCAAGGGCCTGCCCAAGGACGTGGTCGACAAGGTCAACGCCGCCGTGCGCGCCACCGTGGCCATGCCCGAGGTGCGCAAGCGCATCGAGGACACCGGCTCCATCGTGCTGGCCAACACACCCGATGAGTTTGCAGCACAGATCCGCGCCGAGTTCGATGTCTACAAGAAGGTCGTCGCGCAGCAGAAGCTTGTTCTGGAGTGACGTTGCCGCTCGCCCGTTTGCAGGCAAAGGCCACCCTTGGGTGGCCTTTTGACTGAATGGCGACGTCGTTGACACTTTCCAGCGCCGAGGCCGTAGACCGCTTCATCGACGCGCTGTGGCTCGAAGACGGCCTGGCCCCGCTGACCCTGGCGGCTTACAGGCGTGATCTGGCGCTGTACGCCGCGTGGCTGCAAGACGCGCAGGGCAAGGCCTTGAACGACAGCTTGCAGACCGACCTGTTGGCCTTCATGGCGCAGCGCCATGCGACCACCAAGGCCACCACCGCCAACCGGCGCCTGAGTGTGTTCAAGCGCTACTTTCGCTGGGCGGTGCGCGAACGGCACCTGGGCGCCGACCCGACGCTGAAGATGGACTCGGCGCGCCAGCCGCTGCGGGTGCCCAAGACCTTGTCCGAGGCGCAGGTCGAGGCCCTGCTCGCAGCCCCCGACACCACCACCCCGCTGGGCCTGCGCGACCGCGCCATGCTCGAGCTGATGTACGCCAGCGGCCTGCGCGTGAGCGAGCTGGTGCTGCTCAAGGCCTTGCACCTGAGCCTGGACCAGGGCGTGCTGCACGTGATGGGCAAGGGCTCGCGCGAGCGGCTGGTGCCCTTCGGCGCCGAAGCGCACGAGTGGCTGCGCCGCTATCTGGCGCAGGCGCGGTCGGGGTTGTTGAAGCGCGAGTCCAGCGCCGACCTGTTCCTGACCGTGCGCGGCGCCGCCATGACACGGCAGATGTTCTGGAAGATCGTCAAGCGCCATGCCGTGACTGCCGGCATCACCGC
>JANNWL010000317.1:0-3620 GCA_031414735.1 Burkholderiales bacterium | reverse complement strand
ATGTCCAGCACGCGCTGCACGTCGGTGTAGCGCAGATCGCTGCGCTCGCCGACCAGCGCGGTTCGGCTCGAAGCCAGCCACAGGGCTGCCACGCCAGCGGCCAGCAGCGTGCATGTGGCGACAAGCGACCAGCGCAGGACTTTGTTCATCGGATGCCGAGTCTGCCACCGGCGTGTGACCCAGGTGGTGTCAGAGGGTGTTTTGCTACGCTGGCGCAGGAATGCGCTGCGCCGTGATGCCACATAATCACGCATCGCATTTGCGGACATCACCTTTGGACCAGCGTCACCCTCGGTGACCGTCTACTTCGGCGCGGCCCGAAACGGTGGCCGGCGCGGACGCTGAAGGACTGCGATGCTCAATGTCTTCTCCCTGGCCCAAGGCCGGTTGACCCAACAGGACGTGGAGAGCGCCGACGCACTGAGTCAGGTGCAGCCCGTGTGGGTCGATCTGGAAGCGCCCACGCCTGAGGAAAAGGGCTGGATCAACCAGCGCTTCGGTCTCCTCATCCCGCTCGATGCCGTCGACGACGACCTGGAAGAGTCGGCCCGCTTTTACGAAGAAGACAACGGCGAGCTGCACATCCGGTCCGACTTTCTCATCGACGCCGAAGACGGCATCGACGGCGCCGACGGCAAGCCGGCGCGCAACGTGCGCGTGGCCTTCATCCTGCGCGAGGGCGTGCTGTTCTCGGTCCACTCCGAGGACCTGCCGGTGTTCCGCCTGCTGCGCCTGCGCGCCCGGCGCACGCCAGCGCTGATCGAGGACGCCAAGGACGTGCTGCTGAAGCTGTACGACGCCGACGCCGAGTACTCGGCCGACGCGCTGGAGGGCATCTACGACAACCTCGAGCGCGTCAGCGCCCGCGTGCTCAAGCACGAGGTCGACGACGCGGCAGCCGGCGCCGCACTGACGGCCATCGCCCGCGAGGAAGACTTGAACGGCCGCATCCGGCGCAACGTGATGGACACCCGCCGCGCGCTGAGCTTCATGATGCGCAGCCGCATGCTCAACGCCGAACAATTCGAGGAAGCGCGCCAAATCCTGCGCGACATCGACTCGCTGGACTCGCACACCGCCTTCCTTTTCGACAAGATCAACTTCCTGATGGACGCCACCGTCGGCTTCATCAACATCAACCAGAACAAGATCATCAAGATCTTCTCGGTGGCCAGCGTGGGCCTGCTGCCGCCCACGCTGATCGCCAGCATCTACGGCATGAATTTCAAGTTCATGCCCGAACTGGACTGGCAGGGGGGCTACCCCTTTGCGCTGCTGTTGATGCTGGCCTCGGTGGCCGCGCCCTTCGTCTACTTCCGGCGCAAGGGTTGGCTTCGGTAGCTGTGCTCACTTGTCGTTTACACGGGGGATTGCGGCGCATCCGCGCTCGTGTAACCTTGTCAAGTGCTCTGGAAACAGGTTGGAGTGGGGGCAAAGACCAACATGAGTGGCGAAAAGACAGGGGCTGGAGATCCGCGGGGCGCGCTGACACGTTGGCTGCGTTGGACTGCGGCGGTGACGCTGCTGGGCGCTGCACAGGCGGCGCTGGCGCAGTTCAGCATGGTGCCTCAGCCGCTGTTGCCGGGACCGCCGCGTGAGTCGGCCGCAGAGATCGAGCGGGAGTACCGAATCGATGCGGCACGGCACATCTATGCGGCCTACCCGATGCGCGTCTACCGCGGCAAGGTCCCGCCGCTGATCTATTCGGTGATGATGGTCGAGACGGAGATCGACGCCACGGGCCAGGTGCTCAACGTCACCGTGGTGCGCAAGCCCGCCGCCGACGAGGTCGCACCCTGGGTCATCGCCATGATCCGCCGCGCCGCGCCCTTCCCGCCGCCCGCCCGCATGGCCGGCAGCAAGGTCAGCTACACCGACATCTGGCTGGTCGACAAGTCGGGCCTGTTCCAGGTCGACACCCTGACCGAAGGCCAGCGCTGAAGCTCACTGCGTGGCGCGTTTCTTCAGCCAGCGCATCAGCCCGCCCAGCAGCGGCAGCTTCTCGTACAGCTCTTCGGCGGCGTCCCAGTAATCTCGGTGCAGGGCAATTCGCCCGTCAGGGGCCAACTGCAAGTGCGAGCCGCCACGGATGACCTGCTCGCTGCGGTTGAAACGCCGCATGCGGAACACGAAGTCCCAGGTCAGGAAGCACTGCGGGCCCTGCACGATGACCTCGCGGACCACGAAGCGTGGCGCTTCCAGCGAGGCGAACATGTGCTCGAACACGCCGCGGATGGCGGGCACGCCAACCACCTCGTTGAACGGGTCCTTGAAGCGCGCGCCGTCGGTGTAGACCGTGCCCAGGCGGGCCAGGTCCGCAGGCGCCAACTGCTCGAAGAACTGCACGATGCCGGGCACGGTGCGGGCTGCGGCGTCGTCCATCACAGTCCCGTCGACCGCCGCACGGCAGCGAAGTAGGCGCCATAGCCCAGGTGGCGCATGGCCTTGAGCCAGAGTGTGAAGCGCTTGGGGAAGTGGATCTCGAACTCGCCCTTGCGCCAGCCCTTCTCGATCTCGGCCGCCGCCTCGGCAGGCGTGATCAGTGCCGGCATCTTGAACTCGTTGCCCGCCGTCAGCGGCGTTTCGACGAAGCCCGGGTTGATGACCGACACACCCAGCCCCAGCGGCGACAGGTCCAGGTACAGCGTCTCGGCCAGGTTGATGAGCGCAGCCTTCGTCGGCCCGTAGGCCAGCGACTTGGGCAGGCCGCGAAACCCCGCCACGCTGGACACCAGGCTGATGTGGCCGCCCCGGCCGGACTGGGCCTGCTTCAGCAACTGCGGCAACACGGCGTCCAGCAGGTACAGCGCGCCGATCTGGTTGACCTGCACATGGCGCAGCGCCACGTCGAGCTTGAACTCGGTGGCGCGCATCTCGGCGTAAGTGCCGGCGCAGTACATCACCAGGTCGATACCGCCGTGCGTGGCCACGATCTGCGCTGCAGCGGCGTGCAGCGCGGCCTGGTCGGTGGCGTCCAGCGGCAGCGCCAGGCTGCCGGCGTGGGTGGCGACGAAGGCGTCCAGCGGCTGCCGGCTGCGCGCCGACACGACCACGCGGGCGCCGCGTTCGTGCAGCAGTGCGGCGGTGGCCGCACCGATGCCGGTGGACGCACCCACCAGCCAGGCGGTCTTGCCGGTCCAGTTGTCGATGACGGGGTTCAGGGGCATGCGGATGTCACTTCTTGTAGAACGACAGGGTGACTTCACCCAGGTGGATGCCGAACTTGCTCATGGCGGCCTTGTTGAGCATCACGCGGTCGTCCATCAGGTACATCCAGTCGTCGAACTGCACCTCGTAGACCTTGCCGTCCACCGGCAGTTTCAGTGTGTAGCGCCAGTTCAGGGCGTTGCCCGCGGCCACGCCCTGGGCCACGCCCAGCACGTCGTCGGCGCGGCCGCTCCAGCGCCCGCCGCCTTCGTCGGTGAGCTTCCACACGCGGCGCTCGGTGCTGCCGTCGCTGTAGGTGAAGCGTTCGTCGAGCACGCCTTCTTTGCCCTGCCAGGTGCCGGTCATCTGCACGACGAAGCGGCGCGCCACCTTGCCCTGGCGGTCGGTGAAGATGCCGTGGGCCGTGAGTTCGCCGTTGAAGTAGGTCTTCAGGTCGAGCTGGGGCTTTTCGG
>JANNWL010000316.1:0-1636 GCA_031414735.1 Burkholderiales bacterium | reverse complement strand
TCGAGATCGCGGCCATGCGCCTGAAAGTGGCCGTTCAGCGCGGCCCACGCCGTGGTGTGGTCGCACCGGATCATGTCTGCAAACCCTCGATCAGCTTGTCGAGCTTGACGGCATCGGCCGCAAAGGCACGTATGCCCTCGGCCAGCTTCTCGGTGGCCATGGCGTCCTCGTTCAGCGCCCAGCGGAAGCCGCGTTCGTCGAAGTGCACGGCAGGCAGGTCCAGCGCTGCGGCGGCATCGGCACTCAGCGCGCGCGGCGCCGGTGCGTCGCTGGCCTGCAGCACGGCCAGCAGCTCGGGGCTGATGGTCAGCAGGTCGCACCCCGCCAGGGCCAGGATCTGACCGGTGTTGCGGAAGCTCGCTCCCATCACCTGTGTCGCAATGCCGTGGCGCTTGAAGTGGTTGTAGATGGCGCGCACCGACTTCACGCCCGGGTCGGCTGCGCCGGCGTTGGCGAACTCTTCCCAGGCCGCGCCGGCCTGGCGCTTGTGCCAGTCGTAGATGCGCCCGACGAAGGGCGAGATCAGCCGCACCCCCGCGTCGCCACAGGCCACGGCCTGGCAGAAGGCGAACAGCAGCGTCAGGTTGCAGCGCGTGCCTTCGCGCTCCAGCACCTCGGCGGCGCGGATGCCTTCCCAGGTGGCGGCAATCTTGATCAGCACCCGTTCGCGCGGCACGCCCGCGGCCTCGTACAGGCCGATCAGGCGACGCGCCCGGGCCAGCGTGGCGGCGGTGTCGAAGGACAGCCGGGCGTCGACCTCGGTGCTGACGCGGCCGGGCACCACGTTCAGGATCTCGCAGCCGAAGCGCACCAGCACGGCGTCCACGATGTCGGGCATCGCCGCGCCGCGGTGCGCCGACACGGTCTGTGCCAGCAGCGGCGCGTAGTCGGGCTGCTGCACCGCCTTCAGGATCAGCGAGGGGTTGGTGGTCGCGTCCTGCGGCTTGAACTGCGCCAGTTGCAGGAAGTTGCCGGTGTCGGCGACCACGGTGGTGGTCTGCCGGAGCTGGTCGAGCTGGTTCATGGGCGGCTGGGTTGCAGGAACAGGGCTTTGATTAGAACCGAGCCGACCGGCCACCCGGCCGCCCGCGGCGCGGCGGGCGGCGCGAGAATCCGGGCCTTGATCGCGCTGCCCCCGCCCCTTGCCCCGCTGTCGCGACTGCTGCGGTTCTTTGCGCCTGCCTGGGTGCAGGACGCCTGGCCCCACGCAGCGCAATCGCGGCTGGCGCACTGCCTGCTGCTGGCGCTGTTGCTGCACGTGTGGCTGGTGCTGATGTTGGGCAGCGCGCCGCCGGGCACGGCGCCGCCGGGCCGGGGTGTGTGGGGGGCGCTGAACGTGAGCTTGCGCGGTCAGGCGCAGGACGGGCCGGTGGCAGTCGCCACCCCGCCAGTCCAGCCGGCGGGACTGCCCGGCGCGGCGGCCAGCCCGCGGTTCGGTGGCGCGGTGCGTGCCCCAAGCGCGCAGCCTTTTTCCGAGCCGGGCGCCGCGCTGCGAGGCGACTGGGCGGCCACGCCCGCGCTCGCGCCCCTTCGGCCGACCGCCGCTGATCGCGCGCCTGAGCCGGCTCGCCTGCCGCTGCCACCGGCCTTGCCCGACGCTGCAGCGCTGATGCCGTTGCCCATGGTGCCTGCGCCA
>JANNWL010000315.1:0-7021 GCA_031414735.1 Burkholderiales bacterium | reverse complement strand
GATGGCCTTGAGGCTGCGCTTGTCGACGGGCACCGCCACATGGCTGTCCGCCTTGACGAAGCCGTGTCCGGGGAAATGCTTGCCGCAGTTGCCCATGCCGGCGCGCAGGAAGCCGTGCATCACGCCCTTGGCCAGCATGGTGGCCACGCGCGGGTCGCGGTGGAAGGCGCGCTCGCCGATGACGGTGCTGCCGCCGTGGTCGAGGTCGAGCACGGGCGCAAAGCTGTAATCGACACCGCAGGCGCGCAGCTCAGAGGCCAGCACATGGCCCAGGGCGGTGGCTGCGTCGGTGGCTGTGAGCGGGTCGTGCATCCACATCTCGCCCAGCACGCGCATGGCCGGCAGGGCGGTGAAGCCGTCGGTACGAAAGCGCTGCACGCGCCCGCCTTCGTGGTCGACGCAGATCAGCACGTCGCGACGCAGCTTCTTGATGGCCGCGGTGAGCTGCGTCAGCTGCAGGCGGCTTTCGAAGTTGCGCGCGAACAGCACCAAGCCGCCGGTAAGCGGGTGCTTGATGCGCCGGCGGTCGGCGGCGGTCAGCGTGGTGCCGGCAACGTCAAGCACCACAGGGGCGTGGAGGGTCATGGGGTGGGATTCCTGGTTTCGACGACGACAAAGGACGCGGCGTAATCGGCCTCGTCTGTGACAGTGACATGGGCGACGAGGCCGCGGGCTTCGAACCACGCGGCCAGTTCGCCCGACAAGCGCACGAAGGGCTTGCCGCTGGGTTCGTTGAGGATCTCGCAGGCGCGCCAGGTCATGGGTGAACGGATGCCCAGGCCGATGGCCTTGGAGAAGGCCTCCTTGGCGGAGAAACGCGTGGCCAGGAAGCGCAGGCCGCGGCCCTCGGCACGCGCGCGGCGGGCGTGGAAGACCGCCAGCTCGGCGGGGCCCAGCACACGCTCGGCAAAGCGGTCACCGCGCCGTCCCACAGTGGCCGTGATGCGGCGGATGTCGCACAGGTCGGTGCCGATGCCGTAGATCATGCGCGGGCGGCTTCCTGGGCCAGGCGAATGCAACGCTGGTAGGCACGCGCCGTCTCGGCCAGGCCGAGCTCCAGCGCGTCGGCGACGAAGGCGTGGCCGATCGACACCTCGAGCACGCCGGGGACGCCGCGCAGAAAGTCGCCGAGGTTGTCGCGGTTCAGGTCATGGCCGGCGTTCACACCCAGTCCGGCGGCTTGCGCGGCGGCAGCGGCGGCGGCGAAGCGGGCCAACTGTTCCTGCTGACTGGCCTGGCCAAAGGCTGCGGCATAGGGCTCGGTGTACAGCTCGACGCGGTCCACCCCCAGCGCGCGGGCTTGCGCCATCGCGGCGGGGTCGGCGTCCATGAACAGGCTGACGCGGATGCCCAGGGCATGCGCCTCGGCGATCAACGGGCGCAGGCGTTCGCCGTCGGCACCGAGGTCCCAACCGTGGTCGGAGGTGGGCTGGTCCTCGGCGTCGGGTACGAAGGTGCACTGGTGCGGCCGCACGTCGCGCAAGAAGCCCATCAGGTTCTGTAACGGGTTGCCTTCGATGTTGTATTCGGCCTGCGGCCACTGTTTCAGCAGCGCGGCCAGGTCGTGCACGTCGTGGGCGCGGATGTGGCGCTCGTCAGGTCGCGGATGCACGGTGATGCCGTCCGCCCCCGCCTGCAGGCACAGGGTCGCCGCGCCCACGACGCTGGGGATGCCCAGGGCGCGCGTGTTGCGCAGCAGTGCGACCTTGTTGACGTTGACCGACAAGGCGGTGGCACCGTGGTGCGCGCGGGCACCGGCTTCGGGGGCGATGAACGGGTTCATGGAGTTCTATTGCGGCAGGGCGCCGGCCAGGGATTGCACGTCGCGCCAGACGTCGCGCGTGCGCAGCCGGGTGCCCCCCAGATGATATTGAAGCAGCGCCCGCACCGGTCCACGCAGTCCAAGGGCCACGGGCGTGCAGGCCTGGCGCAGCGCGGCGGGGCTGCCGTGGGTCAGCGCCGCTTCGAGGTTGACGCAGTCGGCCCCGGGCACGCCGCCCTGGGCCGTGGGCACCAGGCCCTGCTCGCTGCGCAGGGTGTAGGCGGCCTGCGGGTCCACCGGCTGCAGGGTCAGCGTCACCAGCGACAGCTCGGGCAGCACGCCCAGTTCGCGCAGCAGTATCAGCTCGAAGGCCCGCAGCACGGGCCCATCGTCTCCCTCGGGCGCTGCAGCGAGCGCGGCCAAGGTGTCGGCGTAGGCATCGAACAGCGCGGGGTGCGGGTCTTGCCGCGCCAGCAGCTTGAGCAGCAACTCGTTGAGGTACAGCCCCGGGAACAGCGCCGCCGGCCCCAGCAGCGGCGCGCCGCCGGCCCACTCGGCCTGGCGCAGCAACTGCACCTCGCCGCGTTCGTCGGCCGGCACCTTGCCCAGCTGCGCGTGCAGGCGCTGGAAGGGCAACAGCACGGGCCGCAGCTGGGAGGTCGGCCGCTTGGCGCCCTTGGCCACCACCACCAGCCGGCCCTGGGTCCGCGTGAACAGCTCGACGATGAGGCTGGACTCGCTCCAGTCGTACTTGTGCAGCACGTAGGCCAGCAAGGGCGGGCTGCCTCGCGCCGCAGCGCGCGCCACAGCGGTCATTCGTAGCCGTAGCTGCGCAGGTGGCGCTCGTCGTCGGCCCAGCCCGAACGCACCTTGACCCACAGCTCGAGGAAGACCTTGGCTTCGAGCAGCTTTTCAAGCTCTTGCCGGGCCTCGCTGCCGATGCGCTTGAGCCGCTCGCCGCCCTCGCCGATGATCATGCCCTTGTGGGCGTCGCGCTCGACGACGATGGTGGCGCTGATGCGGCGCAGGTTGCCTTCTTCTTCGTACTTGTCGATGACCACCGTCGACGTGTAGGGCAGTTCCTCGCCTGTCAGGCGGAAGAGTTTTTCGCGCACGATCTCGCTGGCCAGGAAACGGTCGCTGCGGTCGGTGAGCGCGTCTTCTTCGTGCAGCCAGGGCTGCTGCGGCAGGTAGGGCTCGACGATCTTGAACAGCCGCTCGACGTCGGCAGGGCGTTCGGCCGACATCGGCACGAATTCGGCAAACGCATGTTTGTCCTGCATGGTGCGCAGCCAGGGCAGGACGTCGTTACGCCGCGGCAGGGCGTCGAGCTTGTTGGCGATCAACAGCACCGGCTTGCCCTTCATGGCCTCGGTCTGCAGCAGCGACAAGACCTTGGCATCGGGCGCACCGAATCGGCAGGCCTCGACGACGAACAGCACCACGTCCACGTCCGAGATCGAAGACAACACCGTGCGGTTCAGGTTGCGGTTGAGCGCCGCGGCGTGCTTGACCTGGAAGCCCGGCGTGTCGACAAAGACGAACTGTGTGTCGCCCACCGTGCGAACACCGGTGATGCGGTGGCGCGTGGTCTGCGCCTTCTTCGACGTGATGCTGATCTTCTGACCGACCAGGGCGTTGAGCAGCGTGGATTTGCCCACGTTGGGGCGGCCGACGATGGCCACCAGGCCGCAGCGCTGACCCGTGGCATCGGGCCCTTCGGACGCATCCGGCGGGGCGGACTCGGGGGCGGACAAGGGATCGGGCAGGGTCGTCATGCCCCGATCATGCACTCATGCCCGCAAAGGGCCGCCGGGCGCGTCGCTGGCCTTGAGCACGTCGAGCAGCCGCCGCGCAGCCTCTTGCTCGGCCAGGCGGCGCGAACGGCCCTCGCCACGCTCGGCAAGGGCCAGTGTGGCCACCGCGCACTCGACATCGAAGGTCTGCGCGTGTTTCTCGCCACGCGTGGCCAGGATGCGGTAGGCGGGCACCGGCATGCGCCGGGCCTGCAGCCACTCCTGCAGTTCGGTCTTGGCGTCCTTGGTCCAGCTGTCGGCCTCGGTGCCTTGGATGACTTCGCCGAAGAGGCTTCGCACCAGTTCGAGTGCCGCGCCATAGCCACCGTCCAGATGCACGGCACCGATGATGGCCTCCACGGCATCGGCCAGGATGGACGCGCGCTGCGAGCCGCCGCCGCGGCTCTCGCCCTCGGACAAGCGCACCACCTCCGGCAGGCCAAGCATCAGTGCCACGCGGTGCAGGCTGTCCTCGCGAACCAGGTGGGCGCGCACGCGCGTCAGGTCACCCTCGTCGCTGCCGGAAAAACGCTCGTACAGCAGGCTGGACACCGCGGCGTTGAGCACGGCGTCACCCAGAAACTCCAGCCGCTCGTTGTGCTCTGCACCAAAGCTGCGGTGGGTCAACGCGCGAGACAGCAGACCGATTTCGGCGAAGCGGTAGCCGAGCCGGCGTTGCAGTGCTTCCTGTCTTGGGTCCATGCCGACTATTTTGAACTTCCCTCGTACTTGATCAGCAGATTCACCGGGCCGTAGATGGGGATCAGTTTGTCGTAGGCAAAGGCCACGACCACCTTGTCGTTCTCCTTGGTCACGATGAGGTCCTTGCCCGAGATCGAATCGATCGAATATTCGATGCTCTTTTGCTTGTCGAAGGCCTGGCGCGTTTCAGCCACTGTGCTGGGCGAGGCCGCGGCGATCTGCTTCACCGTGCGCTGGATGGTCAGGTACTCGTTGACGGTCGGCAGCGTGCGAACCATCACGTAGCCAGTGAAACCGACCACGATGGCCCAGAACATCAATCCGAAGAGAGTGATGCCGCGCTGGCTGCGTGGGTGGCCTGTTCGCTTGGACTCGTTCATGGCGGTGCTCCTTCCTGCACGTGGTGGCCGGCTCAGTGGAACGCGCCGATGCGCCCCAGATTGCCGAAGTTCATCCACACGAAGAATGCCTTGCCTACGATGTTCTCGTCCGGCACAAATCCCCAGAAGCGCGAGTCCTGCGAGTTGTCGCGGTTGTCGCCCATCATGAAGTAGTGCCCGGCCGGCACTTTGCAACTGACGCCTTCGGGCGAATAGCGACAGTTTTGCGCCATCGGGAAGGTCTTGGGGTCGGGCCCGTAGTAGGCCTGGCGGCGTGGCTCGACGAGGATGCGGTGCTCGACATCGCCGAGCTTCTCGCTGAACTGCGGCGTGTAGCGCAGGCTGTCCTCGTCGTAGAACTCGCCCTGCGCCACCACGGCCACAGGCTGCCCGTTGACGCTGAGCTTCTGGTTGACGTAGGTGATTTCGTCGCCCGGCAGCCCGACCACGCGCTTGATGTAGTCCATGCGCGGGTCGACGGGATAGCGAAAGACCATGACATCGCCGCGTTGCACGGGGTTGTTGTCGATGATCTTCTTGTTGATCACCGGCAGGCGCACGCCATAGTGAAACTTGCTGACCAGGATGAGGTCGCCCACCAGCAGCGTCGGGATCATCGAGCCCGACGGAATCTTGAACGGTTCGAACAGGAACGAGCGCAGCAGGAAGACGATCAGGATCACCGGGAACAGGCCCGCCGTCCAGTCCAGCCACCAGGGCTGCATCAAGAGCTTCTGCTGAGCCTCCTGCACGTTGCCGTCCACCTTCTCGATGCCCATCTTGGCCAGGCCGGATCGGCGCGTGGCGTCTTGCCGGACGAGTTCGGCGGCGGCCGCTTCGCGCGCCGGCTTGAAGCGAAAGCGCTCTGCCAACCAATACGCCAACGTGAACAGCGTCAACACGAACAGCAGCAACGAGAAGTTGCCTGTCCAGTGGCCCAGGAACCAGCCGCCGAGGTAGACGATGAGGGCGCCGTACAGCGCAGCGGTGAGGGAACTCATGGTCGTCATGGGTTGGGAGTCTTAGTCATCGACTTGGAGGATGGCCAGGAAGGCTTCTTGCGGCACTTCGACGGCACCGATCTGCTTCATGCGCTTCTTGCCGGCCTTCTGCTTTTCGAGCAGCTTCTTCTTGCGCGAGATGTCGCCGCCATAACATTTTGCCAGCACGTTCTTGCGCAGGGCCTTGATGTCTTCGCGCGCGATGATGTTGGCACCGATCGAGGCCTGGATCGCCACGTCGTACATCTGGCGCGGGATCTGCTGGCGCATCTTGGCGGCCACGGCGCGGCCTCGGAACACGCTCTGCACCTTGTGCACGATGATGCTCAGCGCGTCGACGCGGTCGCCGTTGATCATCAGGTCGACCTTGACCACATCGCTGGCGCGGTACTCCTTGAACTCGTAGTCCATGCTGGCGTAGCCGCGCGACACGCTCTTCAACTTGTCGAAGAAGTCCAGCACGATCTCGGCCAGCGGCAGTTCGTAGGTCAGCATCACCTGGCGGCCGTGGTAGGCCATGTTCAGCTGCACGCCGCGCTTCTGGTTGGCCAGCGTCATCACCGGGCCGACGTAGTCCTGCGGCATGTACAGGTGCACGGTGACGATGGGCTCGCGGATTTCCTTGATGCGGCCCAGGTCGGGCATCTTGCTCGGGTTCTCCACCGTGATCACGGTGCCGTCGTTCAGCTCGACCTCGTAGACCACGCTGGGGGCGGTGGTGATGAGGTCCTGGTCAAACTCGCGCTCGAGGCGCTCCTGCACGATTTCCATGTGCAGCAGGCCGAGGAAACCGCAGCGAAAGCCGAAGCCCAGCGCCTGGCTCACCTCGGGCTCGTAGCGCAGGCTGCTGTCGTTGAGCTTGAGCTTTTCCAGCGCGTCGCGCAGCTGGTCGTATTCGCTGGCCTCGGTGGGGTACAGGCCGGCAAAGACCTGCGGCTGAATTTCCTTGAAGCCGGGCAAGGCCTCGGTCGCCGGCCCTGCGTTGTTGGGCAGCTTCTTGTCCAACGTCAGCGTGTCGCCCACCTTGGCAGCCTGCAACTCCTTGATGCCGCAGATGATGAAGCCGACCTCACCCGCTTTGAGCGTCGAGCGCGGCACCGACTTGGGCGTGAACACGCCCATCTGCTCGATGCCGTAGACCGTGTTGGTGGCCATCATGCGGATGCGCTCGCCCTTGGACAGGCTGCCGTCGACCACGCGCACCAGCATCACCACGCCGACGTAGTTATCGAACCAGCTGTCGACGATCATCGCGCGCGGCGGGCCGTCGGGGTTGCCGCGCGGCGGTGGCATGCGCGCGATCACGGCCTCGATGATGTCGTCCAGGCCCATGCCGGTCTTGGCACTGCAAGGGATGGCGTCGTCGGCGTCGATGCCGAT
>JANNWL010000314.1:0-1842 GCA_031414735.1 Burkholderiales bacterium | reverse complement strand
GCGCCTGGACGTGCGCCCCAGCGACGTGCGCTACGCCGACCAATGGTGGCTGCAGGCCGTGGCCGCCGGCAGCACCGGCGTGGCAGGCTTCACCCGCGCCTGGGACCGCAGCACCGGCAACCCGGCCATCGGCGCCGGCGCGGTGGTGGCGGTGCTCGACTCGGGCATCACCTCGCACCCCGAGCTGAACGCACGCCTGCTGCCCGGCTGGGACTTCGTCAGCGACACGACCTATTCCCGCGATGGCAATGGCCGGGACAACGATCCCAGCGACCCCGGTGACGCCATCACTGCGGCTGACCGCACCGCCAACCCGGCGGCCTACAGCGGCTGCCCGGCAGCACCCGTGTCGAGCTGGCATGGCACCACCATCGCCGGGCAACTGGCCGCCGTGACGAACAACGTCGAAGGTGTGGCGGCGGGCAACTGGTTCGGCCGCGTGGTGCCGGTGCGTGTGGCCGGCCAGTGTGGCGCGGCGCTGAGCGACATCATCGACGGCATGCGCTGGGCCGCCGGACTGGCCGTGGCCGGCGTGCCGCCCAACCCCAACCCGGCGCGCGTGGTGGTGCTCAGCTACGGCGGCGTGGACGCGTGCGACGCCAACAGCACGAACCCGGAAGTGGCCGACACGGCGCGCTTGTACCAGGCCGCCATTGCCGAGCTGCGCCAGGCCGGTGTGCTGCTGGTGGTGGCCGCCGGCAACCAGCGCAGCAGCGTCGGGCGGCCGGCCTCGTGCCCGGGCGCCTTTGGTGTCACGGCGCTCAACCGCGAGGGCTACAAGGCGTCGTACGCCAACTTCGGCCCCGGCCTGGCGCTGGCCACGCCCGGCGGCGATGCCGGCGTCGGCGGCACCTGCGACGCCCAGCTGGCCGACACGGGCATCGTCTCCACGGGCAACCTGGGCGGCGTCAACCCGGGCGCGCCGGGTTACGCCTCGGCCACGGGCACCAGCTTTGCGGCGCCCGCCGTGGCTGCCGTGGCCATGCTGATGCTCGCCGTCGAACCGCGGCTGACGCTGGCGCAGCTGGAGGACGGCCTGCGCCGCAGTGCCCGCCCCTTTGTGCGCGTGCCGCTGCTGGGTGAATGCTCGCAGGCCGACAACCGCGGCCGCTGCGCCTGCACCACGGCGACTTGCGGTGCGGGCATGCTGGACGCCGACGAGGCCTTGCGCTTCGCGCTGGCACCAGCCAGCTACACGCCAGCACCGGCCGCGGCGCCGGTGCTGGCCGACAGCCGGATCGAGACCTGTGCCGTGCTGCTCGGGCGTATGCCGCCCGAGCCGCCGGTGACGCCACCGCCATCACCGCCGCCAGTCGAGGCCGCTGGCGGCGGCGGCACGTCCTGGCCCTTCATGCTGGGCTTGTCGCTGGCCGTGTTGCTGCTGGTTCCGGACCGCCGGGACGCCCGGCGACCTGGCGCTGATCGAAGCGGTGTTTGACCGGTCAGGCAGTGACCAGTTTTCGCCGCAACGTCAGTCCCGCCACGCCCAGCGCCAGCAGCAGCCACGAGGCCGGCTCGGGCACCACGCTGACGCTGTCCACGCCGGTGAAGCGCAGCCGCCAGATGCCGCCCTTCTGGTCGTTGGCGTTGGGGTCGTAGGTCGGCTGGTTCCACAGTGCCAGCGGAATCGGCGTCTGGCTGTCGTAGGCGAAGCCCTGCGACAGCGAGGCGCCGTTGGACGCGTTCACGGCCGCAGCCAAGGTCACACGGTACTGGCCCGCAGCCAGGCTGGGCAGCGAGAAGCCGGTGTCGTAATAGCCCTGGCCGGGTGCCACGGTGTCGTCATCGTCGACCTCGGCCAGGCGGTTGAAGTCGGCGCCGCTGCGCACCCAGAGCGCGCCC
>JANNWL010000313.1:0-5094 GCA_031414735.1 Burkholderiales bacterium | reverse complement strand
CTTGGCCTCGCCGCCGAACTTGGCCGCCAGCACCGACGTGATCGCCGCGGTGAGCGTCGTCTTGCCGTGGTCCACGTGACCGATCGTGCCCACGTTCACGTGGGGCTTGGTGCGTTCGAACTTACCTTTTGCCATTTCAATTTCTCCAGGAAAAGAGCATTGCCAGTGCGAGGTTTAAGGTTTCCGAGAGGTCGTTGAATCGTCCGCCACTGGCAGCGGACGCCAACCCCCCGAAGACCGGCTTGGAACTTACTTGCCGCGCGCGGTGATGATCGCGTCCGCGACGTTCTTCGGAGCTTCAGAGTAGTGCTTGAACTCCATCGTGTACGTGGCGCGGCCTTGCGACATCGAACGCAACGTGGTGCTGTAGCCGAACATCTCGGACAGCGGCACTTCGGCCTTGATGACCTTGCCGCCACCGGGCATGTCGTCCATGCCCTGCACCATGCCGCGGCGGCTGGACAAGTCGCCCATCACCCCGCCGGCGTAGTCTTCCGGCGTCTCGACTTCGACAGCCATCATCGGCTCAAGAATGACCGGCTGGGCCTTGCGGCAGCCGTCCTTGAAGCCCAGCGATGCGGCCATCTTGAAGGCGTTCTCGTTCGAGTCCACCTCGTGGTACGAGCCGAAAGTCAGCGTGACCTTCACGTCCACCACCGGGTAACCCGCCAGCACGCCGGCCGGCAGTGAATCTTCCACGCCCTTCCTGACGGCGGGAATGAATTCGCGTGGCACAACACCGCCCTTGATGGCATCGACGAACTCGAAGCCCTTGCCAGGCTCCTGCGGCTCGATCTTCAACACGACGTGGCCGTACTGGCCCTTGCCGCCGGACTGGCGCACGAACTTGCCTTCAACATCGGCGATCGCCTTGCGGATGGTCTCGCGGTAAGCCACCTGCGGCTTGCCGACGTTGGCTTCCACGCCAAACTCGCGCTTCATGCGGTCGACGATGATTTCCAGGTGAAGCTCGCCCATGCCGGAGATGATGGTCTGGCCGGACTCTTCGTCGGTCTTGACGCGGAAGGACGGGTCTTCCTGCGCCAGACGGCCCAGCGCCACGCCCATCTTTTCCTGGTCGGCCTTGGTCTTGGGCTCGACAGCCTGGCTGATCACGGGCTCGGGGAAGATCATCTTCTCGAGCGTGATGATCGAACTCGGGTCGCACAGGGTCTCGCCCGTGGTCACGTCCTTCAGGCCCACGCAGGCGGCAATGTCGCCGGCCAGAATTTCCTTGATTTCTTCGCGCTGGTTGGCGTGCATCTGCAGGATGCGACCGATGCGCTCTTTCTTGCCGCGGATCGGGTTGTAGACCGAGTCACCCGACTTCAGCACGCCAGAGTAGACGCGCACGAAGGTCAACTGGCCGACATAGGGGTCGGTCATGAGCTTGAAGGCCAGGGCCGAGAACTTCTCCTCGTCGGTGCGGTGGCGCACGACAGGCTTGTCGTCGTCGTCCGTGCCGGGCACGGGCGGGATGTCGGCCGGCGAAGGCATGAAGTCGATGACGCCATCGAGCATGCGCTGCACGCCCTTGTTCTTGAAGGCCGAGCCGCAGAACATGGGTTGGATTTCGGCCGCGATGGTGCGCGTGCGGATGCCGTGCAGGACCTCTTCCTCGGTCAGCTCACCGGTTTCAAGGTACTTGTTCATCAGCGTTTCGCTGGCTTCGGCGGCAGCCTCGACCATGTTCTCGCGCCACTTCTGGGCATCGGCCAGCAGATCGGCCGGGATGTCCTGGTACTCGAACTTCATGCCCTGGGAAGCCTCGTCCCAGATGATGGCTTTCATGACTATCAGGTCGATGACGCCGGTGAAGTTTTCTTCCGACCCGATGGGTACCACGATGGGCACCGGGTTGGCCTTCAGGCGCGCCTTCATCTGGTCGTAGACCTTGAAGAAGTTGGCACCCGTGCGGTCCATCTTGTTGACGAAGGCCAGGCGGGGCACCTTGTACTTGTTGGCCTGGCGCCAGACGGTCTCGGACTGTGGCTGCACGCCGCCCACAGCGCAATAGACCATGCAAGCGCCGTCGAGCACGCGCATGCTGCGCTCGACTTCGATGGTGAAGTCGACGTGGCCGGGCGTGTCGATGATGTTGATGCGGTGCTCGGGATGGGACAGGTCCATACCCTTCCAGAAGCAGGTGGTGGCAGCCGACGTGATGGTGATGCCGCGCTCCTGCTCCTGCTCCATCCAGTCCATCGTGGCAGCGCCGTCGTGCACTTCACCGATCTTGTGGTTCACACCCGTGTAGAACAGGATGCGCTCGGTGGTGGTGGTCTTGCCGGCATCGATGTGGGCGCTGATACCGATGTTGCGGTAGCGCTCGATGGGGGTCTTGCGGGCCATGGTCAATCTCCAAAGACAGGAGCCGCTCCCGGGCTGGTGAAAACCCGTGAAAGCGGCCGGAAGCAGGGGTTTAGCGGCGGACTTAAAAACGGAAGTGCGAGAACGCCTTGTTGGCTTCTGCCATGCGGTGGACTTCGTCGCGCTTCTTCATCGCGCCGCCACGGCCTTCCGAAGCCTCGAGCAGTTCGTTGGCCAGCCGTGCGGCCATCGACTTTTCGCCACGCTTGCGGGCCGACTCCTTCAGCCAGCGCATGGCCAAGGCCTGGCGGCGCACGGGCCGCACTTCCACCGGGACCTGGTAGTTCGCACCACCGACGCGACGCGACTTGACTTCGACCATGGGCTTGATGTTGTTCATCGCCAACATAAAGATTTCCAGCGGATCCTTGCCCGACTTGGTCTCGACCTGCTCGAGTGCGCCATAGATGATGCGCTCGGCAATGGCCTTCTTGCCCGATTCCATGATGACGTTCATGAACTTGGACAGGTCCACCGACCCGAACTTGGGGTCGGGCAGAATTTCGCGTTTGGGTACTTCGCGACGACGTGGCATGTCAATCTTCCTTCTTGGGGTTTCAGTTGGCACCGGGCTGTGGGCCCAGACCGCGAAGAGCCATGGCGACTCTTCACTTACTCGGCGAACGCGAACGTCCGCCACATGGAGACAGCGCCGAGCCCTTGGCGGGCCCGGCAGCCATCAGGCTTTCTTGGGACGCTTCGCGCCGTACTTCGAACGCGATTGCTTGCGGTCCTTGACGCCTTGCAGGTCGAGCGAGCCGCGCACGATGTGGTAGCGCACGCCGGGCAAGTCCTTCACGCGGCCGCCGCGCACGAGCACCACGCTGTGCTCCTGCAGGTTGTGACCCTCACCGCCGATGTACGAGATGATCTCGAACCCGTTGGTCAGGCGCACCTTGGCCACCTTGCGCAGCGCCGAGTTCGGCTTCTTCGGGGTGGTGGTGTAGACACGGGTGCAGACACCGCGGCGCTGCGGGCTGTTCTGCATCGCGGGCGACTTGGACTTCGTGACTTCGACCTGACGGCCATGGCGCACGAGCTGATTGATGGTTGGCATGAGTGACTTGGTCCCTTGATCCCGGTGTGAGGCTGCGCGTTCTTCTCGGTGCACCGCAGGGGCCGGGACACTCGCTCACCGACTCGGTGGGGTCTGTCCTGGCGCACTGGGCGCGCAGTGCGCATCCCGAAATTACCTCGGAAGTACCTGTTGAGGTGGCGGGATGAGCGCGGCAATCTGCCGAAAAGCCTTCCAGTATATTCGCAAGCGGCAGCAAACGGCAAGGCAGGCGCAACGGTGATCCATGGAATGACTGCCGACACCCCGCAGGTGGTGCTGGATACCAACGCTGCGCTCGACTGGCTGGTCTTCGCCGACCCACGCATACTGCCCTTGGTGGATGCCTTGCAGGCCGGTCGGCTGCGCTGGGTGGCCTGCCCGGCGATGCGGCAGGAGTTGGCCCACATGCTGGGACACGCCAGCCTGGCGCGCTGGTCGCCCGACGCGCCGGCAGCACTCGCACAGTTTGACCGCCTGGCGGAAATCAGCGCGACGCCGGTCACCAACCCCCATGTCGGCCTGCGCTGCCGAGACACCGATGACCAGGTCTTCGTCGACCTGGCACTCGCCCAGGGCGCGCGCTGGCTGCTGACCCACGACCGCGCACTGCTCAAGCTGGCCCGGCGCGCGGCAGCCAAGGGGCTACAAATCCAGCGCCCCGCGGACTGGACCCAGCAGACGTGAAAAAGGGCGGCCGAAGCCGCCCTCTCGGACCTGGGAGGTGCGCCCGCTCTTACTCGGCGATCTCGCCCGCAGCCGCAGCCGTGGCCGCATCCACCTGCGCCATCTGCACGGCGGCCAGTTCTTCGGCCTCCTGCAGGGCGATGGCGCGACGCTCGGTCTCGTCCATGGCTTCCTTGGCCTTGCGCGCCTCGTGGAAGGCCATGCCGGTGCCGGCAGGGATCAAGCGCCCGACGATGACGTTCTCCTTCAGCCCGCGCAGCTCGTCGCGCTTGCCCATGATGGCAGCCTCGGTGAGCACGCGGGTGGTTTCCTGGAAGGAAGCTGCCGAGATGAAACTGTCGGTCGACAAGCTGGCCTTGGTGATGCCCAGCAGCACATCGGCATGCGTGGCCGGGACCTTGCCCGCTGCACGCAAGGCGTCGTTGGTGTCCAGCAGCTCGCTGCGTTCGACCTGTTCGCCGTTGATGTACTTGCTGTCGCCACAGTTGACGATCTGCACACGCCGCAGCATCTGGCGCACGATCACCTCGATGTGCTTGTCGTTGATCTTCACGCCCTGCAGGCGGTAGACGTCCTGCACTTCATCGACGATGTAGCGTGCCAGTTCCTCGATGCCCAGCAGGCGCAGGATGTCCTGCGGGTCGGCGCTGCCGTCCACCACCAGCTCGCCGCGGTTGACCACCTGGCCTTCGTGCACCAGGATGTTCTTCTCCTTGGCGATGAGCTCCTCGTGCACCTTGCCTTCGGGGTCGGTGATCTGCAGGCGGTTCTTGCCCTTGGTCTCCTTGCCGAAGCTGATGGTGCCGGTGATCTCGGCCAGCAGACCCACATCCTTCGGTGAGCGGGCCTCGAACAGCTCAGCCACCCGCGGCAAGCCGCCGGTGATGTCGCGTGTCTTCTGGCCTTCCATCGGGATGCGCGCCAGCACTTCGCCAGGGCCCAGGTCCTGCCCGTCGCGCACCTGAACCAGTGCGCCGACCGGG
>JANNWL010000312.1:0-4121 GCA_031414735.1 Burkholderiales bacterium | reverse complement strand
GGCCAGCATCAGCTGCAGCAGCTCGGCGCGCTGCACGGCGCCGGCCTCGATGGCGGCCCAGTCTGCCGGCTCGATCATCAGCGGCAGCAGCTCCAGCGACCAGGGCCGGCTGGCCACGCCGGCGTCGCTGAACACGTTGTGCGTAACGCCGTCCAGCCGGATCTGCTGCGCCACCTGGTCGACGCGGCGGCTCAGGTCGGCCGACACTGCCACCCCCGGCGGCGGCTGCAGGTGGCGGGCAAAGGCCTGCCAGGGCGGGCGCAGTCCGGCAGCCGGGGCACGCAGTTCGTCCCACACACCGGCCTCGGCCGGCAAGGCCTGCTGCATCAGCGTGTGGGCTGCCAGGTCGGCGGCGAGGTCGGCTGGACTCTGGCGGCCCCCCATGCCCGCCCCTGGAAAATGAGGCAATCTGCCTTGTGATTGACCTTGTCTCTGCGGCACCGGCTGCGCGCTCTCAGGCCAGGCGCAGGTCGAGCGTGAACGGGAACTCGCGGCTTGGTACCGCCGGCTTCACGTTCATCTTGCCCGGGGTGTGGCCGAAGCGGAAGAAGCGCGCCAGCCGCCGGCTTTCTGCGGTGTAGCTGTTGACGGGGAAGTCCTCGTAGCTGAGGCCCCCGGGGTGCGCCACGTGGTAGCGGCACCCGCCCATGGAGCGCTGCAGCCAGCGGTCGACGATGTCCACCGTGAGCGGCGCGTGCGGCGCGATGCTCGGGTGCAGCGCCGACGGCGGCTGCCAGGCGCGGTAGCGCACGCCGCACACAAACTCGCCGATGCGCCCGGTGGGCTGCAGCGGTGCGGCCTGGCCGTTGACGGTGATGACGTGGCGGTTGTCGTTCAGACCGGTGACCTTCAGCTCGACGCGTTCCAGCGACGAATCGACATAGCGCGCCGTGCCGCCGGGCGCGCCTTCTTCGCCCATCACATGCCAGGGCTCCAGGGCGGTGCGCAGGCTCAGGTTGATGCCCATGGTGGCCGCCTCGCCGATCAAGGGGAAGCGGAATTCGAGGTGCGGCGCAAACCACTCGGCGTCGAACGGCAGCCCGGCGCCGCGCAACTCGGCCATGACGTCGTCGAAGTCCATCTTCACGAAGGTGGGCAGCAAGAAGCGGTCGTGCAGGCCGGTGCCCCAGCGTGTGAGGCGCGTGCTGCCGCGGCCGCGGTAGGGCTCGCGCCAGAACCACGCCACCAGCGCGCGCAGCAGCAGCTGCTGCGCCAGGCTCATGCGCGCATGCGGCGGCATCTCGAAGGCGCGCAGCTCAAGCAGGCCCAGGCGGCCGGTGCTGCTGTCGGGCGAGTACAGCTTGTCGATGCAGAACTCGCTGCGGTGGGTGTTGCCGGTGACGTCGACGAGCAGGTTGCGCAGCGTGCGGTCGACCAGCCAGGGCGGCACGGCGCCGGCGTACTTGCCCATCTGGCGCTCGATCTGTTCCAGCCCGATCTCGACCTCGTAGACCTGGTCGTCGCGCGCCTCGTCGAAGCGCGGTGCCTGGCTGGTGGGGCCGATGAACATGCCGCTGAACAGGTAGCTCAGGCTGGGGTGGTTGTGCCAGTAGGTGAGCAGGCTGGCCAGCACGTCGGGCCGGCGCAGGAAGGGGCTGTCGGCCGGCGTGGCGCCGCCCAGCACGAAGTGGTTGCCGCCGCCGGTGCCGGTGTGGCGACCGTCGAGCATGAATTTCTCGGTGCTCAAGCGCGTGCGGTGCGCCGCGTCGTAGAGGAATTCGGTGTGGTCGACGAGCTGCTCCCAGCTCGACGCCGGGTGGATGTTGACCTCGATCACGCCCGGGTCGGGCGTCACGGCCAGCACCTTGATGCGCGGGTCGCGCGGCGCCGGGTAGCCCTCGATGACGATCTTCAGGCCGAGTTCGGCGGTGGTGGCCTCGATGGCGACCAGCAGTTCGAGGTAGTCCTCGAGGAAGCGCAGCGGCGGCATGAAGACATACAGCACGCCGCTCTTGCCGCCCTGCGCGGCCTCGGCCTCACGTTCGGCTTTCGGGCCGTTGCCGCGCTGCGGGTCGCGCACTTCCACGCACAGCGCGGTGCGGGTCAGCTCGCCGGCCGACTCGAACCGGCCGGGCGAGGCCAAGGGGTTGCGCGCGTGTGCATGCACGGGGTCGTGGGCCGTGCCCATGCGCTCGGCGCCCGGGCCGCCGGCGGCCACGGCGGTGGCGCCCACCTGGCCGGCCAAGCCGCCCGGGCCGCCCGGGCCGCCCGCAGCGTCGACGTCCACTTCAACGAGACCGCCCCTGAGCGCCTGCTGCATGCGCAAGGCCGCGGCCGAGGGCAGGCCGGTGCGCGGCGCGAACGGGTCGGGCTCGCCCAGGTGGGGCATCTCGCTCTTGGCCGCCCAGGGCAGCGAATCCAGCGGCAAGCGCAAACCCATCGGCGAGTCGCCAGGCGTCAGGTACAGCCGTTCGTCGCGCAGGAACCAGGGGCCGGTCATCCAGGCCGGGCCGGCCATCTGTTTTTGCCATTCGCGCTTCAGCGGCAACAGGAAGCCCACCGTCGAGTCCAGCCCCTGCGTGAAGACGCGGTGCAGGCGGGCGCGTTCGAGCTCGTCGTCCAGCCGCGAATCGAAGGGGTCGACGTTGACGGGCAGGCGGCGCTCGCGCCACAGGTAGTACCAGGTGTCTTCATGCGCAGGCAGCACGAAGCGCGGGTCGAGACCCAGCCGGCGCGTCAGCGTGGTGATGAAGTTCTTGGCGTCGTCGCTGGTGTAGCGGTGGGTGTCGCGCTCGTCGGCGAACAGGCTGGGGTCGTTCCAGCAGGGCTGGCCGTCGGCGCGCCAGCAGATCTGCAGCGCCCAGCGCGGCAGTTGCTCGCCCGGGTACCACTTGCCCTGGCCGAAGTGCAGGAAGCCGCCCTTGCCGTACTTGGCCAGCAACCGGTGCACGAGTTCGGTGGCAAAGCCGCGCTTGGTGGGGCCCAGCGCGTCGGTGTTCCATTCGGCGGCTTCGCGGTCGTCCACGGCCACGAAGGTGGGCTCGCCACCCATCGTGAGGCGCACGTCCTGGGCCTGCAGCTGGTGGTCCACGCCGCGGCCCAGGGCCAGGATGGCCTGCCACTGCGCGTCGGTGTAAGGCATCGTGACGCGCGGGCTTTCGTAGATGCGCGTGACTTCCATGTGGTGCGAGAACTCCACCTCGCACTCGTCCACGCCGCCGCTCACGGGGGCTGCGGTGGACGGCTCGGGCGTGCAGGCCACGGGGATGTGGCCTTCGCCGGCCATCAGGCCCGATGTGGGGTCCAGCCCGATCCAGCCCGCGCCGGGCAGGTAGACCTCGCACCAGGCGTGCAGGTCGGTGAAATCAACCTCGGTGCCCGAGGGCCCGTCGAGCGACTTCACGTCGGCCTTCAACTGGATCAGGTAGCCCGAGACAAACCGCGCCGCCAGCCCCAGGTGGCGCAGCAACTGCACCAGCAGCCAGCCGGTGTCGCGGCACGAACCGCTGCCGTTGGTCAAAGTGAGCTCGGGCGTCTGCACGCCGGGCTCCATGCGGATCAGGTACTTGATGTCGTGCTGCAGGCGCTGGTTCAGGCCGACGATGAAGTCGATGGTGCGCACCTCGTCCAGCGAAATGCTGTCCACCAGGGCCTTGAACAAGGGCGTGTGCTCGGTGAAGGGTTCCGTGGCCAGGTAGGGCAGCAGGTCATGGCCGAGATCGGCGGCGTACTTGAAGGGAAAGTTCTCGGCCTCGGGCTCGAGGAAAAAGTCGAAGGGGTTGTAGACCGCCATCTCGGCCACCAGGTCGACGGTGACCTTGAACTCGCGGGTCGGCTCCGGGAACACCAGGCGCGCCAGGTGGTTGGAAAACGGGTCCTGCTGCCAATTGCTGAAGTGATCGGCCGGCTCGACGCGCAGCGAGTAGCTCAGGATGTGGGTGCGGCAGTGCGGCGCGGGCCGCAGGCGCACGACCTGGGGCCCCAGGGCCACGCGGCGGTCGTAGCGGTAGTGGGTGACATGGTTCAGTGCGACATGGATAGACACGGTCAAGGACTCCTGGGGCTTTTCGGGGTCGGGCTTGCAAGCTCCGGGCCACCGGCCTCGGTAGTGGGGATTCGTCGCTGCGGCGCACTGTGCGCGGCCGGTGGCCCGGGATGATGCCAGTAACGGCGCGCCACCT
>JANNWL010000311.1:0-3448 GCA_031414735.1 Burkholderiales bacterium | reverse complement strand
TGCCGTGCTGACCGCCACCAACGCGCAGGGACAGATGACCCGCCCGGTGTGGACGCTGATGCATCGGCTGGAACCCTATGGCCGGGCTCCGCGGGCGCCGCTGCCGGTGGCCGAGTCGTTGGAGCGGCGGTTGATCAACATACCCAGCAGCGCTGGCTTGGTGCCGGCCAGCCCGTGAGCCAGCCTGACATCATCCTGATCGGTGCCGGTGGGCACAGCCACGCCTGCATCGACGCGATCGAGCAGCAGGGCCGTTACCGCATTGCCGGCCTGGTCGGCGCCGCGGGTGATGCGCAGATCGCCCATCTGGGCTACCCGGTCATCGGCACCGATGCCGACCTGGCCCAGCTTGTGCGCATTTGCCGGCTGGCGCTGATCGCCGTCGGGCAGATCCGTTCGGCCGCACCGCGCATGCGGCTCTACGAGCAAGCCACTGCGCTGGGCTTCGAACTGCCGCCGATCGTGGCACGCACTGCCTACGTGTCGCGCCATGCCCGGATCGGGGCTGGCACGCTGGTGATGCACGGCGCGATCGTGAACGCCGGCGCGCGGGTCGGAGCCAACTGCATCGTCAACAGTCGGGCCTTGATCGAACACGACGCCAGCGTGGGCGATCACTGCCACATCGCCACCGGCGCCATTCTCAACGGCGACGTGGCGGTGGGTGCCGGCAGCTTCGTCGGCAGTGGCAGCGTCATCATGCAAGGCCTTTCGATCGGCCAGGACTGCACCGTCGGCATGGGCCTGTCGGTGCGCCATGACCAGCCCGACCACGCCCGCTACCTGGGCCCCAGAGACCGACCATGACAACGCACACCCTCGTCATCGCCGAAGCCGGCGTCAACCACAACGGCGACCTCGACCTGGCTCGCCAGCTGATCGACGTCGCCGCCGACGCTGGCGCCGACTTGGTCAAGTTCCAGACCTTCAGCGCCAGCCGGCAAGCCACCCGCAACGCCCGCAAGGCCGACTACCAAGCGCTTGCGACCGACGCTGCTGAAACGCAGCACGACATGCTTCAGCGCCTGGAACTGAGCGAGGACGCACACCGCATGTTGATTGCCCACTGCGCCACGCGCGGCATCGGCTTCTTTTCGACCGGCTTCGACATCGAGTGCATCGACCTGCTCGTCAGCCTGGGCATGGACCGCTTCAAGATCCCGTCCGGGGAGATCACCAACCTGCCTTACCTGCGCCATGTCGGGCGGCTGCGCAAACCCGTGATCTTGTCGACCGGCATGGCCACACTGGGCGAGATCGATGCCGCCATCACGGTGCTGGAGCTGGCCGGCACCCCCCGTGAGCAAATCACCGTCCTGCACTGCAACACCGACTACCCGACCCCGATGCAGGAGGTCAACCTTCGTGCCATGTGCACCATGGGGCAGGTCTTGGGCGTGCAGGTCGGGTACTCCGACCACACGACGGGCATCGAGGTGCCGATCGCGGCCGTCGCGCTGGGCGCCAGCATGATCGAGAAGCACTTCACCCTGAGCCGCCAGATGCCCGGCCCCGACCACCAGGCCAGCCTCGAACCCGACGAGTTGAAGGCCATGGTCAGCGCCATCCGCAACATCGAGCGCGCGCTGGGCGACGGCGTGAAGCGGCCGACGCTCGGCGAACTGAAGAACCGCCCGATCGCCCGAAAGTCGCTGGTCGCGCTTCAGGCCATCGCCGCGGGCGAGCGCTTCAGCATCGACAACATCACCGCCAAGCGGCCTGGAACTGGCATCTCGCCGATGCGCTGGGACGAGGTGATCGGGCGCCCGGCGCCCCGCGCCTTCGCCGCCGATGAGCTGATAGAGCCGTGAACCGCAAGATTTGCATCGTCACCGGCAGCCGCGCCGAATACGGCCTGTTGCGCGAGCTGATACGGGCCGTGCAGCAGGCCGACGGCCTGCAATTGCAACTGCTGGCCACGGGCATGCACCTGTCGCCCGAGTTTGGCTTGACCTACCGTGAGATCGAAGACGACGGTTTTCACCTCGACGGCAAGGTTGAGATGCTGCTGAGCGCCGACACCGCCACCGGTGTCGCCAAATCCATGGGCTTGGGGTTGATCGGTTTGGGCGAGGCCTTCGAGCGCTTGAGGCCCGACTTGATCGTGCTGCTGGGCGACCGGTTCGAAATCTTCGCGGCGGCGGCTGCCGCGCTGGTCGCTGGAATTCCGGTTGCGCATCTGCATGGCGGCGAAACCACCGAGGGTGCGTTCGACGAATCCTTGCGGCACTCGATCACGAAGATGTCGCACCTGCATTTCGTTGCTGCGGCGGACTACCGGCAGCGCGTGATCCAGCTCGGCGAGCAGCCAGACCGGGTGTTCCAGGTCGGTGGGCTCGGGATCGACGCGATCATGCGCCTGCCCTTGCTCGATCGGCCGGCGCTCGAGGCCTCGCTTGACTTTCAGTTGGGCCCACGCAATCTGCTGGTGACGTTTCACCCGGTCACCCTGGAGCCTGGTGAGTCGGTGCAGCAGATGGCGGAACTGCTTGCCGCGCTGAACTCCCTGCAGGACACGCATCTGATCTTCACGATGCCCAACGCCGACAACGGCAGCCGCGCCATGGCCCGCATGATCGACGACTTTGTGCTGTGCCATCCAAGATCCCGGGCTTACACCTCGCTGGGCCAGTTGCGTTACCTGTCCTGTCTGAAACAGGTCGACGGTGTGGTTGGCAACTCATCCAGTGGCCTGATCGAGGCCCCCAGCATGGGGAAAGGCACGGTCAACATCGGCGACCGTCAGCGCGGCCGCCTGAAAGCGACCAGCGTGATCGACTGCGCGCCGACCCGCGGTGACATCCTGGCTGCGATCGCAACCCTGTACGACACCGAGTTCCAGCGCCAGCTCAGCGGCATCGCCAACCCCTACGGCCAAGGCGGCGCTGCTGAGAAAATCGTTCAGGTTCTGCAGCACCACCGGCTAGACGGCATCCAGAAGAAGACGTTTCACGACCTCGGCCCAATGGCCGGGGCTGGCGCCCCTTGAGCGCCCGCCCGCTACAACTACCCACACCGAATGTCCAAAGACCCTTGGCGCACGACGCTACTTCCCGCCGATTCGACGCTGCAACAAGCCATTCGCTGCCTGGACGTATCCGGCTTGCAGATCGTCATCGTCACCTCGCCGGATGGCCGCATGGTGGGCACGCTCACCGACGGCGACATCCGGCGTGGTCTGCTGCGTGGCCTGGAACTGGGCAGTCCGGTCGAAGGCATCGTCCACCGTGAGCCGCTGGTGGTGCCGCCGCAGTGGGGTCGTGACACCGTGCTGCAACTGATGCAGGCCAACAAGGTGCACCAACTCCCGGTCGTCGACGAGCACAGGAAGGTCGTCGGCCTGCACCTGTGGGACGACTTGTTGATCCCGTCGCTGCGCCCCAACAAAATGGTTGTCATGGCCGGCGGCAGGGGCACCCGTCTGATGCCACAGACCGAGAACTGCCCC
>JANNWL010000310.1:0-44492 GCA_031414735.1 Burkholderiales bacterium | reverse complement strand
AATGCACCATCACGCTTGGAAGGATTTGCGATGCCCACCCCACCCACTGCCGAGCACGACCTGGCCCACATCACGCCGCGCGACCAGGCCGAAATCCTGGCCCAGGCGCTGCCCTACATCCGCAAGTTCCACGGCAAGACCCTGGTCATCAAGTACGGCGGCAACGCCATGACCGACCCGGCGCTGCAGCAAGACTTTGCCGAGGACATCGTGCTGCTCAAGCTGGTGGGCATGAACCCGATCGTGGTGCACGGCGGTGGACCGCAGATCGATGAGGCGCTGGCCAAGATCGGCAAGAAGGGCACCTTCATCCAGGGCATGCGTGTCACCGACGAAGAGACCATGGAAGTGGTGGAGTGGGTGCTGGGTGGCGAGGTGCAGCAAGACATCGTCGGCCTGATCAACGCTGCCGGCGGCAAGGCCGTGGGGCTGACGGGGCGCGACGGCGCCATGATCCGCGCCCGCAAGCTGAAGATGCTGGACCGCGACGACCCGAGCAAGGAACACGACGTCGGCCAGGTCGGCGAGATCGTGTCCATCGACCCCAGCGTGGTCAAGGCCCTGCAAGACGACGCCTTCATTCCGGTGATCAGCCCGATCGGCTTCGGCGATGACAACGAGAGCTACAACATCAATGCCGACGTGGTGGCCGCCAAGCTGGCCACGGTGCTCAAGGCCGAGAAGCTGGTGATGCTGACCAACATCAAGGGCGTGCTGAACAAGGCCGGCGAACTGATCACCGAATTGACGCCGCGCGAGATCGACGAGCTGATCGCCGACGGCACCATCAGCGGCGGCATGCTGCCCAAACTGGCCGGCGCCATCGACGCGGCAAAGAGCGGCGTCAACGCCGTGCACGTGGTGGACGGGCGCGTGCCGCATGCCATGCTGCTGGAGATCCTGACCGACCAGGCGTACGGCACGATGATCCGAAGCCATTGAAAGTGCGCCGCGATCCGGTCTGGCTCTTTGACCTCGACAACACGCTTCACGACGCCTCGCACGCCGCGTTTCGTGACCTCAACGAGCGCATGTCGGGCTACATCGTCGAGCACTTGGGGCTGGGCCGCCTCGAGGCGGACGCGCTGCGCCGTCACTACTGGCGGCGCTACGGCGCCACGCTGCTGGGCTTGATCCGGCATCACGGCGTGGATGCCGCGCACTTCCTCCACCACACCCACCTGCTGCCGGGCCTGGAAGACCGGGTGCGCGGTCACGCGCACGACTTCGCGGCGCTGGCGCGGCTGCGCGGCCGGCGTTACATCCTCACCAACGCGCCGGCCGCGTACACGGCGCGCGTGCTGGGGGTGCTGGGCATCGCGCACTTGTTCGACGGCGTTGTCGCCATCGAACACATGAGGATGTTCGGCCACCTGCGCCCCAAACCCGATGCCCGCATGTTCCGCGCGCTGGCCGCGCGACTGGGCGTGCACCCTTCGCGCTGCGTGCTGGTGGAGGACACGCTGGAACACCAGAAGGCGGCCCGCCGCGTCGGCATGGGCACCGTGTGGATGCAGCGCTGGGCGCGTCGGGCGGGCACCGCACCGACGGCGCATGGCCGGCTGACCATCACGCCGCCCTATGTCGACCGCCGCGTGCTGAACCTGCACCAGCTGACACGCCAAACCCGAGCTCCGCACCCGGCCGCCTGACACTGTCAAGGTCGGTCGCAGGTTAGTGTTTACCTACCCCGCGAGCCAGCAGGGCCGTGTGCCAGAATGGCTTTGCACCCTTCCTGCGCCGTGGCGATGTCCGACACCTCCGTTGATTCCGACCCGGCCGCTGAGCTTGCCGCCGAGCTTGTCGCATTACCTGCCCGCAAGCGCCCCAAGCCCGGCGAGCGCCGCGTGCAGATCCTGCAAACGCTGGCCCGCATGCTCGAACAGCCGGGCGCAGAACGCATCACCACCGCCGCCCTGGCCGCCCAGCTGGACGTGAGCGAGGCCGCGCTGTACCGCCATTTCGCGAGCAAGGCGCAGATGTTCGAAGGGCTCATCGAGTTCATCGAGACGAGCTTGTTCACGGTCATCAACCAACTGGTCGAACGGGAGTCTGCGCCCGCGCTGCAGGCCCAGAAGATTGCCGCTGCGCTGCTGCAGTTCGGCGAGAGGAACCCGGGCATGACGCGGGTGATGGTGGGCGACGCCCTGGTGTTCGAACACGAACGTCTGACCGCGCGCATGAACCAGTTCTTCGACCGTGTCGAGTCGCAACTGCGCCAATGTCTGCGCCAGGCCGCCGAGGCCGGCGGCTCCGCCACGCCCACGGTGGACGCACAGGCCCTGGCCTCGGCCATCACGTCGCTCGTCATCGGGCGGCTGCAACGCTACGCACGCACCGGCTTCAAGCGCCTGCCCACCGAGCACCTCGAACTGGCTCTGTTGCGGCTGACCTGCTGAGCGTGGAGGTCGACATCGGCGGCAGCCGCGTGCAGCTGCTGGCCCAGCGCGCGGCCTTTCTGCCTGAGCACGGCATGCTGCTGGTGGCTGACGCACACGTGGGCAAGGCCAGCTCCTTTCGCCGCTGGGGCGTGCCGGTGCCCGAGGCCACCACGGGCGACACGCTGGACCGCCTGGATGGGCTGGTGGCCGCCACCGGCGCCACGCAGGTCGTGTTCCTCGGCGACCTGCTGCATTCGGCCCGCGGTCGGGCACCGGCCACGCTGGCTGCATTCAAGGGCTGGCGCGACAGCCATGCGGCGCTCGACCTGACCCTGGTGCGCGGCAACCACGACGACCGCGCTGGCGACCCGCCTGCCGACTGGGGCGTGTCCTGCGTCGACGAGCCCATGCACATGGGCGGCCTGGCCCTCGCCCACCACCCCGAGCCCGTCGCCGGCGCCTACGTGCTGGCCGGCCACCTGCACCCCTGCGCCTGGGTCGGCGGGCGCGCGCACGACCGCCTGCGACTGCCCTGCTTCCACCTCGGCGCCCGCGTCGGCGTGCTTCCGGCCTTTGGTGCATTCACCGGCATGCACCCGGTGCACCCGGCCCCCGGCGACCGCGTCTTCGTGACCACGGGCGACGAATTGCGCGCCCTACACTGCTGATCATGAATCAAGCCTTTGAACATCTGCTGGTGCGCGCCGAATCGTTGCTGGCGCGGCTGGAAACCATCTTGCCGCACGCCGCCACCGCACCCGACTGGGCGGGCGCCGTGGCCTGGCGCTACCGCCGCCGGGGCAGCGCCGGCGTGCTCGAACCGGTGCGCCACATCGCGCCCATCCGCCTGGCGCAGTTGAAGGAAGTCGAGCCACAGAAGGAACGCCTGGTGCGCAACACCCAGCAGTTCGTGGCCGGACGCGGCGCCAACAACGTGCTGCTGACGGGCGCACGCGGCACCGGCAAAAGCTCGCTCATCAAGGCCGTGCTGAACGAGTACGCCGCCCAGGGCCTGCGCCTGATCGAGGTCGACAAGGCCGACCTGGTGGACCTGTCGGATCTGGTCGACCTGGTGGCCGCGCGGCCAGAACGCTTCATCGTGTTCTGCGACGACTTGAGCTTCGACGAAGGCGAACCGGGCTACAAGGCGTTGAAAAGCGTGCTCGACGGCTCGGTCTCGCAGGCCACCGACAACGTGTTGATCTACGCCACCAGCAACCGCCGCCACCTGCTGCCGGAATACATGAAGGAAAACCTCAGCTACCAGCACACCGAGGACGGCGAGGTCCACCCCGGCGAGGTCGTGGAAGAGAAGATTTCGCTGAGCGAGCGTTTCGGTCTGTGGATCAGCTTCTACCCCTTCACCCAGGCCGAGTACCTGGCCATCACGGCGCAGTGGCTGCGCCACTTCGGTGTGGGTGAAGACGCCATCGCGGCGGCGCGACAGGAATCGCTGGTGTGGGCGCTGGAGCGGGGCTCGCGGTCGGGTCGCGTCGCCCAGCAGTTTGCGCGCGACTTCGCTGGGCGCACAGGTGGCTGAGGCGACCGAGCGCCAAGCCGTCGACGTGGCCGTCGGCGTGTTGATCGACACCACCGGTCGCTTCTTGCTCACATCCCGTCCCGAAGGCAAGGTCTACGCCGGCTACTGGGAATTCCCGGGCGGCAAGCTCGAAGCCGGCGAGACCGTGTCGCAGGCCCTGCGGCGCGAATTGCATGAGGAACTGGGCATCACCATCGGCGAGGCCCACCCTTGGCAGCAGGAGGTCATGGACTACCCCCATGCCCGGGTGCGGCTGCATTTCTGCAAGGTCTTCGCGTGGGCGGGCGACTTCGAGATGCGCGAGGGCCAAGCCATGGCCTGGCAGACGTTGCCCGTAACCGTCACACCCGTGCTGCCCGGCACCGTGCCCGTGCTGCGCTGGTTTGCCGCCGAGCAGGGCTTTGCCGGGGCGACCCACGATGAGCTTGGTTAGACTGACCGCATGGATTTCCTTGACAGCATCAAGTGGGACGACAACGGGCTGGTCCCCGTGATCGCGCAGGAACACGGCAGCAAGGACGTGCTGATGTTCGCCTGGATGAACCGCGACGCCCTGGCTGCCACTGTGCAGCGCGGCCAGGCTGTGTACTGGAGCCGCTCGCGCCAACGGCTGTGGCACAAGGGCGAGGAGTCGGGCCACTTCCAGCAGGTGTACAGCATCCGCATGGACTGCGACAACGACGTGCTGCTGTTGGAAATCACGCAGCTCGGGCACGAGCCTGGCATCGCGTGCCACACTGGCCGTCACAGCTGCTTTTTCCAGCGCCTGGAAAACGGCGCCTGGAGCGAGGTGGAGCCCGTGCTGGTCGACCCGGAACAGATCTACCGATGAGCACGACTTCGCAAGACACCCTCGCCCGGCTGGGCCAGATCATCGATTCACGCCGCGACGGCGACCCCGACCAGAGCTATGTGGCCCGGCTCTTCGCCAACGGACCCGACGCGGTGCTGAAGAAGATCGGCGAAGAAGCCACCGAAGTCGTCCTCGCCGCCAAGAACGGCCAGGCCGATCGCATCGTGGCCGAGGTCGCCGACCTGTGGTTCCACACCTTGGTGGCACTCAGCGCCCACGGCCTGAAACCTGCCGATGTGCTGGCCGAGCTGGAACGCCGCGAAGGCCTGTCCGGCCTGGACGAGTTCGCCCTGCGCAAGATGCAGCAACGTGAAGGAGAGTCGCCGTGAACGATGTCGTGATGTCCCGCCCCGGACCGGGCAGCCAAAGCGCCCTGGACGATGGCCCACGTCTGCTGACCCATGTGCTCTACGGCCTGCACACCTTGTCCTGGTTCTCGCTGGGCGTGTTCTCGGTGATCGCCATGTTCATCAACTACATGAAGCGTGACGATTTGCCCAACAGCTTCTACCTCAGCCATTTCCGCTGGCAGTCGCGCAGCTTCTGGGTCACGCTGGCCGCACTGCTGCTGACCCTGCCGCTGTGGCTGCTGTTCGTGTTCCCGGGCTGGGTGGCGTGGACGGTGATCGGCTTCTGGTACCTCTACCGTTTCGTGCGCGGCTGGTGGGCATTTGCCGACAACCAATCCATGCCCGTGGCCAACCCCTGAGGGCGGGAAACGATGAGCGCGAACCCGGCCTGCATCTTCTGCAAGATAGTCGCTGGCGTGATTCCTGCCCGAAAGGTGCATGAAGACGACGAGTTAATCGCCTTTCACGACATCAACCCATGGGCCCCTGTGCACGTGCTGGTCATCCCCAAGGTTCACATCGCGACACTGGCCGATGTCGGCCCCGAACACGACGCCTTGCTGGGGCGCATGTTGGGCCTGGCACCGCGACTGATGAGGCAACTGGGCGTGAGCAACGGTTTCCGCACGCTGATCAATTCCGGGCCCGACGGCGGGCAGGAGGTCTACCACCTGCACATGCACGTGATGGGCGGGCCGCGGCCCTGGGCACGGGCCTGAACCTTTTGCCCCTTCGCGGGGTCTTCACCAAGCATTCACACCGGCCCACCTAGAATGGTGGGTTGATTTTCAGGAGACAAATCATGGGTTCTTTCAGCATCTGGCATTGGCTGATCGTGTTGCTGGTGGTGGTGGTCATCTTCGGCACCAAGAAGCTGCGCAACATTGGCAGCGACCTCGGCGGCGCCGTCAAGGGGTTCAAGGACGGCATGAAGAGCGGTGGCGAGAGCACCGAAGCCGATGCCGCACCGGCACAGCAGGTGACTGCGGCCAAACGCGCGGCCGACGCCAACACGGTCGACGTCGAAGCCAAGACCAAGAGTTGATGCAAGAGCTGACGCAAGCGTTGAAATCATCCCTGAATGATTGACTTCGGTTTCGACAAGATTGCCCTGATCGGCGCTGTGGCGTTGATCGTCATCGGGCCCGAGAAACTGCCCAAGTTGGCCCGCACCGTGGGCCACATGTTCGGCAAGGCACAGCGCTATGTGGCTGACGTGAAAGCCGAAGTCAACCGCTCCATTGAGCTCGACGAACTGAAGAAGATGAAGACCCAGTTCGAGGACGCGGCGCGTGACGTCTCGACGACCGTGAACAACGAGATTGGCGCCGTGAACAAGTCCTTCGAAACCGAATGGAGCGGCGTTACCCAGGGTCTGGACGACCACCTGCCTCACCACCAGACACTCGCCCCACCGCCGCCCAGCTACCAGCGCCCCAAGAAGAACTGGCGTTTGAAGCGCGGCGCCATGCCCAATTGGTACAAGCAGCGCCATGGCGTGCGCGGCAAGGCACAGTCGGGCGCGGCGCGCGTGGCCCGCTTCAGGCCGCCGGCGCGATGAGCACGAACCCGCCGACAGGGGACAAGCCCGACGAGCTCGACGGCACAGAGGCGCCCTTCGTCTCGCACCTCGTCGAGTTGCGCGACCGCCTGATTCGCGCAGTCATCGCCATTGCCATCGCGTTCGCGGCGTTGGCCCTCTACCCCGGGCCGTCGGGCCTGTACGACCTGCTCGCCGCACCGCTGGTGGCGCACCTGCCCAAGGGGGCGACGCTGATCGCCACCAACGTCATCTCGCCTATCCTGGTACCGCTGAAGATCACTTTGATGGGCGCCTTCATGCTGGCGCTGCCGGTGGTGCTGTACCAGGTATGGGCCTTCGTGGCGCCCGGGCTGTACTCGCACGAAAAGCGCATGGTGTTGCCGCTGGTGATCTCCAGCACCATCCTGTTCGTCGCGGGCGTGGCGTTCTGCTACTTCCTGGTGATCCCGGGCATGTCCAAGTTCATCCAGGCCTTCGCCCCGGCCAGCATCACCGCAGCCCCTGACATCGAACAGTACTTCGGCTTCGTGCTGACGCTGTTCTTCGTGTTCGGCATCTCGTTCGAGGTGCCGATTGCGGTCATCGTGCTGGCCCGCATCGGTGTCGTCACCATCGAGCAACTGCGCAAGTTCCGCGGCTACTTCATCGTCGGCTCATTCATCGTAGCCGCCGTCGTCACCCCGCCCGATGTCATCTCCCAGCTCGCGCTGGCGATCCCGATGTGCATCCTGTACGAGATCGGCATCGTCGCCGCGCAGTTCCTGATCAAGAACACCAAGGCACCGGACACGGAAGCCGAAGCCGACAAAGCGGCGAGCTGAGCCCGCAGGTGCTAGCGCACCCAGGTGTTGAGTTGCATGATGGGCAACAGCACCGCCATCATGATCAGCACCACCACCAGCCCCATCACCACGATGAGCAAGGGCTCCAGGATGGTGGCTGCAGCCAGCGCGCGGCGCTGCACCTCGGCCGACAACTGCGCCGAGGCGCGGCCCAGCATGACCGGCAGCTGGCCGGTCTGCTCGCCCAGCCGCGCGAACATTGCCAGCAAGCCCGGGAAGCGCTTCTTGCCGGCCAGTGCCGACGCCAGCGGCGCACCCTCGCGCACCTGCACCAGGGCGTCGAGCGCATCGGCGCGCATGGCCCGGTTGCCGAGCGTCTCTGCAGCGGCCTGCAGCGCCTTCAGGATCGGCACACCCGAGCCTGCCAACATCGCCAACGTGCCACCGAAACGCGCTGCGTTGTAGCCTCGCGCCAACCGGCCCACCAGCGGCAGGCGCAGCAAGGTGGCGTCGCTGCGTTCGTGAAACGCCGGGTTGCGCCGGGCCAGCACGAACAGCCCGGCGCCGGCCGCCAGCGCCACGGCCACCGCCCAGCCCCAGGTGCGCACGAACCCACTCAGCGCCAACATGGCCACCGTCAGCGGCGGCAGGGCGCGTTTGGAACTGGTGAAGACGCCGGCGATCTGCGGCACCACATAAGTCATCAGCACGATGACGATGACCACCGCCACCAGCGACACGATGGCCGGGTAGAGCATGGCGCCGGTGACCTTGGCGCGCAGCGCCTGGCGCTGCTCCAGGTCGTCGGCCAGGCGTTCGAGCACGGCGCCCAGCGCGCCGCTTTGCTCTCCCGCGGCCACCACGGCGCGGTAGATCTCGTCGAACTCGCGCGGCGCCGTGGCCAGTGCGCGGGCGAAGGCGCTGCCGGCGTTGACCTCGCTCTTCAGGTGCGATACCAGTTCGCGCTGGCGTGGGTCTTCGGCCTCGTCGGCCAGTGCTGTCAAGGCCCGTTCCAGGGGCAGACCCGAGCCCACCAGGCCGGCCAGCTGGCGCGTCCAGACCGTCAAGCCGGTGGCGCCGAAAACGCGGCGCGTGAAGCGCGGCGCACTGCCGTCGGCGTTGGCCACAGTCACCGCGGTCACCGCCAGCGGCACCAACTGCCGCGCCCGCAGCTGTGACCGCGCAGCCTTGGCGTTGTCCGCTTCCAGCAGGCCGGCCTGCGACTTGCCGGCGGCGTCGAGCGCTTCGAATTTATAGGCGGGCATGGCTCGTCAGCGGTCAGTCACGCGTGACGCGAACAACTTCTTCGCGCGACGTGAGGCCCTGGCTGACCAGCCTCTCGCCGTCCTCGCGCATCGAACGCAGCCCGCCGGCCTGCGCCGCGACCACCAGTTCCGATTCAGGCGCGCGGTTGTGGATCAGTGCCTGCACCGGTGCATCGGCCACCATCAGTTCGTACACGCCCGTGCGGCCCTTGTAGCCGGTGTGGGCGCAGTGTTCGCAGCCCACAGGGTGCCAGGCGCCGTCGTCGCCAGGGCGCTTGCACACGGGGCACAGTTTGCGCACCAGGCGCTGGGCCAGCACGCCGAGCAGACTGCTGCTGAGCAAGAAGGGCTCGACGCCCATGTCGATGAGCCGGGTGACGCTGCTCGGCGCGTCGTTGGTGTGCACGGTGGCCAGCACCAGGTGGCCGGTCAGGCTGGCCTGGATGGCGATCTGCGCGGTCTCGAAGTCGCGGATCTCGCCGATCATGATGACGTCCGGGTCTTGCCGCAGGATGGCGCGCAGCGCCTTGGCGAACGTCAGGTCGATCTTCGGGTTGACCTGGGTCTGGCCGATGCCGGCGAGCTCGTACTCCACCGGGTCTTCCACCGTCAGCACGTTGGTGGTGGCGGTGTCCACGCGCCCCAGCGACGCATACAGCGTGGTCGTCTTGCCTGAACCCGTGGGCCCGGTGACGAGGACGATGCCGTGCGGTTGCTGGATCAGCCGGTTGTAGGCAGACAGCACCTCGCCATCCATGCCCAGGCCTTCGAGCGTGAACTTCGATTCGGTCTTGTCCAGCAGGCGCAGCACCGCACGCTCGCCGTGCGACGAAGGCAGCGTCGACACGCGCACGTCGATGGCTCGGCCGCCGATGCGCAGGCTGATACGGCCGTCCTGCGGCAGCCGCTTTTCCGAGATATCCAGCTCGGCCATGATCTTCAGCCGCGAAATCAGCGCCGCATGCAGCGCCTTGTTGGGCTGCACCACCTCGCGCAGCGTGCCGTCGACGCGGAAGCGCACGGCGCTGCTGCGCTCGTAGGGCTCGATATGGATGTCGCTGGCACCGTCCTTGGCCGCTTGCGTCAACAAAGCATTCAGCATGCGGATGATGGGCGCGTCGTTCGCCGCTTCGAGCAGGTCTTCCACGGCCGGCAGGTCCTGCATCATGCGCGACAGGTCGACACCGCTTTCCACCTCGCCGATGACGGCTGCGGCGCTGCTCTCGCCGCCGGCATAAGCCACCGCGATGCGCTGGGCCAGCGTGGCGGCAGCTTCGCGCTCGAACTGCGCGACGTCGAACAGACGCGTCACTTCCGACAGCGCCGAGGCCGGCGTGGTCTCTGCGGCCCACAGCATCAACTGCTGGCCGTCGTCTTCAAGCAACAGGGTGTGCGCCTTGGCGAAGGCGTAGGGCAGCGGGTGGCGTGATCCCATGGGCGGGTGTCCTGGTATGAAGTCGCGCGGGCGGGTCAGGGCGCCGTGGGCAGCGTGGCAGGCGCGGGCTGCACGTTCGGCGCGCGGGCCCTGACCGCACCTTCGGGCAACACCGGCGCCTGGTTGATCGGCAGCACCAGACTGCTTTCGGGCTGGGCGCCTTGCTGCTGGCCGCGGATCTGGTCGTAGCGGTCCATCGACAGGCGGTTGGCGCTGTCGGCGTCGCGCATCACGATGGGCCGCAGGAAGACCATCAGGTTGCTGCGCCGGCGCTCGCGGTTTTCGCTGCGGAACAACTGGCCGATGAAGGGGATGTCGCCCAGCAGCGGCACCTGGCTGCGGTTGGTGACGAAACGGTCCTCGATCAGGCCACCCAGCACGAGGATGGTGCCGTCGTCCACCACCACCGTGCTCTCGATGGAGCGCTTGGTGGTCGACGGCCCGGCGTTGTTGGTGCCGGCAGCCACGTCGCTCTTCACGCTGCTCTGCTCCTGGAAGATCGTCATGCGCACCGCGCCGCCCTCGCCGATCTGCGGCTTGATCTTCAGCGTGATGCCGACGTCCTTGCGCTCGATGGTCTGGAACGGGTTGGTGGCCGCCGTGCCCGTTTGCGTGAACTGCCCGGTGATGAAGGGCACGTTCTCGCCGACCACGATCTTGGCCTCCTCGTTGTCCAGGGTGATCAGGTTGGGCGTGGAGATGATGTTGGTCTTGGCCTGCGATTGCAGCGCCTTGGCAATGGCGGCCAGCGACAGGCCGGCGCCCGAGCGGCGCAGCAGGCCCACAGTCAGGCCCTTGGCGTTGGCCAGATTGGCCAGCACCGCATCGGCATTCGGGCCGATGACGGCCCCGCCCGTGCCGGTGCTGAAGTTCGTGCCCGCGCCGACGACGTTCAGCGAGTCGCCCAGCGCCCCCAGCCCCTGCCACTGGAATCCGAAGTCCGCCGCGTCACCGCCCGAGACCTCGACGATCAGGCTCTCGATGTAGACCTGGGCACGGCGCGAATCGAGCTGGTCGATCAAGGCGCGCACCTGGCGGTACAGCGGCTCGGGCGCAGTGATGACCAGCGAGTTGGTCGACGGGTCGGCCTGGATGAAGCCGCCCGTGGAGGGCTGCGCCGAGGCCGAAACCCCGCCACCGCCCGCCTGCGCACCTGGCGCGGTGGGGGCTTGCGGCGCGGCCGCGGCGCCGGCGGACGGCGTCGTGCTGCCACCGATCGCACCGAAGGCCGCGCGCACCACCGTGGCCAGCTTGACGGCATCGGCGTTCTTCAGGTTCACGACGTACATGCCGCTGCCAGCGACACCGCCGATGTTGCCCGGCCGGTCGAGCCGGGCGATGGTGGCGCGCACGGCGGCCAGGCGCGCGGCGTTCGGCGCCCGCACGATGAGCGCGTTGCTGCGCGATTCGGCCAGCACCGTGACACCGCCGCCACCGCCCGGCACGCCGGGCGCGGCCGCGCCACCGCCTTCGGTCAGCCGCTGCACCAGCGGCGCCAGGTCGGCCGCCACGGCGTGCTGCAGCGGCACCACGTCCACATCGGTCGTGGCCGGCTGGTCCAGCGCGGTGATGATGCGTGCGATGCGTTGCAGGTTGTCGGCGTAGTCGGTGATCACCAGCGCGTTGTTGCCGACGCTGGCGTTGATGGTGTTGTTGGCGCTGATCAAGGGCCGCAGCACGGCCACCAGGTTGTTCGGGTTCTCGTAGCGCAGCGGAAAGATTTGCGTGATGACCTGGTCGCCCTTGACGCCGACATCGCCCACCGACACGGTGCCGGTCTGCAGCTTGGCGTCGGCCTCGGGCACGACCTTGTAGATGCCCGCACTTTCCACCACCGCGAAACCCAGCCCGCGCAAGGCGGCGATGTAGGTCTGCCAGGCGTCGTTCACGCTCTGCGGCTGCTCGCTGTACACCGTGATGGAGCCGCGCACGCGCGGGTCGACCAGGATCGGCCGCTCGATCATTGCGGCGATGGCGCGGGTGACGGCTTCCAGGTCGGCGTTGACGAAGTTGACGACGACCGGCGCGCGCTGCCGGGGCGGTGTCGTCTTCTGCGCCCACGCCGGCGGCAGGCCCAGCGCCAAGGCGGTGAGGGCGACCCACCAGGCGGATGCCCGATGGCCTGCAGGTGTGGCAGTGGTGCGTGGTGGATTCATGCTCATCCGATCGAAATGACAGACAGCGCGCCCTGGCGCCGGCCGATGATGTTCAGCAAATTGTTCAACACGGTCTCCGAGCCCGGCGCCGCGCTGGCCTGGCCCAGGAAGCGCCAGCGTGAGCCTGTCCACTGGCCGTCGCCGCTGAGCAGCAAGGCGCCATTCAGCGTGGTCAGCGACAACGTGGCGCCGTCGGCAGGGCCCGCGCTGGCAGGGTCTCGGGCCAGGCTGAGCCGGTAGCTGCCCAGCACATCCAGTGTGGACACGCGCGACGCCATGCGCTGCAGTTCCAGTTCGGCACGGCCATTGAAGCCCCAGCGCCCCTGTGCCAACTCCAGGCTCAGCCCGGGGCTGGAAAGCTGCATCGAACCGGTGGGCTGCAGGGTGTTCCAGGGCGTGCCCAGGCCGGTCAGCCAGGCCGCCGGCCACTGCCCCACAGCGCCCTGTGTGGGCGGCAGTTCCAGGCGCAGGCGGGACCAGCCCGGCTGCACCGCCAGTTTCAGTTCGCCATTGATGCAGCAGGCCTGGCGCAGCCCTACCGACAGGCCCAGGCCCTGAAATGCCAGCGACCAGCTCAGCCGGCCCGGCAGCGCGCTGGCGTCACGGCTGCCCGGGCCGCCCGTCAACACGGCCACGCCACTGCCGGCCCAGACCGTGCCGCGGGCATCGGCCAGCAGCAGGCGCTGCCCGGTGGCCGAAGCCACGCCTGCCGCCAGCCAGGAAGCGGGCGCAAAGGCGCCCAAAGCCACAAGACCGCCCAGCGCGGCGCCTGCCCACGCCCAACGGCGGGCCTTCACAGCGCGCCGCCCAGGGCCACCACGATGGTGCCGCTGTAGCCTTCGGCAGCGCGTGCCAGGCGGGCCTCGACCGGCCGCGCGCGCGCGCCGGACCGGGCTTCGGCCAGCCAGTCGCGCAGTTGCGAGGTGCTGGCGCCCTGCAGGGTGAGCACGGCCCGCTCGCCCTGCAGCGCCAGCCGGCCCTTGTCGCCCAGGCGTTCGGTGGCGGCGCGCAGGGCCGCCGACGACTGTTCGACATTCACCGGCGGCGCGCCGCGCAGCTCTTTGGACTCGGCCGCCAGCCGTTGCATGGCCTGCCATTGGCCGTCCAGCGCCTCGCGCTGCGCGGGCGCACTCTGCAGGGTGCGCAAGGCGGGCTGCACGGCCACGGTCCAGGTGATGAACAGGCCCAGCACGCTGCCGGCAAGCGCCATCAGCCGCCTGTCACGCACCGACAGCGCCGCCCACCACTGCCGCGCCGGCGCCAAAGCTTGCACCACGGCCGTCACAGGACACCCCGCGCAGACAGCCGGGCCAGGGTGATGCGGCCTTCAGACAACTCGGCGCCGAAGCCGGCACCGCGCAGACGCGCGCGGAACTGCGCCAGTTCAGGCTCGCCCCAGCCAGGCGCGGACAGGGTCAGCCGGCCGGCTTCGAACTGCAGGGCCTGCACGGGGCCCTGGTTGTCCGGCCAGGCAGCCGCAGCCGCCGCCAACAGCACCTCCAGGTCGGCATCGCCAGGCCGGCCCGCGGCGGCGCGCAAACGGTCGGTCTCGCGCTGCATCTGCACCGGGGCGTCGAGCACGGCGCGCACGCTGGGGAAACTGTCGCGCAGCAGCGTGTTCATGGCCAGCTTGCGCTCGTCCAGCGCCTGGCGTTGGTGCCAGGCCCAGGCGTTGAGCCCCACCAGCTGCAGCACCACCAGCGCGGCCAGACCCCAACGCACAGGGCGCCACTCGGGGCTGCGCAGGCCGCGCAGGGCGTCCAGCAGGGCGCGCAGGCCGCGGCTGCGCCGGGCCAGGTCGAACTGGCGCAGGTTGCCCGGGCCGCGCGCGGCTTCCAGCGCGCGTTCGGCCGCGCCCAGCATTTGCACGGGGGCGCCCAGCCAGCGTTCGGCGGCCACCGCAGCGGCCGGCGTGGCGGTGTAGCGCGTGGCGTCTGCATCCGCTGGCAGCAGGGCCCGCGCCAGGCCGCCCAGGCGCAGGCAGGCCACGCCCTCGGCGCCGCGCAGCGCCAGGGCGACGCCACCGTCCACGCCCTCGTGGGTGGCGAAGAAATGACCATGGGCAGGCTCGGCCGGGCTGAGCAAGGGCAGCACGCGATCGACCGTCAGCCCGGCACCCTCGAGCAACGCCAGGGCGCCCGTCAACCAGGGCTTGTTCACCACCGCCACCCAGCCACGCTGGCCGGGCGCCGCATCAGCCGCCAGCGCCAGGTGCTGGACATCGTCGTCGTCGAGCAGGAGCTCTTCCATCGCGCCGGCCAAGGCCGCCCTCAAGCGGGCCGGCGGCGCCTTCGGGATGTCGATGCGGTGCCAGCTCACGTCGCCATCGGCCAGCACCAGCACCGTCTGGTCGGCCTTGGGCAGCAGGGCCGGTGCGGCTTGTCCGCTGCGCGTGGCGCTGCGGCCATCGGCGCTGAACGCGAACTCCAGCTCGGGCGGCAGCTTCAGGCCCGGCGCGGCGTCGAGCGAGCGTGAGGACAGCCGTTCGCGGGGGGGCAACAGGATGACGAGAACGGACATGGACGTGGGGACGGTAGGGGCCAGGGGACTTCAGCGCTCAGCCCGTATTGTGGCCGGCACTGCCACCCCCGGCGGCCGGGCCACCTTCGTCATCGCGGCAACACGCCGGCAGGAATGCGCTCGCGGCGCAACACCACCACATCGAAGTCGCGGGCGGCATCGCGACGTTCGAGCAAGGACCGCTCCTCCAGCATCCGGTCATCCAGCCTCAGCCGGCCGTCAACGAGAAAAAACGACGACACCACGCCCACGCGCGCTGCATCGACCACCATCGTTGGCGGCAGCTGCGCCTTGATGTCGTCCATGCCTTCGAAGGGCTTGCGTTGGCGGGCCTGCACCAGCCGCTCTGCACTGCCCAGGTCCAGCCCGTCGATGGCGGCCACCAGAACTTCCCGCGGCGCGGTGTTTGCATTCACCGGCGTGGGCCGGGGCAGGATCTCGACCCAGGGCGCCAGGCGGCGCAAAGTGGCCGGCGCCAGCCCCAGCCATTCCAGCTCGGACAGACGCTGCGGCGCTAGCGGCGCGGCCGCATTGCTCTCGGCCGCCGGCGGCCCCCAGGCCTGGCGCAAGCCGGCGCTGATGAGGTCGGCGGTGTCGCCCGGCAGCCCAGCCTGCTGGCACAGCCGCGCCAACGCAGCCTTTTCGGCGGGCACCTCCTTGCCGGCGCTGTCGATCAGGTTGCGCAGATTCCAGCGCGACTGGGCGTCTTCGATGCGCCCGGACAGGAACGCGTCCGGGCCGGTGTCGGTGTTGTTGTCCTGGTCGGCGGCCAGAAAGGTCGACAGCCGGGCCTCGGCCAGCGGCGTGGCCCAGGGCTCGTCCAGTGAGTCGAGCGCACGGCCATTGCGCTGCTGGGCGCGGCCGTCCTCGCGCAGGATCAGGCGCGCCCAGTCCAGCGCGCCGGTGATGATCCAGCCCGACTGCGACCGTGCCCGCTCGGCCGCCTCGACCTCGATCGCCCGCGCTTGCTGCCAGACCATGCCGGCCGTGAGGGTGACCACCATCACCAGCAGCAACATCGCCAGCAGCAGGGCGGCGCCGCGGGTTGGCGGGGGGCGAACGGCCTTCATCCGCCACTGGGCCCGAGCGCCACGTCGCGCGTGAGCACGCCGCCGTCCAGGGTGATGACCAGGCGCACCGCGCTGGGCAGTTGTTCTCGCACACCGCCCTGAACAAGATCACCCGTGGATTGCGCATTCGTCCAGGCGTTGCCGCGGAAGAAGAACACGTTGAACTCGCTGGCCGGGGCCAGGTCGAGCTGGCTGGATTCATTGCCCAGCAGCTGCTGGCTGCGTTCGAACGCCTCGCGCAGGTCGCCCACCCGCGTCACCGTCGGCCCGACCCAGCGCCGCCATTGCCCGCCACGCACCGACCAGGCCACCAGCGCCACGCCGCCCTCGGCCTGGCGCACCAGGCGCAAGGTCTGGCCGTCGAAGCTGACAGCGGGCACGCTGCCGCCGACGTCGCGCAGCGCGGCCAGGTCCTGCTCCCACTGCACGACGATGGTGTTGACGCGCAACGTGCGGTCCAGCACCGCCTTGCTGGCCTCGCGAGCGCGCAGAATGCCGTCCAGCCCCTGCCACGCCAGCCCGGCGCCGATGGCCATGACGACCAGCGCCACCAGCACCTCGACCAAGGTGAAGCCCCGGCCCGACAAGCGCAGAAGCCCAGGCCGGGCGCGACGCGGGAATGGCGTCATCTCAATTCCGCCCGAGCACGGTCGTCAGAGCCACCAGGGGCCGCCCCGCTTCGTCGCTGACTGCCGCTTCGACGCGGCGAAAGCCCGGGTTGGGTGTGGCCCGGGTGACCAGCCTGCCGCTGTACTTGCGGCCCAGTTGCTCGCAGCTGAAGTCGGCGTCGCCCACGCCGGGGAAGCTGCGCGTCAGCCGCAGCGCGGTGAGCTGGTTGTCGGCACACCACTGCGCGGCGATCACATCACCCAGGCGCTGGGCGTTGTCGGTGAGCGCACCGGCGGCGCGCAGGCCGGCAGCCAACGCGATGGCTGTGATGGCCAGGGCGACCAGGGTTTCGACGAGCAGGAAGCCGCGCTTCACGGCCGCGACTCGGTCACCGGCGGCGCCACGGCGGTGAACGGGCCCAGGCCGTCGGTGGCGATGTCCAGCCGACGGTCACCCAGCCGCAAGACCACCCTTTGCGCGGGCAGGATGGCGTCGGGGCCGAGGACCAGGGACGGGCGGCCCAGCACCTGCGCAGTGACGCGTTCGTCGAGCCAGCGTGTGGGCGGGGTGGGGTTGGCGCCCAGGCCGACAAAGCGGAACGGCGACTCGTCGGGCGACGAACCGGGCCGCCAGGTCACGCTGGCGCCGCTGGCGCGGGCCTGGGCACGCGCACCTTCGAACAAGGCGCCCAGCCGCTCGCCTTCACGCTCGAGCTGGGTCGTCAGGCCGTCGCGCAGGGACAGCACCACGACACTGCTGATCATGGCCACGATGACCAGCACGACCAGCAATTCCAGCAGCGTGAAGCCACGCGCCGCCCGCGCAGGTGCCGGCAGAGCGCGCAAGACGCGGCTACTGCCAGGAGCCGAGATCGGCATTCTTTCCTTCGCCTCCGGGCTGGCCGTCGGCCCCGAAGCTGAAGACATCGATCTCGCCCTTCACGCCCGGGTTCAGGTACTGGTACGGCCGGCCCCAGGGGTCGGCGGGCAGCTTGTCGAGATTGGGCTTCCAGTTCGGCGGCACCGCCCCCACGGTGGGCTTTTTCACCAAGGCATCCAGCCCTTGTTCGACGCTGGGATAGCGCTGGTTGTCCAGCTTGTACAACTTCATCGCCTGCGTGATGTTGTTGATGTCGGTGCGCGCGGCGGTCACTCGCGCGTCGTCCGCCCGGTCGATGAGGTTGGGCACGATCAGGGCCCCGAGCACGCCGATGATGACCAGCACCACCATCAGCTCGATGAGTGTGAAACCGCGCCGGCAACGCGCAGCAAGGAACGAAACTGGGGCGAATGCAGGGGCGGTCATGGTGCTGTGGCTAGCCCGCGACGGGCCCGAGTGCAGGGGGCTTGAATCATAATCGTCGCATGTTGGCACGCTGGTGGTCATTCGCGGTCTGGGCCCTGGTGGCAGGCAGCGCGCTGTTCTGGGGTCTCAGGCTCTTCGCCAAGGCGCCGCAGGTGCCTGTGCAGACAAGCCTGGCCGAACTGGGCGCCGGCGCGCGCGGCGACCTCACGCGCGTCTTCGGGCCCGACCCGGTGGCCGTGGCGCAGGCCGCCGAGCCTGAACCCGTGGCCGACGCCCGCTTCCAGCTTATCGGCGTCGTCAGCCCGCGTGGCGGCGGTGCCGACAGCCAGGGACTCGCCCTGATCGCGGTCGACGGCAAGCCGGCCAAGGCCTACCGAGTTGGCAGCGTGGTCGACGGCCAGACCGTGCTGCAGTCGGTGCGGGCCCGGGGCGCCGCACTCGGCCCGCGGGGCGGCGTGGCGCAGGTGGCGCTGGACATCGCACCGCCAGCCGCCGCCGCTGCCGGCGTCCTGCCCGACCCATCCGTGCCGGCAACAGCGGTACCGTCCGGGCCGACGCGGGGCTCTTCACCCGGCGTGTCGATGCGCCAACCGACGCTGCCCCAACCCCAGACTCCGGCAGGAACGCCCACGCCGCCCAGCGGCCCGATTCGATCCGTCGAACGCTGAACGCCGCGGCTGCGGCGTCTCCGGGCACCCGTTCAGTACAGCTGCGGTCCCAGGGGTGATGGCTGGGTAGCCGGCAAGCTGACCAAACCATCCGGCTGTGAGGGACCCGGGTCCTCACCGTCGGCCACTTCGGTCAGCAACCCGGCGGCGCAGCGCAGCAGCGGCCAGGCCAATGTGGCGCCCGTGCCGTCGGTGCTCTCCATGCCGAGCTCCATCAGCGCCGAGGCGCGGAACAGGTTCAAGGCCTGATCCAGCCCGCGGTGGCCGTGGCTGCGCGTGAAGACACAGTAGTCCGTGACCGGCTGCGCAATGCGCGCAGCCAGCACCAGCGCGGCACAGGCCGGCAGGCCGTCAATCACCAGCAGATGCCGCTTGCTGGCCGCCATCAGCATCACGCCGACCATCACCGCCACCTCGTGGCCGCCAAAGGCTGCCAGCACCTCGACCGGGTCGATGACCTCGCGGTGGCGCGCCTGCGCCGCTTGCAGCACGGTCATGGCGCGGCCGAGCACATCGGCGTCCATCTGCGGGCCGGACACGATGAGGTCGCGCAAAGGGCAGTCGGACATGCGCGCCAGCACCAGCGCGGCGCTCTCGTGCGAACCCACGCCGACACCGGCCAGGATGGTGGCATTGCCGCGCAGCTTGTCGCCGATCTCCATGCCCGCGCGCATGCCGGCGTGGGCCTGCTCCAGGCTCATGGCGTGGGTCAGGCGGGCATTGCGCGTGGCGTGCGCGATCTTGCGCATCTGCAGGTGGTCGTGCGCCGGCATGTTGTCGGCCATGCCGCAGTCGATCACGCTCAACTCCAACCCGTGCGCCCGCGCGAAGATCGCCAGTGGCAGCTGGCGCGTGAGCAGCATGTGCACGGTGTCGTTGGTGGGGCGGTCGGGCCCGTGCGCCACGCCCTCGACCGCCAGGCCGTGGTCGGCCGCGAACATCAGCAGCTGCGGTTCGTAGAAGCGCGGCTTGAGCGTGTTCTGCATCAACCCCAGCCGTATCGCCAGCGGCTCCAGGCCACCCAGGTTGCCGCCCACCTCGCTGCGGCGCAGCAGCTTTTCGTGCAATGCCCGCTCAAGCAGCGGGTTGGTGGTAGGCGTGACGAGGGAACGGGGCGTGACCATGAGATGGGAGTTTAGCCAGCAAGCACCGGGCCAGGCTCACGCCAGGAAAAGCGTGTAAACCGGATTGCGTGTCTCTTCCACGCACGGGTACGCCAGGGTGCGCAGGAAGTCCGCAAACGCAGCGTCGTCACCTGCCGGCACCTGGATACCGACGAGGATGCGGCCGTAGTCCGCGCCCTGGTTTCGATAGTGAAAGAGGCTGATGTTCCAGCCCGGGTGCAGCGCGGCCAGGAAGCGCATCAGGGCGCCGGGCCGCTCGGGAAACTGAAAGCGAAACAGGCGCTCGTCGCGCGCCAGTTCGCTGCGCCCGCCGACCATGTGGCGCACATGTTCCTTGGCCAGTTCGTCGTCGGTGAGGTTGACAGTGGCGAAGCCGTGCTTGACAAAGCTGCGCTCGATACGTTCGGCCTCGTCGCGCCGGTGAATGGCCAGACCGACGAAGACATGCGCGGCCCGGACGTCGGAGATGCGGTAGTTGAACTCGGTCACCGACCGCGGGCCCAGCAACTCGCAAAAGCGCTTGAAGGAACCGCGCTCTTCGGGGATGGTGACGGCGAACAAGGCCTCGCGCTGTTCGCCGAACTCGGCCCGCTCGGCGACGAAGCGCAGGCGGTCGAAGTTCATGTTCGCGCCACAGGTGATGGCCACGAAGGTCTGGCCCTTGCACTTGTGCGTCTGCACGTACTGCTTGATGGCCGCCACGCCCAGCGCACCGGCCGGCTCGAGCACGCAGCGCGTGTCCTGGAACACGTCCTTGATGGCGGCGCAAACAGCATCGGTGTCGACGAGCACGAATTCGTCGACCAGCTCGCGGGCGACGCGGAAGGTTTCCTCGCCCACCAGCTTGACGGCCGTGCCGTCGGAAAACAAGCCCACGTCAGCCATGGCCACGCGCTTGCCGGCCCGTACCGAGCGCGCCATGGCGTCGGAGTCGGTCGTCTGCACACCGACGACGCGGATCTCGGGCCGCACCGCCTTGATGTACGCTGCCACGCCCGACACCAGCCCGCCGCCACCGATGGCCACGAACACCGCGTCGATGGGCCCCTGGTGCTGGCGCAGGATCTCCATGGCCACGGTGCCCTGGCCGGCGATCACGTCCGGGTCGTCGAAGGGGTGGACAAACGTCAGCCCGTGCGCCTGCTGAATCTCCAGCGCATGGGCGTGGGCATCGGAATAGCTGTCGCCGTGCAGCACCACGGCGCCTCCCAGGGCCTGCACGGCATCGACCTTCAACCGGGGTGTGGTCACCGGCATCACGATCACCGCTTTGCAGCCCAGGCGCTTGGCCGACAGCGCCACGCCTTGGGCATGGTTGCCTGCCGAGGCGCAGATCACACCATTGGCCAGTGCCTGGACGGGCAGGCGCACCATCTTGTTGTAAGCGCCGCGCAGCTTGAAGCTGAACACGGGCTGCTGGTCTTCGCGCTTGAGAAGCACCTGGTTGCCCAGGCGCCGCGACAGGATGCGCGCGGGTTCCAGCGCGGTTTCGCGTGCCACGTCGTAGACCCGGGCCGTGAGGATGCGCTGCAGGTAGTCGGCGGCGATGCGCCGTGCCTTGGTGCCCAGCACACGTGGCGGCGCCTGGGGGATGCTGGGGGAGCCTGCAGGCATCGAAGGTTTCGCTCGGGTCTTGGGGCCGCGGATCATAGGCCAGCGTACCCGCCCCCAAATAAAAAGGCCCGGGGCGTTGCGGCCCCGGGCTGAATCCACCGTTTGAGGGGTGGAGGAGACAATTGGCGGGTGACTCGAAGCCGTATTCAGCCAACCCATGCGACGCATCCTATCGGCTCCGATGCTGCAGTGCAATATGCTTGGGCTGCACTATTTTCCGACCCACCCCAACCCATCGCGCGAGGCCGTGCGGCCGTGCGCCAAAGCGAGGCAAATCCATCATGGAATGCACCATCAACTGGCTGCCCGGCACCGGCATGGGGTTTGTGGCCGAAACCGGCAGCGGCCACTTCATCACCATGGATGGTGCCCCGGACGGCGGCGGGCGCAACCTGGCGCCACGACCGATGGAGACCGTGCTGGCCGGCACCGGCGGGTGCACGGCCTATGACGTGGTGTTGATCCTGAAGCGCGGCCGCCACGATGTGACCGGTTGCCAGGTGAAGGTGCAGGCCGAACGCGCCGACATGGACCCCAAGGTCTTCACGCGCATCCACATGCACTTCATCGTCACGGGGCGCAGCCTGGCGGCAACTGCCGTGGAGCGTGCCATCGCCCTGTCGCATGAGAAGTTCTGTTCGGCCAGCATCATGCTGGCCAAGACCGCACAAATCACCACCGGCTTCGAGATCGTCGACGGCGCCTGACAGCGGGGGCGCGGCTGTCGCCGCAGTTCAGACGCGGTGCGCGGTGGTTGTCATCACGCGCGCCGCCAGGGCCATGGCCCACCGCACAGGCAACGGCAGACGGGTGGCCCCCGCAGCCAAGGCTTCGTCAGCGTGGCGGGCTTCGTCGTCCTTCATCTTCGCCACGATGGCGCGCGAACGACCATCCGACTGCGGCAAACGGTCGAGGTGGCCGGCCAGGTGCTGCTCGACCTGGCGTTCCGTCTCGACCACGAACCCCAGACTGACGCGGTCGCCCAGCCGCCCGGCCAGCAACCCGATGCCGAACGAGCTGGCGTACCAGAGCGGGTTGAGCAGGCTGGGCCGCGCGCCAAGCTCGTTCAGCCGCTGCTGCGTCCAGGCCAGGTGGTCGCCTTCCTCACGCGCCGCGGCATGCATCTGTTGGCGCCGCTCGGGCGTGGTCGCGGTGAGTGCCTGCGCCTGGTAGAGCGCTTGCGCGCACACCTCGCCCACATGGTTGACACGCATCAGCGCGCCGCAGAGTTGCCGCTGCTCGGTGTCGAGTTCGTCCGGCGGCAGCGCGAACGCCGGATTGGGCCGGCCGGCGTGCATCGCCCCGGACACCGTGCGCAGTGCATTTTCCAGCCCGCTTAGCCAGCGATCAGTAGTTTCCATAGGTTCCGGTTGAATGGGTTCTGCCGATTTTGACCGGCTTTGCGTTGGCGTTGCTGGCAGACAACACGACCAGCTCATTTCACGCCCAAATGATGGCGACTGCCCGGCAGGTCTGGTGCAATACACCCAACTTCCGTTGAGGCTGTTGGGCAAGTCTGTCTACAAAAGGCAGAAACACCGATCGGGACCTCTTGTCTAACCTAGGAGATAGTCGAAATGAAGAAATCCCTGCTCGCCCTGGCCACGCTGACCGCGTTTGCCGGTGTCGCCTCCGCCCAATCATCCGTCACCGCGTTCGGCATCGTGGACTTGGCCGCCCGCAACGTGAAGAACCACACCGGCTCGATCAAGTCGCTGAGCAGCGGCGGTCAAGCCACCAGCCGCATCGGCTTCCGAGGCGTTGAAGACCTGGGTGGCGGCCTGCGCGCCGGTTTTTGGCTCGAAAGCGAAGTCGGTCCGGACACGGGCGCGGCTGGCAGCACCGTCGGCTCCGCCACGAACGTTTTCTGGGCACGCCGTTCAACGATCAGCCTGATGGGCGGCTTCGGTGAGGTCCGCCTGGGCCGTGACTTCACGCCGACCTACAACAGCTTCGGCGCCGTTGAGATCTTCGGCTACGTGGGCGTTGCCAGCCCTGCCAGCCTGCGCGGCTCGTTCTTCACGAACGCCGGCTCAGGCACCGCCCTGGCGGTCCGCACCAGCAACGCCATTTCGTACTTTCTGCCCGCCATGGGTGGCCTGACAGGTCAGGTGCAAGTCAGTGCGGCTGAAGGTGCTGCAAACCAGAACAAGACAGTGGCTGGTCGCTTGGCTTACGCCGCGGGTCCTCTGACCGTGGTGGGCTCTTGGGGCAAGGTCAACAAGATCGCCGCCATGACCGACGATCTGACCACCTGGAATGCGGGCGGGCGGTTCAACTTCGGTTTCGCGACCGTTGGTGCGCTGTACGAAGAAAGCGACTACAGCATCGCCGGCCGTGAGCTCAAGCAGAAGATTGCCACGGCCAACGTGACTGTGCCGATGGGTGCGGGGCGTTTCCTGGCGCAATACACCAAGACGGGTGGAGCAGGCGCGGCGGCGACCCCCAGCCAGTACAGCGCGACGATGTTTGGCCTGGGCTATGTGTACAACATGTCCAAGCGGACCTCGGTGTACGCCAATTACGGCAGCATCAACAACGACGGCAACGCCACCACTGGCGCCAGGTTCACCGCCACGGGTTCAGGCCCGGCCGTCACACGCGGTGGCGAGACCTCGACGGGCTACGAATTCGGTATCCGTCACGACTTCTGACCCCGCTTTGTGCGCGGCCCTGGCCGCGACGACATCAAGCAAGCCGCCTTCGGGCGGCTTTTTTGTGCCTGACCCTAGGGAAACTCGGCGTTGGCGCGATGCAACAAGACCGCGCCGCGGCGACACAAAGCCTGGAAAATACAAGGGTTAGCAAAAACAGCCCCTCCGGAGACAACCTGAAATGAAAAAGATTCTCATTCTTTCCGCCCTCGCTGCGGCCTCTGCAGCCAGCTTTGCCCAAAGCAGCGTCACGATCTACGGCATCGTTGACTTGGCAGCCACCAAGGTGTCGGGTGTGCGGGGCGGCTCCATCAGCCAGCTGAACAGCGGCATGATGGACGGCTCGCGTCTTGGCGTGCGCGGCAATGAAGATTTGGGCGGCGGCTACCGTGCGCTGTTCACGTTGGAAAGCCGGCTTGAAGGCGACACGGGTGCCATCAGCAACCGTCCCCCGTCGGGCTCGCAGGTCGCCGACCGCTATATCCAAGCCGGCTTGTTGGGCCTGCCTGCCGCGCTGCAACCGGTGCTGAATTCCGTCTCGGGCAGCATCGGTGCGGGTGTCGGCGTGAACCTTGCCGGAAATTTCTGGGATCGGCAAGTCTTCCTCGGCTTGGTGACGCCTGTCGGCGCCATCCTGGCCGGCCGACAGTACACGCCCGCCTACGAGCTGAGCGCCACGTTTGACGTGATGCAGACCCAATCGGCCTTGTCGGCCGGTCAAGTGGCGTCGATCCCGTCGTCAATCGACATCCGCCTGTCCAACTCCATTGCCTACCGAATCGTTCAGGGCCCTTTCAGCGCAGCGCTGATGGTTGCCGCTGCCGAAGGCTCTGCCACCACGGGCAAGTTCTATGGCGCCAATGCCATGTACAAGACGCCGTCCTTTTCTGCCGGCGTGGCCTACAACACGCGCGAAAACGAGCGCGGCGTGAAGTCGCTGACCAATGTGGTCGTGGGCGCCTCGGCGGCAATCGGCCCGGGCACCCTCAGCGGCATGGTCGTGACCGTTAAGGATGATGCGCCGACAGGTCTGTCAGGAATCGCGGCGTCCGTCACTCCCGCCGTGGGTGCAGCCACTGCAGCCGTGGTGCAGAACGCCTACATCAACGCACTGAAGCAAGACGGCAAGTTGATGCACGTGGGCTACCGCATGACCACCGGCGCGAACACGTTCTACGTGGCTTACAGCAAGTGGGACGACAGTCGTCCGAGCAACGCCGACACGAACAGCTATGGCTTGGTCTACACCTACGCTTTGTCCAAGCGCACCGACATCAACGCGGCAGCCGTGCGCTTCGTCAACAGCACGTTGGCACAGGCCGCACCTGGCGGTGCTGGCTACCTCGGCGGCGTGACGACCAGCGCCGGTACCGACTCGACCAGCCTGGCGCTGGGTGTGCGCCACCGCTTCTGATAAGCGCAGCGCTGGTCTGTCCAGCGCAGTCATCTCGAAACGCGAACCCGCCCGGCACCTGCCTGGCGGGTTTTTTCATGCGCCCTGCAGCAGCCCGGGTCCGTCAAGGCTGACCAGCCGTGCATCACAATCGCGCCCGAATAAGCCACGACGAGTACGAACCGCATGAATGAGCAACGCAAACCGCTAACCCTGCACCGCCTGCGCGCCATGCATGCCCAGAGCGAGAAGATCGCCATGCTGACCTGCTACGACGCCAGCTTTGCGCGCCTGCTCGATGCTGCCGGAGTGGACGTGCTTCTCGTCGGCGATTCGCTGGGCATGGTGCTGCAGGGGCGCGACAGCACATTGCCCGTGACGCTGGACGAACTGGCGTACCACACCGGCTGCGTGGCCCGCGGCAACCGCTCCGCGTGGGTCGTGGCCGATCTGCCGTTCGCGGCCTACCAGGAGTCGCCGGAACAGGCCATGCGCAGCGCGGCTCGACTGATGCAATCGGGCGGCCACATGGTCAAGCTCGAAGGCGGCGGCTGGACAGCCGACACGGTGCGCTTCCTGGTCGAGCGCGGCATCCCGGTCTGCGCCCACCTGGGGCTGACACCGCAGTCCGTGCATGCCCTGGGCGGCTACCGGGTGCAGGGACGCGAAGACGCCGCAGCAGACACCTTGCGGGCCCACGCCACCGAGCTGGCCGACGCGGGCGCCGCGATGCTGGTGCTGGAACTGGTGCCCAGCGAATTGGCCGCTTCGGTGACGGCCGCCCTGCCCATCCCGGTCATCGGCATTGGCGCCGGCGCGCGCTGCAGCGGCCAGGTGCTGGTGCTGCACGACATGCTGGGCATAACGCCGGGCAAGATGCCGCGCTTCGTGCGCGACTTCATGACCGGCAGCGCCAGTATCGGCGACGCGGTGCGTCGCTTTGTGGTGGCGGTGAAGGACGGCAGCTTCCCCGATGAGACGCTGCACGGCTATTGAACCGTCCCGTCATGCGCGTCATTCGCTCCATCCCTGAGCTGCGAGAAGCCCTGGCCGGCCCGACCCGCCCGGCCTTCGTGCCGACCATGGGCAACCTGCACGACGGCCACCTGGCACTGCTGCGGCGTGCGCGCAAACTGGGCGGCCCGGTGGTGGCCAGCATCTTCGTGAACCGGCTGCAGTTCGCGCCGAACGAAGACTTCGACAGCTACCCGCGCACCTTCGAGCGCGACTGCGGCCTGTTGCGCGAAGCAGGCTGCGACATCCTCTTTGCCCCCGACGAGGCCACGCTGTACCCCGAAGCGCAGGGTTTCACGGTGCAAGCGCCGCCGGAACTGGCTGATGTGCTTGAAGGCCAGTTCCGCCCAGGTTTCTTCACGGGCGTGTGCACGGTGGTGAGCAAGCTGTTCAACGTCGTACAGCCCTGCTTGGCGGTGTTCGGCAAGAAGGACTACCAGCAGCTCATGATCGTGCGCCGGATGGTGGTGCAGATGGCGATGCCGATCGAGATCGTTGGCGTCGACACCAGCCGCGCGGACGACGGGCTGGCGCTGTCGTCGCGCAACGGTTACCTCGGCACGCAGGAACGTGCCGCCGCCGTGGCCCTGCCGCAGACGCTGCAGCGTATCGCGGCCGCCCTGCGCGACGGGCGCAGCGACTGGACGGCGCTGGAAGCGCAGGCCCTGTCGTCGCTCAAGTCACTGGGCTGGCAGCCTGACTACATCGCCATCCGCCGCCAGGTCGATCTGGGGCCACCGCACGCGGACGCGGCGCTGGTGGTGCTGGGCGCCGCGCGCATCGGCCGCACGCGGCTCATAGACAACTTCGAAGCATGATCAACGACATCTCTAGGTGGGCGGCGCGGGCCGCAACCGTCCTGACCGCACTGGCCCTGGCTGGCTGCGGCACAGTGCCCGTCGACCAGCCCACCGGGGCTGATGGCGGCTGGCAAGAGGTGCTGATCCCTGGCAAGCGCGCCACGGCCTACACCTGGGAACTGTTTGACGGGCGGCGCGCCATGGCGGCGCGCTCGGAAGGTTCAGCCAGCATGATGCGGCGCAAGGTCAACGTGGCGCCCGACCAACTGGGCAGCGTGAACTTCAGCTGGCAGGTCACCGAGTTGATCGCCGGCGCACACGTCGGCTATTCCGACGCCGAAGATGCCCCGGCGCGGCTGCTGCTGGCCTTTGCCGGTGACGTGTCGACCCTGCCTTCGCGCACCCGCCTGATGTTCGAGCTGGCCCAGGCGCTCACCGGCGAGGCCCCGCCCTACGCCACGCTGATGTACGTGTGGGACGCCAAGGCGCCGGTGGACAGCGTGATCATCAACCCGCGCACCGACCGCATCCGCAAGATCGTGGTCGACTCCGGACCGACCGAACTGAAGCGCTGGCGCGAGCACCGGCGTGACGTGGCGGCCGACTTCCGCCGCGCCTTTGGCGAAGAGCCTGGGCCGCTGGTGGCCATCGCCGTCATGACCGACAGCGACAACACCCGCTCGCGCTCTCGCGCCTGGTACGGCCCGGTCACGCTCGACTGAACGGTGCCGGCACGGACAGCCGGCTGCGGCCTACGGTGGTGTCAGGCGCTCGCCGGCAAAAAGCTGCGCCACGGTTTCGCGCTCGCGCACCAGGTGCACCTGGTCGCCGTCGAGCAGCACCTCGGCGGCGCGGGGCCGCGTGTTGTAGTTGCTCGACATGGCCATGCCGTAGGCGCCGGCCGAAAGAATGGCCAGCCTGTCGCCGGGCACCACGGCCAGAGCGCGGTCGCGGCCGAGCCAGTCGCCTGATTCACACACCGGGCCGACCACGTCCCAGACTTCGGCCGTGCCTTGGCGCTGCACACAGGGCTCGATGCCCATGGTGGACTGGTACATGGCCGGACGCAGCAGGTCGTTCATCGCGGCGTCGACGATGCAGAAGTTCTTGCCGCCCTCGTCCAGCTGGCCCGGTTTGAGCACGATCACCTCGGTCAAAAGCACGCCGGCGTTGCCGACGAGTGAACGGCCGGGCTCGAACAACAGTTCGCGCCCGCCATGGCCGCGTGCGTCCAGGCGCTGCAGCAATCGGTCCACCAACTCGTCGGCGCCGGGCGGGCTCTCGTCGGTGTAGGTGATGCCCAGGCCACCACCCACATCGACATGGTGGATGGAGATGCCGGCGGCTTCCACCGCCTCGACCAGGTCGAGCAGCCGGTCCAGCGCGTCGAGGTAGGGTTCGACCTGTTCAATCTGCGACCCGATGTGGCAGTCGATGCCCACCACCTCAAGCCCAGGCAGCGACGCCGCGTGCCGGTAGGCGGCCAGCGCCTGGCCGTGGGCAATGCCGAACTTGTTGCCCTTCAGGCCGGTGGAGATGTAGGGGTGCGTGCCGGCATCGACGTCCGGGTTGACGCGCAAGCTGATGCGCGCGCGCCGCCCCATGGCCAAGGCCACGCCGTTGAGCAGGTCGAGTTCGCTGGTGCTTTCGACATTGAAGCAGCGCACGCCGACGCTCAGCGCCTGGCGCATTTCGGCGGGTGATTTGCCGACACCGGAGAACACCACCTTGGCCGGGTCGCCGCCTGCGGCCAGCACGCGCGCCAGTTCTCCGCCCGAGACGATGTCGAAGCCGCAGCCAGCCTGTGCAAAGGTCTGCAGCACGGCCAGGTTGGAGTTGGCCTTCATGGCGTAGCAGATCAGGTGCTTGCGGCCCACGAGTGCCCGTTGGTAGGCCGCCAGCGCATCGCGCATGGCCGGCCGCGAGTAGACGAACAGCGGCGTGCCAAAGCGCCGTGCCAGGCCGTCCAGTGAATGCCCGTCGAGAAACAACTCGGTGCCCACCCGGGCCAGGTGGGGCGCGCCCGGCAGCCGAGTCATCGCGGCGCCGAGGCTGCGGCGGGCGGTGCTGGCAGGGTCAGCGGGCCCTTCTGGCCACATCCGGACAGCGCCCCCGAAGCCAGCAACCAGGCCAGGCAGGGGATGAGTCTGGCCACTAAACTGAGCTTCGATTTCCAGGACATGCAAAGGATTCTAATGAGCACCGCGCCGGCCTCGTCTGCACTCAGCGACCTGCAGTACCAGCAGGAAACCTCGGGGCTGCTGGCCCGCATCGAGTCGACCACCGACCGCTGGCTGCAGGACGACGTGGTCGACATCGACACCCAGCGCACCGGCGGTTTGCTGGAGATGAGTTTCCCCGACGGCAGCAAGATCATCGTCAACACGCAGCCGCCGCTGCACGAGGTGTGGCTGGCCACCCGCGCCGGCGGCTACCACTACCGCTGGCTGGACGGCGCCTGGCGCGACACCCGCGACGGCAGCGAGTTCCTGGACGTGCTGTCGCGCAACGCCAGCGCGCAGGCCGGCAAGTCGCTGGACTTTTGACGCCGCATCAGCGGCGGAACAGGTCGAGGATGCTGCTGCGTTCTTCGCTGGATGGCGCCTGCGGCAGCTTGTCTTCCAACCCCACGCTGCTGATGCCCCGGCCCTCGGAATACTCGTTGAAGGTCCAGTAGGGCCCGGAACGGACGACCCCCTCCGGCGGGGCGACTTCCTGCACCGGCAAGCCCTTCAATGCGTGCTGCATGAACTCGATCCACACCGGCAGCGCCAGACCGCCGCCGGTCTCGCGGTCGCCCAACTTCTTGGGGTTGTCGTAGCCGATCCACACCACGGCTGCCACCGTGGGCTGGAACCCTGCGAACCAGGCGTCCATCGAATCGTTGGTGGTGCCCGTCTTGCCGTACAAGTCGGCCCGGCCCAGCGTGGCCTGGGCGCGGGCGGCCGTGCCTGAACGCGTGATCTCCTGCAGCAGCGTGTCCATCACGAAGGCATTGCGGGCACTGAGCGTGCGCATGGACTCGTCGAGCACGGGCGGGGGCGTTTCCTGCAGCACGCGGCCCTTGCTGTCGGTGATGCGGCTGATCAGCATCGGCGGCACGCGGTAGCCGCCGTTGGCAAACACGCTGTAGGCCGTGGCCATCTGCATCGGCGTCACCGAGCCCGCGCCCAGCGCCATGGTCAGGTAGGCGGGGTGCTTGATGGCCTCGAATCCAAAGTTCTCCAGCCAGTCCTGGGCGAACTTGACCCCGGTGCCCTGCAGCACGCGGATCGAGACCATGTTCTTGGACTTGGCCAGTGCCGTCTGCAGTGGCATCGGGCCTTCGAACTTGCCGTCGTAGTTCTTGGGCTCCCAGGGCTGGCTGCCCGTAGCGCCTGCGTCGAAGAACAGCGGCGCGTCGTTGACGACCGTGGCGGGTGTGAATCCGCGCTCCAACGCTGCCGAGTAGACGAAGGGCTTGAAGCTGGAACCGGGCTGGCGCCAGGCCTGCGTGACGTGGTTGAACTTGTTCTTGCCGAAGTCGAAACCGCCCACCAGGGCTCGCACCGCGCCGCTGCGCGGGTCGAGTGCCACCATGGCGCCTTCGACTTCGGGCATCTGTGTCAGGTACCACTCACCCTTGTTCAGGTTGGGGTGGCGGTAGGCACGAACGACGGCGCCGCGGCGGATCTGCACCTTGGGCCCGGCCTTGTCGGACAGGCCCGACGTCACCGGCTTCAGTCCCTCGCCTGTGACCGTGATGGTGTCGCCCGACTGAAGCATGGCCACGACCTTGCGTGGCCCGGCTTCCAGCACCACGGCGGAACGCAGGTCGTCGTTGTCGGGATGCTCGGACAAGGCCTCGGCGACACGCGCGTCGACCAGGGCCGGGTTGGCCGGCAAGTCGATGAAGGCATCGGGGCCGCGGTAGACCTGGCGCAACTCGAAGTCCATCAGGCCGCGGCGCAGCGCACGGTAGGCCACCATCTGGTCGGCCGCGTTGACGGTGATGTGCACGTTCAGGCCACGCACGTAGGCGTCGTCGCCATACTGGGCGTACACCAGTTGCCGGGCCGTTTCCGCCACGAACTCGGCATGCACGCCAGCGTCGGACTGGGTGCGGTAGCGCAACACCTGCGCCAGCGCCTGGTCATGCTGGTCTTCGGTGATGAAACCGGTCTCGAACATGCGTTCGATGATGTAGCGCTGGCGCTGCGTGGCCCGCTTGGGGTTGGCAATCGGGTTGTAGGCCGACGGCGCCTTGGGCAGGCCAGCCAGCATGGCGGCCTCGGCCACCGTCACCACGGCCAGCGGCTTGCCGAAGTAAATCTCCGCGGCCGCCGCGAAACCGTTGGCGCGCTGACCCAGGAAGATCTGGTTCATGTAGACCTCGAGGATCTGGTCCTTGCTGAGCAGGCTCTCGATCTTCAGCGCCAGCAATATCTCGTAGATCTTTCGGGTGAAGGTCTTCTCGGTCGACAGGTAGAAGTTGCGCGCCACCTGCATGGTGATGGTGGACGCGCCCTGGCTGCGCGCGTCGCGCAGGTTCTCCAGCGCCGCCCGCACGATGCCCTTGTAGTCCACGCCGCCATGCTGGTAGAAGCGCGTGTCTTCGGCCGCCAGCACGGCGTCTTTCATCACCTGCGGGATTTGCGCTATGGGCGTGAAGTTGCGTCGCTCTTCGCCGAATTCGCCCAGCTGCACCCCATCGGCCGAAATCACCCGCATGGGCAGCTTGGGGCGGTAGTCGGTAAGACTGCCCACCTCGGGCAGGTTGGGGAACGCCACCGCTAGGGCCAGGCCGATCACCATCAGAAGGGCCACCAGCCCGGCAAGCGCCAGTGCCAGGAGCGACATTGCAATGCGCCCGGTGCGGCCAACCCAGGCGCTGTGGGAGCCAGGCCCCGCGGGCGCTCCAGTGTTCGAAGGCGGAGGTGGTTTGGTTGGGCTCATGCGCGTACTTCCCGAGTCTATAGAAGGCCATCAAGCGGGCGTCACCGCAGCAAACCCGACTGCGGGTGTCTTGCGCCTTGTTTCAAATGGCCCCGGCGCGTCGGTGGAAGGCAACGTCAGACAGGCCTTCACGGGCCGTTTCTCTTGGGACCACAAGGGCTTTGCTGCTAGCATTGAAGTGACTTCTTAACAAGCCCGTGGGCTGATGGTTGCATGGGGCCTTTGGTGCCAGGGGGGGTTTGAGTGGGTTTTCTCGACACATTGCTCGGCCGCAAGCATGCACCGATGATCGGGCTGGATATCAGTTCGTCCAGCGTCAAGCTGGTGGAGCTGGGCCAGACCAGCACCGGCGAATACGTGCTGGAGCGCTTTGCCTCCGAACCCTTTGAAAAGGGCTGGATCACCGACGGTCAGGTCGAGAAATTCGACGAGGTGGCCGCTGCCGTCAAGCGCTGCGTTGCCAAGAGCGGCACGCGCACAAAGCAAGTCGTGATGGCCATGCCGCAGTCGGCCGTCATCACCAAGCGCATCATGCTGCCGGCTGGCCTGCGCGAAGAAGAAATGGAACTCCAGGTCGAGTCCGAGGCCAACCAGTACATCCCGTTTTCGCTGGACGAGGTCAGCCTGGACTTCTGCGTCATTGGCCCCAGCCCCACTTCGGCTGGCGATGTCGAAGTCCTGATCGCCGCGTCGCGCAAGGAACGGGTCGAGGACCGCAAGGGCCTGGCCGAGGCCGCCGGACTGAAGCCCGCCGTGCTGGACATCGAGTCGCATGCCTCCCGGCTGGCCATGAGCCGCGTCGTGGCCGCCTTGCCGGGCGAAGGACGCGACGCCCTGGTGGCGCTGTTCGAAATCGGCGCCGACACGACAAGCCTGAAGGTGTTGCGCGACGAAGAGATGCTCTACGACCGAGACCAGGCCTTTGGCGGCTCGCAGCTGACCCAGCTCATTTCGCGCCAATACGGTTTCTCGTTCGAAGAAGCCGAGGCCAAAAAGCTGTCTGGCGACCTGCCCGAAGACTACGACTCGTCCATCCTGGCGCCGTTCGTGGACAGCCTGTCGCAGGAAATCGGTCGGGCGCTGCAGTACTTCTTCACCAGCACGCCGCACCACAAGGTGCATTACGTGATGCTGGCCGGCGGCACGGCCACCCTGCCGGGCCTGAAGGACCGCGTCACCGACCTCACCGGCTTTGCGTCCAACATCGTCAACCCGTTTGACCAGATGCAGCTCGGCGGCGCGGTGCGCGAGGCGCGCGTTCGCCGCGAGGCACCCTCTTATCTGACAGCCTGCGGCCTGGCGATGCGGAGATTCGTCCAGTGATCCTCGTCAACCTGCTGCCCCACCGCGAAGAGCGGCGGCGCCAGCGCAAGCAGGCCTTCTTCGCGGGCCTTGCAGCTTGCGCGTTGGCTGGCGTGGCCGTCGTCGGACTTTGGTACACCGTGCTGCAACAGATGACTTCGGCACAACAGGCGCGCAACACCTTCTTGCAAGCCGAGATCGCCCGCCTGGACACCCAGATCAAGGACATCGCCACCCTGCGCTCGGAGATCGAAGCCTTGAAGGCGCGTCAGAAGGCCGTCGAGGACCTGCAGACCGACCGCAACACGCCCGTGTACCTGCTCGACGAGTTGGTCAAACAAACCCCCGAGGGCGTGTATCTGACGGGCATCAAGCAGACCGGGCAGGTGGTGGCCGTGACGGGCGTGGCACAAACCAACGAACGCGTGTCGGAGTTGCTGCGCAACACGCTGTACAACTCGCCTTGGCTCGAAAAGCCTGAATTGGTGGAAATCAAGGTCATCACCGCCGCAGCCGGCAGCCGCGACCAACGACGCCTGTTCGAATTCTCGATGCGTGTCTCGCTCAAGCGGCCCCAGGGCGCGAGCCCGGCAGACGGCGCTGCGTCAGGCGCAGCCGGCAAGCCGGCTGTGGCCAAAGCCACCTGAGGACAACATGGCGCGCAAAGGATCAACTCTGAACTTCGAGCTGAGCAGCCTGTTCGACCAGGCCGCCTCGCAGTTTCGCAACCTCAACCCCAACGAACCGGGCCAGTGGCCCAACCTGCCCAAGGCGGCGTCGTTTCTGGCCACCGCAGTGGCTGTGATGGTGGCGGGCTGGTTCGTCGTCATTTCCTCAGCCACAGAGGGTTTGGACGCCGAACGCAACCGCGAACCCGAACTCAAGAACCAGTACCGCAGCCGGTTGGCGCAGGCCGTCAACCTGACTGAACTTCGCAAGCAGAAGCTGCAAGTGCAGGAATACGTGACACAGCTCGAAAAGCAGCTGCCCGGCAAGGCCGAGATGGACGCGTTGCTGTCCGACATCAACCAGGCCGGGCTGGGCCGCGGCCTGCAGTTTGAACTGTTTCGTCCGGGCCAGGTGCAGGTCAAGGACTACTACGCCGAGCTGCCCATCGCCATCCGCGTCAGTGGCCGGTACCACGACATCGGGTCCTTTGCGGCCGACGTCGCCAACCTGTCGCGCATCGTCACGCTGCAGAACCTGTCCATCGCGCCCCCGCAGACCAGGGACACGTCGGGCCTGTTGTCGATGGAAGCCACGGCACGCACCTACCGCTACCTGGACGCCACAGAAGTGGCAGAACAGAAAAAGGTCGCTGCAGACCGCGCGGCCGCGGCCGCCAAGGCCGGCGGGGCAGCGAAATGATGGCCCGCCGCGTCACGGGAACCCTGTTCTGCCTGTCTGCCTTGGCCCTGCTGGCCGCCTGCAGCGCCGAGACCGAAGAGCTGCAACAGTGGATGGACCAGCAGCGCCGCGAAGCCAAGCCGAATGTGACGCCGCTGCAGCCCCCGACCAAGTTCAACCCCGAACCCTACTCGGCAGCGCAGGCGGTCGAGCCCTTCAGCACGCAGAAGCTGTCGGTGGCGCTCAAGCAGGAAGCACGGCAGCCGAATTCCGTGCTGGCCGCCGAACTGAACCGGCGCAAGGAACCCCTTGAGGCCTACCCGCTGGACAGCATGAGCATGGTGGGCAGCGTGGCCAAGCAGGGCCAGCCCTTTGCGCTGCTGCGCGTCGACAACTTGCTTTACCAGGTCAAGGTGGGCGACTACCTGGGCCAGAACTACGGCCGCATCACGGGGATCGCGGAAACAGAGATTGCTCTGCGCGAGGTCGTGCAGGACGCCGCAGGCGAGTGGACCGAACGGCCCGCCACGCTGCAGCTGCAGGAGAAGGCACGATGACAACCACAACGACCCAGGAGACGGGCCCCATGTTTCCCACGTTCCCACGGATCCAGTGGCGCACGGCCCTGGCCGCGCTGGCCGCCGCGTCGGCGTCTGTGCTTGCGCCCGCGCTGTCCTGGGCGCAGAACTCGATCCAGTCCATCACAAGCAGCCAGCAAGCCGGCACCGAGGTCGTGCGCATCGAACTGAGCGAGCCGCTGGCTGCCGTGCCGAACGGTTTTTCAGTGCAGACCCCGGCGCGCATCGCCATCGACCTGCCGGGCGTGAGCAACGCCCTGGGCCGCAACCTGGTCGAGATCAACCAGGGCAACCTGCGCTCAGTCAACGTGGCGCAAGCCGGTGAGCGCACGCGCCTGGTGCTCAACTTGAAGCAGGCGTCGGGGTACCGCGCGCAGCTGCAAGGCAAGGCGCTGCTGCTGGTGCTCGACACGGCTGGCAGCCCGGCGGTTGGTGCTGGCGAGGCGCCGGCGCAGTTTGCCCCGGCGCAGAACGCCACGGCGCAAGGCCTGCGCGACATCGACTTCCGCCGCGGCGCCGACGGTGCCGGCCGCGTCATCGTGAACCTGCCCAGCACGCAGGTCGGCGTGGACATCCGCCAGCAGGGCCAGAGCCTGGTCGTCGAGTTCCTGCGCTCCACCCTGCCCGACAACCTGCGCCGCCGCCTGGACGTGGCCGACTTCGGCACGCCGGTGCGCAGCATCGCCACCTTCCAGAGCGGTGACCGCGTGCGCATGGTGGTCGAGCCCACGGGCGCCTGGGAGCACAGCGCCTACCAGAGCGACAACCAGTTCGTGCTGGAAGTGCGGCCGCTGAAGATCGACCCCAACAAGCTCACACAGGGTCCGGGCTTCCAGGGCGACAAGTTGAGCCTGAACTTCCAGAACATCGAAGTCCGCGCGCTGCTGCAGGTGATTGCCGACTTCACCAACTTCAACGTCGTCACCAGTGACACCGTCACCGGCACCGTCACCCTGCGCCTGAAAGATGTGCCCTGGGACCAAGCGCTGGACATCATCCTGCAGAGCCGTGGGTTGGGCGTGCGCAAGAACGGCAACGTGCTGTGGATTGCGCCCAAGGAAGAACTGGCCGCCAAGGAACAGATCGACCTGGAAGCCAAGAAAAAGGTGACCGAGCTCGAGCCGCTGCGCACGCAGTCGTTCCAGCTGAACTACGCCAAGGCCGAAGAAGTGATGAAGCAGATCGCGGCCAACCAGGCGTTGTCGGGCCAGGGGTCGAGCGGCGGCAGCAACCGCATCCTGTCAGCGCGGGGCTCTGTCAACTTCGACACCCGCACGAATCAGATATTCGTCACCGACATCCCGTCCAAGCTCGAGGAGATTGGCATCGTCATCGCCAAGATCGACATCCCCGTGCGCCAGGTGCTGATCGAAGCCCGCATCGTCGAAGCCGACGACAGCTTTGGGCGCGCTTTGGGCGTCAAGCTGGGCTGGACCGACCTGCGCGGACGCCCGACCCAGGCCGGCGCCAGCCTGGGCGGCAACTACGCAGCCATCGGCGCACAAACGCAGCAATCGCCCGCGGTAGCCTTCGAGCCGAACTCCCGGTTCATCAACCTGCCGGCGAATGTGTCCACGGGCTTTGGCGGCGGCACGGCGGCCACGGTCGCGCTCTCGTTGTTCGGCGCCTCAGCCAACCGTTTCTTGAATCTGGAGCTTTCTGCACTTGAGGCGGAAGGCAAGGGCAACATCGTCTCGAGCCCCCGGGTCATCACTGCCGACCAGCAAAAGGCGCGCATCGAACAAGGCGAGGAGATTCCCTTCCAGCAGGCCACCTCCAGCGGCGCCACCTCGGTGCAGTTCAAGAAGGCCAGCCTGCGGCTCGAAGTGACCCCACAGATCACGCCCGAGGGCAACGTGATTCTCGACGTCGAAGTCAACAAGGACAGCCGCGGCGAGCTCACAGCTGCCGGCCCAGCCATCAACACCAAGCAGGTCAAGACCCTGGTGCTGGTGGAAAACGGCGGCACGGTGGTGATTGGCGGCATCTACACGCAGCAAGAGCGCAACGAGATCAACAAGGTGCCGCTGCTGGGCGACATCCCTTTCCTCGGCGTGCTGTTCCAGAACCGGGTGCGCACGACGAGCAAGACCGAACTGCTGGTCTTCATCACGCCCAAGATCGTGACCGACCGGTCCGCCGCGCGCTGACGCTGGCGTCTGCAGGGAAATGAACATGATGATTCTTAGACGCCTGGTTTCGATGGTGACTTTGCTGGCGCTGGGAGCCTGCGGTGGTGGCGGCGGCGGCGACGGGACCGGAACACCGCCTTTCGGCGGTGGCAGCGGCGGTGGCGGTGGCGGTGGCAATGCGACCGCTGCCGACCTCGTGCTGGTGCTGAGCGCGCCGACCATTTCCAGCAACGGCAGTGAAACGGTGGTGGCCACCGCCACCGCAATCGACGCCAACCGCAACGCGGTGGCAGGCGTTGCGGTGACGATCAGCGTCAACAGTGGCGCAATCGCCACGCCCACCGGCACCATCACGGGCGCCGACGGCACCTTGACGGCCAACGTCGGCATCGGCGCCGACAGCAGCATCCGCACCATCACCGTCACTGCAACCAGCGGCACCATCACGAAGACCGCGCCATTGCGCGTTCAGCCCGGCGCCAGCAGCGGACTGTTGCCAACCCTGGCCATCGCGCTGAGCAACACGTCGATCAGCTCGGCCAATCCGGCAACCGTCACAGCCACGCTCAGAGACGCCAACAATGGCGCGGTGAGCGGACAGGTTGTGGCGTTCAAGGTCGTGCGCGGACTGGCAGTCACGAATGTGGCGACTGCACTCACACGCGCCGATGGCACGGCGGTTGCGATCCTGTCGCCAGCCAGTTCAACCGGTGCCGGTGCCGACGAAGTGACCGCAACAGCTTCTGTGGGTGGAAGCGCGTTGTCGGCGATCACAGGATTTACGGTGCAAGCCACCAACGTCACGATCAGCAGTTTCACCTCTGCCGTGGCCGCACTTGGCGCCTATGGCCAAACCAGCCTGACCGTCGGACTCAGCGGTGCCAGCGTCGGCTCACCCGTGCAAGTTACTGTTGCATCGGCCTGTGTCACGGCAGGAAAGGCGACGTTGTCTCCGGCCAGGTTCACCGCCACCACGGCCAGCGTGACGCTTCAGTACCGTGACATCGGGTGTGGCGCGGTACAGGTATCTGACTCGCTGCAGGCGGTCATCGACGGTTCCGCCAGCACGGCGTCCTTGTCGCTTCCGATCGCATCGCCTGCGGTGTCCAGCCTGGCCTTCATTTCTTCGACGCCCGAACAAATCTTCCTCAAGGGCTCGGGCTTCGTGGAGTCGTCCAGCGTGATCTTCGAGGTCCGCGATGCCAACAGCAGCCCGCTGCCGAATGTCAATGTCGTCCTGCGCCTGCTCACGCTCACCGGAGGCATCACCATGGACGGTGGCACCGCCAACGTCACACGCGCCTCTGATGCCTTGGGTCGGGTGACGGTGCGCGTGAACTCGGGCACGCTGCCCACGCCGGTCCGGATCTCGGCTTCACTGGCCGCCAACACGTCGATCTCCACGGTGTCGAGCAACCTCAGCGTGGCCGTGGGCCTGCCTTCGCAACTCAACTTCTCGATGTCGCAGGGCACCAAGAACATCGAGGGCTACAACATCGACGGCACGCCCAACACCTACCAGATCATTGCTGCCGACCGCAGCGGCAACCCGGTGCCGGCCGGCACGTCGATCAACTTCGTGACCGAGGGCGGACAGATCGAGGCGATCAAGCAAACGGCGCTGGTGTCCGGCATCGCGCGCACCACGGCCAACTTTGTGTCGTCAGAGCCGCGTCCCGTGGACGGGCGTGTCAGCGTCACGAGCTACGCCTTGGGCGAAGAGTCCTTCATCGATGTCAACGGCAACAACGTGCGAGATGCCGGTGAGCCCTTCCAGGATCTGGGCAATGTCTTCAAGGACCGCATCTACGACGGTGTGTTCGACCCGCTGGTCGACGAGTTCGTGCCTTTGGCGGTGAACAACTCCTCGGCATGCGCTGCGGTCACGAACGACCTGTTGGCTCTGGACCCCAGCATCCCCAGCATGCCCGCGACCTGCGACGGTGTCTGGAGTGGCGCTGGCCAGGTCTATGTGCGTCGGGCCGTCGAAACCGTGCTGTCGACCTCCGGAGCCCGGCCGCTCTGGGCGAGCACGCGGGGACTGTCAAACACCTGTGTCAGCAGCCGGCTGACCCTGCAGGTCGGGCCGTCACCGACCCAGACAGCGGTGTTCACGGCCGTCGCGGGCGACACGTGGTACGGCGGCGCCAGTGACACGCTGAGTTTCATCGTGGCCGATGCCAACCCCGGCAGCGTGCCACGGGGCCTGCCGCCGCGGCTGAATCCCATGTCTGCGGGCACCACGATCACGGCCTCGACGCCGACGACGGGACTGACAGTCACGCTCGGTGGCGGATCGCCCGTGCCCAGCACGACAGAAGCTTCGCTGGGCGCGGTGGCTTACAACTTCAGCGACCCGCTGGTGACCTCCGGGGTCATCTTCGTCACCTTCCGCTCACCCAGCGGCACCGGGACCACGGTGGCGGTGCCGGTCGTTCGCGGCGCGGCCCCTTCCGCTTGCCCGCCCTGACCCTGGCCCTCGTCGGCATGCCCGGCTGTGGCAAGTCCACCGTCGGGCGCCACCTGTCGCGCCAGTTGGGGCTGAAGTTCACCGACAGCGACCAGGAGATCGAGCGCCGTATCGGCATGCCGATCAAGCAGTTCTTTGCCGAGCAGGGCGAAGAAGCCTTTCGCGACGTCGAGCAGGACGTGATCGACGAGCTCACCGCAATTCCGGGCCGGGTGCTGGCCACGGGCGGTGGCGCCGTGCTGCGGCCGTCCACGCGTGACTCGCTGCATTCCCGCTGCCATGTGTTCTACCTGCGCTCCACCGCCGAAGAACTGCACCGCCGGCTGCGCCACGACACGCACCGGCCGCTCTTGCAGGTGGCCGACCCGCTGCGCCGGCTGCGCGAGCTGTACCGCGAGCGCGACCCGCTGTACCGGCGCACGGCGCACTTCGTGGTCGAGTCGGCGCGGCCTTCGGTGCACGCGCTGATCGGCATGGTGCTGATGCAGCTGGAACTGGCAGGGCTGGTGGACCCGGCGCAAGTGCCGTCGCCGATCGACGCCATCGCGCCGCAGGTCTGAGCGGCCCGGCCCGCGGTGTCCGCGCGGCCTGACACGGCCCGTAAACTGTGGCCCATGAATCCACCCCTGCCCCGCCCCGTCAGCGTGGCCACCGCCGACAGCCGTTACGACATCCTCATCCAGGCCGGCCTGTTGCAGTCGCCCGACGCCTGGACCGGGCTGCCGCGCGCCGCGCAGGCGGTGATCGTCAGCAACCCGCTTGTCGCGTCGCTGTTTGAGGCGCCACTGCGCGAGGCGCTGGCACCGCACTACGGCCGCATCACCAGCGTGCACCTGCCCGACGGTGAACAGCACAAGGACTGGACCACGCTGAACACGGTCTTCGACCACCTGCTGGCCCAGGGCTGCGACCGCAGCACCGTGCTGTTCGCCCTGGGCGGCGGTGTGGTGGGTGACATGACGGGGTTTGCCGCAGCCACCTACATGCGCGGTGTGCCCTTCGTGCAGGTGCCCACCACGCTGCTGGCGCAGGTGGACTCTTCGGTGGGTGGCAAGACCGCCATCAACCACCCGCTGGGCAAGAACATGATCGGTGCTTTCTACCAGCCGGCGCGCGTGGTTTGCGACCTGTCCACCTTGAACAGCCTGCCGGCGCGTGAACTGGCGGCCGGGCTGGCCGAGGTCATCAAGTACGGGCCGATCGCCGACATGACCTTCATGGGCTGGATCGAAGAGCATCTGGACGCGCTGTCGGCCTGTGACCCGGCCGCGCTGGCGCATGCGGTGCGCCGGTCTTGCGAGATCAAGGCGGATGTCGTCGGCCAGGACGAACGTGAAGCCGGCTTGCGCGCCATCCTCAACTTTGGCCACACCTTTGGCCACGCCATCGAAGCCGGCATGGGCTACGGCCAGTGGCTGCATGGCGAGGCCGTGGGCTGCGGCATGGTGCTGGCGGCCGACCTGTCGGCAGAACTGGGCTTGATCGACAGCGCGTTGGCGCAGCGCATCGCCCGGCTGGTGGCGCGCGCCGGGCTGCCGGTGCAGGCGCCCGCCATGCCAGGCGTTCGCTGGCTGGAACTGATGCGCCACGACAAGAAGGCGCAGGCTGGCGAGATCCGCTTCGTGCTGATCGGCCCGCCTGGCCGTGCCGTGATGCGGGCGGCTCCCGACGAGGTCGTGCTGCGCGTCATCGCCCGCCACACGGCGCCGGCGTGAACTTCAGCAGCAGCAGCGGCCTGGCGCCCTGGGCCAGCCACCCCGGCACCTCCCGCGGCCGACGTGTGCCCGAAGCCGATGCGCCACCGCGCAACATCCACCAACGCGATCGCGACCGCATCGTGCACAGCACGGCCTTTCGGCGTCTGGTCTACAAGACGCAGGTCTTCATCAACCACGAAGGTGACTTGTTCCGCACGCGGCTGACGCACTCGCTGGAAGTCGCGCAGCTCGGCCGTTCGGTGGCGCGCGCGCTGCGGCTGAATGAAGACCTGACCGAGGCCGTTGCACTGGCCCACGACCTGGGGCACACACCTTTCGGCCACGCCGGGCAGGACGTGCTACACGAGTGCATGCGCGAGCACGGCGGCTTCGAGCACAACCTGCAAAGCCTGCGCGTCGTCGATTCGCTGGAGGCCCGCTACCCGGCCTTCGACGGTCTGAACCTGAGCTTCGAGACGCGTGAAGGCATCCTCAAGCATTGCTCGCCGCGCAACGCACAGCGTTTGGTGCAGGGCGAGCCGCAGGGCCCGGCGCGGCGTTTCATGGACGGCACGCAGCCCAGCCTGGAAGCGCAAGTGGTCAACCTGGCCGACGAGTTGGCCTACAACGCCCACGACATCGACGACGGCGTGCGTGCTGGCCTGATTGGCATCGACCAACTGCGCGAGGTGCCCTTGTTCGAGCAATGGCACAGCGCCGTGTTGCGCGACCACCCGGCCCTGCAAGCCCAGCCCGGCAAGCGCCTGTTGTTCGAAACGCTGCGGCGCATGCTGTCGTCGCAGGTGGGCGACCTGATGGCCGCCACCCAGGCCGCGCTGGCACGGCACACGCCGGCCGACGCCGACGCCGTGCGCGCCGCGCCGCCCCTGGCCACTTTCAGCGACGGCTTGCGGGATCAGGCGGCCGAGCTGAAACGCTTTTTGTTCCGGTCGCTGTACCGCCACCCCCAGGTCACGCAGACCACGGACCGGGCGCGAACCGTGGTGGCGGAGCTGTTCGCAGCCTACGTGAGCCAACCCGGGCAGATGCCGTCGGAGTTTGCAGCCGCAGAGCCGCTGCACAGGTCGGTGGCCGACTACATCGCCGGCATGACCGACCGCTTCGCCTTGCGTGAGCACGAGCGCCTGACCGGCCGGCGCCTGTTCATCGACTGACCGGCATCCCCCAGCGCCATGGCCCGATTGCCCAGACTGGAGCTGCCGGGCTTTGCCCATTGCGTCATCCAGCGCGGCCACAACGGCCAGCTGGTCTTTGAGGGCGCCTGTGACCGAAGCGCCTACCGCAGTGCCTTGACCGCAGCGGCCGACGCCGAGCCGGTGCAGGTTCACGCCTGGGCCCTGCTGGACGGCGAAGTGCAGTTGCTCGTCACACCAAACAACGCGGGCGCGCTGAGCCGCTTCGTGCAGGCCGTGAACCGGCGCTTTGTAGCCGCCTTCAACCGCCGGCACGGACGCAGTGGCACGCTGTGGGACGGCCGCTTTCGCGCCGCCGTGGTCGAGCCCGGGCCGTTGCGCCTGCAGGCGCTGGTGCTGATCGATGGTGCCGCAGCGCCAGAACACACCACGGCGGGCCAGCGGCTGGGCGGGCTGCGCGACGCCATCACCGTCGATCCGCCCGAATACTGGGCGTTGGGCAACACGCCCTTCGAGCGTGAAGCCGCCTACAGCACGTTGCTGGCCGAAGGTGTGCCGGTGCCTGTGGCCGAGATGCTGCGCCGTGCCGCGCTGGGCGGCTGGGCTGCCGGCCTGACGGGCCCGATGCACCGCGCCGACGGCGCTGGGCGCCCGCTGACGCCGCGGCCAAGGGGCCGACCGCGGCTCGCCGGAGGCTGATCTTGCGGATGCACCGTGGCCTGATTGGCACGGGAACTGCGTACCCTCCACCTCCTCGGCGCAACCGCAGTCGGGGCAAGGCATTCGGTATGTCCCTATTTAAATCCGTCACTGGATTACCGGTACTTAAATAGTGTCTGACCCCATTTGTTCAGCTTGATGCAATTGTTGCGGTGCGGTAAGTTCGCGGTTTGCCGATTTCGCCCGCCCTTTCGGAGAGCTCCATGCCTGATTTCCTGCCCACCAGCCTGCCTGCCAGCCGTGCTGAGGTCGAGTCCCTGGCCGCGAACGGCCTGTACGACCCCGCCCAGGAACACGACGCATGCGGTGTGGGCTTCGTGGCGCACATCAAGGGCCACAAGGCGCACGCCATCGTCAAGCAGGGCCTGAAGATCCTCGAGAACTTGGACCACCGGGGCGCGGTGGGCGCCGACAAGCTGATGGGTGACGGTGCCGGCATCCTCATCCAGCTGCCCGACGAGCTGTACCGCGCCGAGATGGCCCGGGCCGGCACGGCCGCTGACGGGTCCGTGGGCGTGGCCCTGCCAGCGCCGGGCGAGTACGGCGTGGGCATGATCTTCCTGCCCAAGGAACACGCCAGCCGCCTGGCCTGCGAACAGGAACTGGAGCGCGCCGTGAAGGCCGAAGGCCAGGTGCTGCTGGGCTGGCGTGACGTGCCCGTCGACCGCGAGATGCCGATGTCGCCGGCCGTGCGCGCCAAGGAACCCATCATCAAGCAGATCTTCATCGGCCGCGGTGCCGATGTCATCGTGCCCGACGCGCTGGAGCGCAAGCTCTACGTCATCCGCAAGACGGCCAGCGCGGCCATCCAGGCACTGACGCTCACGCACAGCCGTGAGTACTACGTGCCCAGCATGAGCTGCCGCACCGTCATCTACAAAGGCCTGCTGCTGGCCGACCAGGTGGGCCAGTACTACCTGGACCTGCAGGACCCGCGCACGGTGTCGGCGCTGGCCCTGGTGCACCAGCGCTTTTCCACCAACACCTTCCCCGAATGGCCGCTGGCCCACCCCTACCGCATGGTGGCGCACAACGGCGAGATCAACACCGTCAAGGGCAACTTCAACTGGATGCGCGCCCG
>JANNWL010000309.1:0-16544 GCA_031414735.1 Burkholderiales bacterium | reverse complement strand
TGACCCGCAGTGCGCCCAGAGCGTCGTTGACCACCTTGGCCTTGTCGGCGCCGAAGAAGATCAGGTCGCCGTTGCGGCAGCCGGTGCGGGCGATGATCTCGGCCACCGCCGTGTCGTGCAGGTTCTTGACAATGGGTGATTGCAGGCCGTCCCTGCCCTTGCCGGCGTCGTTGACCTTGATCCAGGCCAGGCCCTTGGCGCCATAGATCTTGACGAATTCGGTGTAGGCGTCGATCTCGCCACGGCTCATGTCGGCGCCACCCGGAATGCGCAACGCCGCCACCCGCCCGTCAGGGTTGGCGGCCGGCCCGCTGAAGACCTTGAAATCGACCGTGCGCATCACGTCGGTGAGTTCGGTGAACTCCAGCTTGACGCGCAGGTCAGGCTTGTCGCTGCCGTATTTGTGCATGGCCTCGGCATAGGTCATCAACGCATACTCCGGCAGCTCCAGCCCCATGGTCTTCCTGAACACGGTGCGGATCATGGCCTCGGTGATGGCGCGGATTTCCTCTTCGCCAAGGAATGACGTTTCAATGTCGATCTGCGTGAACTCGGGCTGGCGGTCGGCGCGCAGGTCCTCGTCGCGGAAGCACTTGACGATCTGGTAATAGCGGTCGAAGCCCGCCACCATCAGCAGCTGCTTGAAGAGCTGCGGGCTCTGCGGCAGCGCGAAGAAGTGGCCGTCGTGAACGCGGCTGGGCACGAGGTAGTCGCGCGCGCCCTCGGGCGTGCTCTTGGTGAGCATGGGCGTTTCGATGTCGATGAAGCCCATCTCGTCGAGAAACTTGCGCACCTCGATGGCCACGCGGTAGCGCAGGCGCAGGTTCTTCTGCATCTCCGGGCGGCGCAGGTCGAGCACGCGGTGCGTCAGGCGTGTCGTCTCGCTGAGGTTCTCGTCGTCGAGCGGGAACGGCGGCGTGACGCTGGGGTTGAGCACGGTCAGCTCATGGCACAGCAACTCGATCTTGCCGCTGGCCAGCGCGGCGTTCTCGGTGCCGGCCTTGCGCGCACGGACCTTGCCGACGACCTGCAGGCAGAACTCGTTGCGCACGCCCTCGGCCGTCTTGAACATGTCGGCACGGTCGGGGTCACAAACGATCTGCACCAGGCCTTCGCGGTCGCGCAGGTCGATGAAGATCACGCCGCCGTGGTCGCGGCGGCGGTGGGCCCAGCCCATGAGGGTGACGGTCTGGTCCAGCAGCGTGTCGCTGACCTGGCCACAGTAGGTGGTGCGCATAGCTTTCACTCCAAACGGAATCGGGTGCGGGAATCTAGGGGTGGGGGACGGCGCTGATGTCGGGCTGGGCTGCAGACCCGTGCGGACTGGCCGGCTGCCGGGCCGGGCCAGCCCCGTCAATTTCGAGCCGGCTGGGCAGCGGGCGCGGACGGGCTGGCCGGGCCCACCACACCCATCGAGATGACGTACTTCAGGGCCTCGTCGACACTCATCTTCAACACGACGACGTCGGCCTTGGGCATCATCAGGAAGAAGCCGGAGGTCGGGTTGGGCGTGGTCGGCACATAGACACTGACCCAGTCGCCCTGCAGGTGCTCGGCGACCTCGCCGCCGGGCTTGCCGGTGACGAAGGCGATGGTCCACGAGCCCTGGCGCGGGTACTGCACCAACACCGCCTCGCGGAAGGCGTTGCCGTTGCTGGAGAACAGCGTGTCGGAAACCTGCTTGACCGAGTTGTAGATCGACTTGACGATGGGAATCTTGCCCATCAGACGGTCCCACTGGCGCAACCACCACTGGCCGAATATGTTGGTGACGAACACCCCGGTCAGGATCATGATCGCGCCCAGGGCCAACACCCCCAGGCCCGGCACGTGGCGAAGTTGCTCGATGCCGGAACGCGCCGACTCCGGCAGCACTGCCTGCGACGCCGAAAGCAGCGAAGCGAAAACGCCGTCCAGCGCGCCGAGCAGCCACGACAGCACCCAGATGGTGATGGCCAGCGGCAGCCACACCAGCAGGCCAGCAACGAGATACTTTTTCACAGACGCGGCGCCTGGGGGCTCAGGACCCGCCGGCCGGGGCTGGGGCCGGCGGCGGCGGCGCGGGCGCTGGCGCGGTCGATGCAGGCGCCGGGGCCGGCGCAGCGGCGGTGTCGCCGGCCTTGGCCTCGACGGGCTTGGCTGCGGCGGCCTTGTCGGGTGCCTCGGCGGCGTCCTTCTTCGGCCCCTTGTCGCCACCGCGGAAGTCGGTCACATACCAGCCCGAGCCCTTGAGCTGGAAACCCGCCGCCGTGAGCTGTTTGACGTAGCGCGATTCGCCGCAGGCCGGGCACACGGTGAGTACCGGGTCCGACATCTTCTGCAGCACGTCCTGGGCATGGCCGCAGGCATCGCAACGGTAGGCGTAGATGGGCATGGCGCGATGGAAACCGTCGGTGAGGGCGCGCGGCCAGACCCCGCGGGGTGGCCGCTAAACCGGTGATTAAGAAAGGGAAATTATAGGCTGCAGCGCCTGACCGGCAGGCTTTAGCCCAGCCAGGGCAGCAGCACGCGCACGAGCACCGCTCCGGCCACGAAGCCGGTGGCCGCCCACAGCAGCGTCTGCAGCAGCCTATTGGTGCGGCGCTGTTCGGCCAGCAGGGCCTCCAGCGCGGGGGTGTCGCCGACACCCGCCTGGCGCTGCAGCACGCGGTGCAGCAGGCGCGGCAACTCGGGCAGCAGCTGGGCGTAACGCGGCGCTTCGTTTTCAAGCCGCTCGAGCAGGCCGCGCCAGCCGATCTGGTCGTTCATCCAGCGTTCCAGAAAGGGCTTGGCCGTGGTCCACAAGTCCAGGTCCGGGTCGAGCTGGCGGCCCAGGCCCTCGATGTTGAGCAGCGTCTTCTGCAACAGCACCAGCTGGGGCTGGATCTCGACATTGAAGCGGCGCGAGGTCTGGAACAGCCGCATCAACACCTGGCCCAGCGAAATGTCCTTCAGCGGACGGTCGAACTGCGGCTCGCAGACGGCGCGGATGGCGCCTTCAAGCGCATCGACCCGGGTGTTGGCCGGCACCCAACCGCTTTCGATATGGAGTTCGGCCACGCGCTTGTAGTCGCGGCGGAAGAAGGCGATGAAGTTGTAGGCCAGGTACTCCTTGTCCTTGTCGGTGAGCGTGCCCACGATGCCGAAGTCGAGTGCAATCCAGCGGCCGAAGGTGGCCGGCGCCAGGCTGACCTGGATGTTGCCGGGGTGCATGTCGGCATGGAAGAAGCCGTCGCGAAAGACCTGGGTGAAGAAGATGGTGACGCCGTCGCGCGCCAGCCGCTTGATGTCGACACCGGCCTCGCGGATGCGCTCGATCTGGCTGATCGGCACGCCGTGCATGCGCTCCATCACCAGCACGCTCTGCGTGCACAGTTCCCACACCATCTCGGGCACCATGACCAGGTCCAGGCCGGCCATGTTGCGGCGCAGCTGCGCGGCATTGCCCGCCTCGCGCACGAGATCCAGTTCGTCATGCAGGTGGCCGTCGAACTCGGCCACCACCTCGCGCGGCTTGAGCCGCCGACCGTCGGCGCTGAGGCGCTCGACCCAGCGCGCCAGGGTGTGCAGCAGTCCCAGGTCCTGGTCGATGACGCGCAGCATGCCCGGGCGCAGCACCTTCACGGCGACCTCGCGGCCGTCCTTGAGCGTGGCGAAGTGAACCTGGGCGATCGACGCGCTGGCCACCGGCTCGGCTTCGAAGGTGGCGAAGATGTCGTCGATGCGCCGAGCGAAGGCTTTCTCGACCAGTGCGCGTGACTGCGCGGCAGGGAAAGGCGGCACGCGGTCCTGCAGATTGGCCAGCTCGTCGGCCACGTCAAGCGGGATCAGGTCGCGCCGGGTTGACAGCACCTGACCGAACTTGACGAAGATCGGCCCCAGGCGTTCGAGTCCGATGCGCAGGCGCTGGCCGCGGGGTTGGTCCAGACGCCGTCCCAGGGTGACCAGCCGCACCAGCACGCGCACCCAGCGCTGGGGGAAGGCCGACAGCGCCACCTCGTCCAGCCCGAAGCGCAGGACGGTGATGACGATGAAAAGCAGCCGCCCGGCGTTTCTCATCGCCCCCCCGCGGGCAGCCGTTTGCGTTGGGCGTTCAAGCCGCGGGCCGCCGCCAGCGTTCACCCAGCCGGTTCGCGCCACCCAGGGCGCCGCGCAGGGCGCCCGCCAGTGCCGAACCAAAGCGGTGCAGTTGTTGGCCCACGACTGGGCCAAACAAACGCTCCAGGTCGGCCGCCACGTCCCAACGCAGGTGGGTGATGAGCCAGTTCACGTCGCCGGCGAGTTGCGCGTCGCCGTCAATCTGCACTGACGGCGGCTCGCCCCCGGCCATGCGCGCCAGCAGCAGCGCCGGGTTGGCGGCGTCCAGGTTCACGGTGAGGTCGGATGCCGCAAGCGGTGCCGAGCCGCACCACTCGAGCAGACCGGCCGGCGTGACCCGCCAGGCCAGGGTTGGCGGCCTGGGCAGCAGCGACGGCCACCCCGTCAGCTGAAGCTGCAGCGTACGCCCGGCGTGGGGGCGCAGGCGGTCGGTGGCGACTGTCTCGCTGCCCAGCACATGGTTGAGAACCAGCGTCATGCGTTCAAGCACGGCTGGTGCCAGCATTTCTTGCAGACTGTGTAGCATTTCCGGATTGTAGGCAGCCGCCCTTGACAGCCGGCTGCCGGCTGCCGCTGCGGCGCCACATTCATCGGTCAGAATTCGCCTCCTTATGTTGTGCTGTGCCGTGCGCGCTGCATTCTGCGACGTGTGTGGTGCCGATGATGGCGCCAGGCGACCCGGCCTCCCACCTGGCGGCTTACCCGACCAGCTCGATCCATGTTCCCAGACAGAGGCTACAAACGAACGTTCTTCAGCGCGCCGCAATCGGTGACCTCGCTGGTCGCGGCCTGTCTGGAGCCGTCACTGACGGTGCTGGTCTACCTGGCGACGGCTTGGTGGTTCAACGAGCCGATTGCGCGCTCGGACCTGACCCTGTGCCTGCTGATCTTTGCCCTGACATTCCCCGGCCGCAACCGCTTCTGGGACCGCCCGCTGAACGCTGCGGTGGACATCGCGACATCGTGGCTGAGCCTGCTGGTGATTCTCACGCTGTGCGGTTACGCCACGCGCAGCCTGGGCCTCTTCGACTTCAACGTGCTGCTCTGGTGGGCGCTGATCACGCCCACGTTGCTGTGGTTCACCGTCTTCTGTGGTTGCAGGACCTTGCGTTACCTGGCCGCCCGGCCAGGCAATCGCCGCACCGCCGTGGTCGTGGGCGCGGGCGCGCTGGGCGTGAAAGTGGCGCGCGGATTCCAGTCGCGCAGTGAGCTGGGTCTGTCGTTCCTGGGCTACTTCGACGACCGCACCGACGACCGCGTCGATGCCGAAGCCGTGGGCCATCGCCTGGGCAGCCTGCGCCAGGTGGCCGAGTTCGTGCGGACCCACGGCGTGCACGAGGTCTACATCACCCTGCCCCTGGGCTCGCAGCCGCGCATCCTGGAACTGATGGAACAGGTGCAGGGGACCACCGCCAGCGTGTTCTTCGTGCCAGACGTGTTCGGCATCAGCATCATCCAGGGGCGGCTGCAGGACATGAACGGCGTGCCTGTGGTCGGGCTGTGCGAGACACCATTCACCGGCATCAACCGGTTGATCAAGTCCGCGTCCGACCTGGTGCTGGCGGCACTGATCCTGGTGCTCATCGCGCCCGTGTTGCTGGTCATCGCCATCGGCGTCAAGCTCAGCTCGCCCGGGCCGGTGTTGTTCAGGCAGCGCCGCAACGGCCTGGACGGCGAAGAGATCGTGGTCTACAAGTTCCGCTCCATGCGCACGCAGGACGACGGCCAGGTCGTGCCCCAGGCCACCAAGGACGACCCGCGTGTCACGCCGTTCGGCGGCTTCATTCGCCGCACCTCGCTGGACGAGCTGCCGCAGTTCATCAACGTGCTGCAGGGCCGCATGAGCATCGTCGGCCCGCGGCCCCACGCTGTCGCCCACAACGAGCAGTACCGGCAGCTCATCAAGGCCTACATGGTGCGCCACAAGGTCAAGCCCGGCATCACCGGCTGGGCGCAGATCCACGGCCAGCGCGGCGAGACCGACACCATCGACAAGATGCAGGCCCGCGTGGAGTACGACCTGGAGTACCTGCGCAACTGGTCACTGTTGCTCGACCTGCAGATCATCGCCCGTACCATCAAGTTGGTGTTCTTCGACCACAACGCTTATTGACCAAGAAGGTGCACACGCCTGCCGTGTGCCGGAGACCTCCATGTACAAAGCTTCCAAGAAGACCCGGCTGCTGGCCCCTTGCCTGGTGTTGTTCTGCGCCACCGCGACGGCCCAGAGCAGCCCGTACTACATCGGCCTGTCTGTCGGCGTGCTGAATGACTCCAACCTCTTCCGCTCCAGCGACGACGCCACGCTCGCGCTCGGCTTGTCGCGCTCCGACACCCTCATCACCACCTCCTTGCTGGCGGGTATCGACCAGCCCGTTGGTCGCCAGCGTGTCTTTGGAACGGTGTCGCTGAGTGACAACCGTTACGTCAACAACGACTACCTGAACTACCCGGGCTACGGTCTGAATTTTGGCGTTGACTGGTCCACGGTGGAACGCATTTCGGGCACCGTCAGTGTGCGTGCCAACCAGGCGCAGCGGAGATTCAACGAGGTGTCTGGCGCAAGCAGCGACCCGCGCAAGAACATCGAGAACACGTTGGGCGTCGACGCCGCGTTCCGCATCGGTATGGTCACGCAGTGGTCGGCCGAGGCGTCTTTGGGTTACTCCCGCGTGGACTATTCCAACGCGACTTTCGCGGGCAGTGAGAATGACCGGCAGAGCGTGTCCCTGGGCACGCGCTGGCGTCCGTCGTCGATCATCAATTTCGGCGCAGCGATGCGCGTCACGCAGGGCAACTACCCGGCGCGAAATGACAGCTTCACGGCCTACAACATCGACCTGACATCGAGCTGGACCCCGGGCGGCGCAACCAGCGCCTCTGTGCGCCTGAGCCCCACCCGCCAGACCTACGACAACTCGAGCGCGAGCAATTTTTCCGGACTCACCGGGGCCGCCACCTGGCAATGGCAGCCTACCGGCAAGCTGCAGCTGAACACCACGCTGTCGCGCGACACGAACCAGGACTCGTACAACCAGCGTCTGCTGGTGCCCATCAGTCCGACGCAGCTCCAGTCGGTGCTGGTCACCACCGATGACGTCAACGCAACGACCCAGCTGCGCCTGGCACTCGACTACGCCATCACGGGCAAGATCACGGCCACCTCGGCCGCGAGCATCGCCAAGCGCACGTTGAGCCGGACGAACGGCTTGCGCGACATCAGCGACTCCGACCGCACCAGCGCGCTGTCCCTGGGCGCGCGTTGGGCACCCACGCGCAGCACGCAGTTCGGCTGCGACATCACCAGCGAAAGGCGCACCACAGGCGGTGGGCTGTTGACCCTGCCCTACACCGCCAACACCTTCGGCTGCACCGGCCAGTTGGTGCTGCGCTGACAAGCCCTGCCCTGCCGACCGCCACACCATGCCCACCATCCTGCTGACCGGCGCCACGGGCTACATCGGGTCCCACACCTGGCTGGCACTGCTTGACGCGGGCTTTGAAGTGGTCGGGCTCGACGACTTTTCGAACAGCTCACCCGAGGTGCTCGCGCGGCTGCAGCGGCTGTCGGGCCGAAGCCCTGTTTTCGAACGCGCCAGCGTCTGTGACGCACCCGCGATGAATTCGGTCCTCGAGCGCCACCGCATCGATGCCACGGTGCACTTCGCAGCCTACAAGGCGGTGGGCGAATCGACCGCCAAACCTTTGGCCTACTACGCCAACAACCTCGGTGGCCTGACGACCACCTGCGCCGTCATGCAGGCCCGCGCTGTGAAGCGCTTCGTCTTCAGCTCCAGTGCCACGGTCTACGGCGACCCGGCGCAGCTGCCCATTCGCGAAGACGCCGGCCTGTGTGCCACCAATCCCTACGGCCAGACCAAGCTGATGGGCGAGCAAATCCTGCGCGACCTGGGTGCGTCAGACGCCGGCTGGCAGACGGCCTGCCTGCGCTACTTCAACCCGGTCGGCGCACATGACAGCGGCCTGATCGGCGAAGACCCGCTGGGCCCACCCAACAACCTGATGCCTTATGTCGCCCAGGTGGCGATCGGCCGGCGGCCTTTCCTGAAAGTGCACGGCAGCGACTACGCCACGCCGGACGGCACGGGCGTGCGCGACTACATCCATGTCTGCGACCTGGCCGAGGGCCATGTGGCCGCGTTGCGGCATTTGTTTGACCACCCCGGCTCCCTCACCGTCAACCTGGGCACGGGACAGGGCCACAGCGTGCTGGACGTGGTCAAGACCTACGCCAGCGCCAGCGCCCGCGACGTGCCGTACCAGCTCGGCCCGCGCCGGCCCGGCGACATCGCCGCCTGCTACGCCGACCCCGGCATGGCCGCCCGCCTGCTGGGCTGGCGCGCCCGACACGACCTCGACCGTATGTGCGCCGACAGTTGGCGCTGGCAATCCATGAACCCGAAAGGCTACGCCGCATGAGTCGCATCACCGTTCAGCCCGTCATCATGGCCGGGGGTTCCGGCACACGCCTGTGGCCGCTGTCACGCGCGGGATTCCCCAAGCAATTCCTGGTGTTGTCGGGCAATACCAGCCTGTTCCAGCAGGCCGTGAGCCGCCTGCAGGACCTGGCTGATGACGGGCTGTCGCTCAGCGCCGCCCTGGTGGTGGGCAACGAAGAACACCGCTTCCTGGTGCTCGACCAGTTGCGTGAACTGGCCATCGAACCCGCCGCCGTGCTGCTGGAGCCCGTGGGCCGCAACACCGCGCCGGCCATGACCCTGGCCGCCCTGCAGGCCCGCCAGGACGGCGCCGACCCGGTGCTGGTGGTCGTCGCCGCCGACCAGACCGTGACCGACGGCCCCGCCTACACGGCCGCCCTGAGGCGCGCCGTGGCGCAAGCAGCAGAGGGCGCCATCGCCATCCTGGGCATCCGGCCCGACCGGCCCGACACCGGCTACGGCTACATCCGCGCCGAAGGCGAACGCGTGGCCGAGTTCGTCGAAAAGCCCGACCTCGCCACCGCCCAGCGTTACCTGGCCGCCGGCAGCTACTTCTGGAACGCCGGCCTGTTCGTGGTGCGCGCCTCGGTGTGGCTGGCCGCGCTGCAGCGCTTCCGGCCCGACATCCTCAGCGCCTGCGAGGCGGCGTTCGCCGCGCGCACTTATGACAACAAGTCGGACGCGAAATTCGTGCGTCCCGGCAAGGCCGAGTTCGCCGCCGTGCCCGCCGAGTCGGTGGACTACGCGGTGATGGAGAAGTGCCCCGGCGTGCTCGACATCCGCATGCAGCAGCTCGACGCCGGCTGGAACGACCTGGGCGCCTGGGAAGCCGTGTGGCAGGTGGCGCCGAAGGACGCCGACGGCAACGCCAGCGTCGGCGACGCCATCGTGCGCGACAGCCACAACACCCTGGTGCACGCCACCAGCCGGCTGGTCAGCGTGGTCGGCCTGCACGACGTGGTGGTGGTCGAGACACCGGACGCGGTGTTTGTCGCCGACCGCGAACGCAGTCAGGACGTGAAGAAGATCGTCGCCCAGCTGAGCAGCGCGCAGCGCGGCGAGCAAAACCTGCACCGCAAGGTGCACCGCCCCTGGGGCTGGTACGACAGCATCGACCACGGCCCGCGCCACCAGGTCAAGCGCATCATGGTCAAGCCCGGGGCGTCCTTGAGCCTGCAGATGCACCACCACCGCGCCGAGCACTGGATCGTCGTCAACGGCACGGCCGAGGTCACCAACGGCGACAAGGTGCTCATGCTCACCGAGAACCAGAGCACCTACATCCCCCTGGGCCAGACCCACCGCCTGGCCAACCCGGGCAAGGTGCCGCTGGAGATCATCGAGGTGCAGTCCGGCAGCTACCTAGGCGAGGACGACATCGTCAGGTTCGAAGACACCTACGGCAGAAAGTAAAGCATGACCCTTCTTGTCACCGGCGGCGCCGGCTTCATCGGCAGCAACTTCGTGATCGACTGGCTCAAGCAGTCGGACGAGCCCGTCGTCAACCTCGACCTGCTCACCTACGCCGGCAACCTGCAGAACCTGGCCGCATTGCAAGGCGATGCGCGGCATGTGTTCGTGCAGGGCGACATCGGCGACCGCTCGCTGTTGGACAAGCTCTTCGCGCAGCACCAGCCCCGCGCCGTGGTGCACTTCGCGGCCGAAAGCCACGTCGACCGCAGCATCCACGGCCCGGCGGCCTTCGTGAAGACCAACGTCGAAGGCACCTTCACGCTGCTCGAAGCCACCCGCAGCCACTGGATGGCGCTGGAAGGTGACGCCAAACAGGCCTTCCGCTTCCACCATGTCAGCACCGACGAGGTCTACGGCAGCCTGTCGCCCACCGCGCCGGCCTTCACCGAGACCCACCCCTACGAGCCCAACAGCCCCTACAGCGCCAGCAAGGCCGCCAGCGACCACCTGGTGCGCGCCTGGCACCACACCTACGGCCTGCCGGTGGTGACGACCAACTGCAGCAACAACTACGGGCCCTTCCACTTCCCGGAAAAGCTGATCCCGCTGATGATCGTCAACGCCCTGGCGGGCAAGCCGCTGCCCATCTACGGCGACGGCAACCAGGTGCGCGACTGGCTGTACGTGGGCGACCATTGCAGCGCCATCCGCGCCGTGCTGGCCGGCGGCCGGCTGGGCGAGGTCTACAACATCGGTGGCTGGAACGAGAAGCCCAACCGCGAGATCGTGCACACGGTGTGCGCCCTGCTCGACGAGTTGCGGCCCAGCGCGGACGGGCCCTACACGCGCCTGATCACGCACGTGAAGGACCGCCCGGGCCACGACCGCCGCTACGCCATCGACGCGCGCAAGATCGAACGCGAACTCGGCTGGCGTCCGGCCGAGACCTTCGACACCGGCATCCGCAAGACCGTGCAGTGGTACCTGGACCACACCGACTGGGTGGCCAACGTGCAGAGCGGTGGCTACCGCGACTGGCTGGCAACGAACTACGAGACCCGGACATGAAAATTCTTCTCGTCGGCTGCAACGGCCAGGTCGGCTGGGAACTTCAACGATCGCTCGCGCCCCTGGGTGAAGTGATCGCGCTGGATTTCGACACGCCGGGTGACCTGCGCGCCGACTTCGCGCAGCCCGAATCCCTGCGTGCCCTGGTGCACAGACTGGCACCCGACGCCATCGTGAATGCCGCGGCCCACACCGCCGTCGACAAGGCCGAGAGCGAGCCCGACCTGTGCCGCACCCTCAACGCCACGGCACCCGGCGTGCTTGCGCAGGAGGCCACGGCCCGTGGCGCGATGCTGGTGCAGTACAGCACCGACTACGTCTTCGACGGCAGTGGCAGCCATGCCCGTGACGAGAACGCAGCCACCGGCCCGCTCAGCGTCTACGGCCGTACGAAGCTCGAGGGCGAAGTCGCCATCCGCGCTAGCGGCTGCAAGCACCTCATCCTGCGCACGAGCTGGGTCTTTGCGGCGCGCGGCGGCAACTTCGCGCGCACCATGCTCAAGCTGGCGGCCGAGCGCGATGCGCTGACCGTCATCGACGACCAGTTTGGCGCGCCCACCGGCGCCGACCTGCTGGCCGACGTCACCGCCCACGCCTTGCGCCGGCTTGCTGCCGATGCCGCACTGAGCGGCACCTACCACTGCGTGGCCGGCGGCGAGACCAGCTGGCACGGCTACGCCACGCATGTCATCGAATGGGCACGCAGCCGCGGCCTGCCGGTGAAGGTGGCGCCCGGCGCCGTGCGTGCCGTGCCAGCAACGGCCTTTCCGCTGCCCGCGCCGCGGCCGCTGAACTCGCGGCTGGACACGCGCAAGCTGCAATCGGCGTTCGACCTGAACCTGCCGCACTGGCAAGGCGGCGTCGAGCGCATGCTCGTTGAAATCTCACGCTGAAAAGGGCCGACCCATGCAACGCAAAGGCATCATCCTGGCCGGCGGCTCCGGCAGCCGGCTGCACCCGGCCACCCTGGCGCTGAGCAAGCAACTGCTGCCCATCTACGACAAGCCGATGGTGTACTACCCGCTCAGCACCTTGATGCTGGCCGGCATGCGCGAAGTGCTGCTCATCAGCACGCCGCAGGACACGCCGCGCTTCGAGTCGCTGCTGGGTGACGGCAGCCGTTGGGGCATGAGCATCCGCTACTGCGTGCAGCCCAGCCCAGACGGCCTGGCCCAGGCCTTCATCCTGGGGCGCGACTTCGTCGCCGGCCAACCCAGCGCGCTGGTGCTGGGCGACAACATCTTCTACGGCCACGACTTCCAGAGCCTGCTGCAGCGCGCGCATTCCCGCAGCACAGGCGCCAGCGTCTTTGCCTACCACGTGCACGACCCCGAGCGTTACGGTGTGGTGGCCTTCGACGCGCAGCAGAAGGCGTTGAGCATCGAAGAAAAGCCCGAAGCGCCGAAGAGCAACTACGCCGTCACGGGCCTGTACTTCTACGACGAGCAGGTCTGCGACATTGCAGCAGGCATCAAGCCCAGCGCGCGGGGCGAACTCGAGATCACGGAGGTCAACGCCCAGTACCTGCGACAAGCCCAGCTCGAAGTCGAGATCATGGGCCGCGGCTACGCCTGGCTCGACACCGGCACCCATGACAGCCTGCTCGAAGCCGGCCAGTTCATCGCCACGCTGGAACGCCGCCAGGGCCTGAAGGTGGCCTGCCCGGAAGAGATCGCCTACCGCAGCGGCTGGATCGATGCCGCGCAGCTGGAACGTCTGGCCGCGCCGATGATGAAGAATGGCTATGGCCAGTACCTGATGCAGGTGCTGCGCGAAAAGGCCTTCTGAACAAATGAAACTCGTCCCAACCACCCTGCCCGGCGTCGTCATCGCCGAACCCGCCGTCTTTGGTGACGACCGCGGCTGGTTCTACGAGAGTTACAACCAAGCGCGCTTCGACGCCGCGTTGGCCGCCCTGGGCCAGCCCGCGCCGCGCCCCTTCGTGCAGGACAACCATTCCTGCAGCCAGGCCGGCGTGCTGCGCGGCCTGCACTACCAGCTGCCGCCGCATGCCCAGGGCAAACTGGTGCGCGTGGTGCGTGGCAGCGCGTATGACGTGGCGGTGGACATCCGCGCCGGGTCGCCCACCTTCGGCCGCTGGGTAGGCATGGAGCTGAGCGCCACCAACCGGCGCCAGATGTGGATCCCCGAAGGCTTCGCGCACGGCTTCATGGCGCTGGAGGACGACACCCACTTCCTCTACAAGACCACCGACGTCTACGCCAAGGACTGCGAGCGCAGCATCCGCTGGGACGACCCGGCCGTCGCCATCCACTGGCCGCTGCCGGCCGGCATCGGCGCGCCGCTGTTGGCGCCCAAGGACGCCACCGCGCTGCTGCTGGCCCAGGCCGATCTGCCCCCGGGCTGACGGTTACCGAGCCAGCGACAAGAAACGCAGACGTAAAAAAACCGCAGCCAAGGCTGCGGTTCTTGCGAGCTCAACCTGAATCAGGCGGCAGCGCGGATGTTCGCGGCTTGCGGGCCCTTCTGGCCTTGCTTGACTTCGAACTGCACCTTCTGGTTTTCAGCCAGGCTGCGGAAGCCGCCGGTGCTCTGGATTTCGCTGAAGTGGGCAAAGAGATCCTTGCCGCCGCCGTCCGGCGTGATGAAGCCGAAGCCCTTGCCGTCGTCGAACCACTTCACGGTGCCAGTTTGGGTGTCAGTAGACATGATGAATTCCTTTCACGGTTGCTGCGCAGCACATGCTGTCGCAGTGCAGATATGCGGCGAAGATAAATAACCGGTCAAGGAACCTGCTGCAACACAGCCCTGGCGGGCCAAGTGCAACGAGACACCGTCAAACAATCAATGGTCTTGCTGAAATCTACCGCCGGACTATAACCGGTTTCAGTGCCCTGCCTTCGGCGCACGGTGGACCTCAGCCCGCCAGCCGCACGCCACGGCCAATGCCGTGATATTCGACCCCGACGCTGTGCATCAGCGCCGGGTCGTAGATGTTGCGGCCGTCGAAGACCACCGGCTGCTTCAGCGTGGCCTTGATGGCATCGAAGTCGGGGTTGCGAAACTCCTTCCACTCCGTCACCACCACCAGCGCATCGGCGCCTTCCAGCGCCTGTGCCTGGTGGGTCATGAAACTCAGGCCCGGCGTGTCCGACATCACCCGGGCCGCTTCTTCCATGGCCACCGGGTCGTAGGCGCGCAGCGTGGCGCCGCGGCGGCTGAGCTCATCGATGATGACGCGGCTGGGTGCGTCACGCATGTCGTCGGTGTTGGGCTTGAAGGCCAGGCCCCAGATGGCAAACGTCCGGCCCGAGAGGCTCTCACCGAATCGGGCCACGATCTTTTCCACCAGCACGTGCTTCTGTCGTTCGTTGGCCGCTTCCACGGCCTGCAGCACCCCCAGCTCGATGCCGTTCTCGCGGCCAGTGTGGATGAGCGCCTTCACGTCCTTGGGGAAACAGCTTCCACCGTAGCCCGTTCCCGGGTATAGGAAGTGCGTGCCGATGCGCTGGTCGCTGCCAATGCCCTTGCGTACCTGCTCGATGTCTGCGCCCACGGCATCGGCCAGGCGCGCCAGCTCGTTCATGAAGCTGATGCGCGTGGCCAGCATGGCGTTGGCGGCGTACTTGGTGAACTCGGCGCTCTTCACGTCCATCAACTGCATGCGGTCGTGGTTGCGCATGAAGGGCGTGTACAGGGCGCGCATGAGCAGGATGGCGCGCTCGTCGTCAGCGCCCACGACGATGCGGTCGGGCCGCATGCAGTCGTCCACCGCCGCGCCTTCCTTCAGGAATTCGGGGTTCGACACCACCGAGAAATCCATGCTCAAGCCGCGGGCCGCCAGCGCGCCGCGAACGGCCTCGCGCACGCGGTCGGCGGTGCCCACGGGCACCGTGCTCTTGTCGACGATGACCTTGTAGTCGGTCATGTGGCGGCCGATGTTGGTGGCCGCGGCCACCACGTACTGCAGGTCGGCCGAGCCGTCTTCGTCGGGCGGCGTGCCCACGCCGATGAACTGGATCGTGCCGTGCGCCACCGACGCGGCGATGTCGGTCGTGAATTGCAGCCGGCCTGCAGCCACGTTGCGGTGCACGACCTCCTTCAGGCCGGGCTCGTGGATCGGGATGCCGCCGTCATTGAGCATGCGGATCTTGCGCTCGTCGACATCGACGCAGACCACGTGGTTGCCCATCTCGGCCAGGCAGGCGCCCGTGACCAGCCCCACGTACCCCGTTCCTACCACCGTGACTTTCATGCGTGTGCTTCCTCGACGTGCCGTCGCAAAATACGGGCTGTTCGCCCAAGCTGTGAATTGTCGCCGGACGCTCACGGGTCCACTGTCGCAACGCAGTGATATCTTCCGCAGTTACTTCAAAACCCCTTTCTTTCATGACCAAGACCGCACTCATCACCGGCGTTACCGGCCAAGACGGCGCCTACCTGGCCGAACTTCTGCTCGCCAAGGGCTACATCGTGCACGGCATCAAGCGCCGCTCGTCACTGTTCAACACCGACCGCGTCGACCACCTCTACCAGGACCCGCATGTCGACCACCAGAACTTCAAGCTGCACTTCGGTGACCTGACCGACAGCACGAACCTGATCCGCATCGTGCAGCAGGTGCAGCCCGACGAGATCTACAACCTGGGCGCGATGAGCCACGTGGCGGTCAGCTTCGAGCAGCCGGAGTACACGGCCGACGCCGACGGCATCGGCACGCTGCGCCTGCTCGAGGCCATCCGCATCCTCGGCCTGACCAAGAAGACGCGCTTCTACCAGGCCAGCACCAGCGAGCTGTATGGCCTGGTGCAGGAAATTCCGCAAAAGGAAACCACGCCCTTCTACCCGCGCAGCCCGTACGCCGTGGCCAAGATGTACGCCTACTGGATCACGGTGAACTACCGCGAGGCCTACGGCATGTACGCCTGCAACGGCATCCTCTTCAACCACGAAAGCCCGCTGCGCGGCGAGACCTTCGTCACGCGCAAGATCACGCGCGCCATGGCGCGCATCGCGCTGGGCCTGCAGGACTGCCTGTACCTGGGCAACCTGTCTGCCCTGCGCGACTGGGGCCATGCCCGCGACTACGTGCTGATGCAGTGGATGATGCTGCAGCAGGAAGTGGCCGAGGACTTCGTCATCGCCACCGGCGTGCAGTACAGCGTGCGCCAGTTCGTCGAACGCTCGGCGGCCGAACTCGGCATCACGCTCGAATTCCGCGGCCACGGCGAAGCCGAGATCGGCGTCGTCGCCAAGGTGTCGGCCGTGAACGGCGAGATGCGTGCCAAGTGCAAGCCCGGCGAGACCATCGTGCGCGTCGACCCGCGCTACTTCCGCCCGACAGAGGTGGAAACGCTGCTCGGTGACCCGGGCAAGGCCAAGGCCAAGCTGGGCTGGGTGCCCACCACCCCCTTCGAAGAGCTGGTGCGCGAAATGGTCGAGAGCGACTACAACGCCGCCAAGCGCGACAGCCTGGTGAAGCTGGCGGGGTTCCAGGCCTACGACCATCACGAGTGAGCCGGTGCAGCCCGATTCCCGCATTTACATCGCCGGCCACCGCGGCCT
>JANNWL010000308.1:0-3084 GCA_031414735.1 Burkholderiales bacterium | reverse complement strand
GGCCACGTCCAGTTCGGCGAGCGCGGCGGCTTCCAGCGGCCGGTTGCGGTCGTCGGTACCCAAGGGCAGGCGCAGCCCGACCACCAGGCTGCCCTGTGACGCTTCGCCACGCCCCGGGATTTCCTGCCGCAGGCCCAGCGTCAATTCGGGGGCGTCACGGCGCGAATTCCGCATCAGCGCCACACGCTTGCGGGCCAGTTCGGTGGACTGGCTGGCGAGCTGCAGTTCCGGGTGCGGAGTCGCCGTCTCGGGAGGTCGCTCGGCAGCCGCGGGCTCCGCCAGGTCGGGCGCTGTCGCAAGGCCCGTGAGCCAGGTCCAGCGCGAGCGTGCCGCGTGCAGGCGCTGTCGAACGTCCGATTGCACTCCGGTGGCGGCCGCGTGCTCGGCCAGGACGGCCAGGGCATCGGCACGCGCCAGGTCGCCTGCGCGCACGCGACGCTCGACATCGTCCGCCAACTGCTTCAGCACCTGCGCCTGGCTGTCGGCTTCAGCGGCCTCGGCCCGCAAGGCGGCCATTTGCCACGCCAGCTCGCGCAGTTCGCCGGCCAGAAGCAGCCGGGCCGCCTGCTCGGCGGCCAGTGCCTGGGCCACCGCAGCCTCTGCGGCGCCCGAGCGGGCGGTCCGCTGACCAGGCAGCCACAGGGGAACGGCCACGCCGACCTCGATCTCGCGGCTGCCGAGGTTGCGCTGCAGGCGGTCGCTTCGGTGGCTCAACTCGACCGACGGCGGCGCGGCCCAGCGGCTGCCGGCGACGGCACGTTCGGCATCGGCGCGTCGGCGCTGGGCGTTGCTCTCGCGCGCCGCGACCGCGCGTTGCCATGCCGCGTCCAGGGCGGCACGAAGGGCGACGCTCCCGGCCGCAGGGTCTGACAAGGACAGGAGGGCGGCCTGAGGGCCCTGAGGCAATGTGGCAGGCTGGGCCCGGACGGGCCCGCCGGCCAGGCTGCCCGCGATGACGCAGGCAGACAGCCAGGGAAGAGGTTTCACGATGATCCTGACGATTCGACAGCCGGGGCCGACCGAGCGCGCGCGGCGGTCACGCCAAGGGCGGACAAGAACTCGCGCAGAGAGCCGGGCCGGCGGAAGGACGGGCGTCCATGCGTGGACGCCCGCCGCGAGGGCGGGTCAGGTGCGGGAGCGGGGTGGCCTGAGCAGGCCTTCGAGGGGCGGATCAGGCACGAATCGCTCGTGCGGGCCGGTTGGCGCGGTCGATCCCAGAGGCGGGAAGTCGCGCGACGCCGCCAACAGAAGCGCACTGGTCGCCGTCACGTGATCGCAGACGACATGCTGCGCCGAGGCCTTCGAGTCGTCCAGGTGGTAAGTCCCATCGTCGTGATGGTGGTGCCCTTTTTCCTGCCAATGCAACGCGGCATGTTCCAGGTCAGCCAAGACGCTGATCGTCGAGCCGACGCGTGCCAGCGCCACCGACTGCCAGAGCATGGCAAACAGCATGACGAGAATGACAGCAGCGCGGCTCATGTCGACCCAAGTTTACCGGAGCGACAGACCGCTTGCGGTCAGGCGGGGCGGGGCGGGGCGGGGCGGGCAGGTCTACGGCAAGCGCTGGTATTGCGCGGCCAGTTGCTTGAAGCCCGCGGTGTCGACATCCCGCCCCAGCTCCTCGGCCAGGATCTCGGCCACCGCATCGGCCTGGGCGGCCGCTTCGGCCGCGTCCAGGAAGAGCAGCCGGCAGCGCCGCGCCAGCACGTCTTCCACGCTGCGGGCCATCTCGTAGCGGGCGGCAAAGCGCACCATGGCTTCGCTCAAGCCGGGCTTGCCTGATTCGGCGTCGCGCCACAGCCAGCGCGCGGCGCCGGGCAGGCTGCGCAGCACCGCCGCCTCGCTGCCATAGAGGTGTTCACCCGGCGGCTCGCTCATCGGGCGGCCGGGCGCGGCGCCCAGCAGGGGCAGGCGGGCGGTGACGCCGCCGGGCCGGCGTTCGAGCAGGCCGCGCGTCATGGCCTGGTCGAGCACGTCTTCGGCCATCGAGCGGTAGGTGGTCCACTTGCCGCCGGTGACGGTGACCAGGCCTGAGCGCGCCACCAGCACCGTGTGTTCGCGCGACAGCTGCTTGGTCGGCGCGCCGCCGGCCTCCTCGTCGGGCGGCCGCACCAGGGGGCGCAGGCCGACCCACACCGAGCGCACGTCGCTGCGCTGTGGTGCGCGCGCCAGGTAACGCCTGGACTCGTCGAGGATGAAGGCGACCTCGTCGGCAAAGGGCTCGGGCTCGCGCGCCAGGTCGGGGCGCGGGGTGTCGGTGGTGCCCAGGATGGTCTTGCCCAGCCAGGGCACGGCGAAGAGCACGCGGCCGTCTGCTGTCTTGGGCACCAGCAGGGCGTGGCTGCCGGGCATGAAGGAGCGGTCAACGACCAGGTGCACGCCCTGGCTGGGGGCCACCATGGGCGGCCGCGCGGGCGTGCCGTCGGGCTGGTCCATGTCGCGCACGGAATCCACCCAGACGCCCGTGGCGTTGACGACGCAACGCGCCTTCAAGGTCGCCTGCAGGCCGGTCTCGGCGCAGCGCACGTGCACGCCGGCGGTGTGGCCGGCGTCGTCCAGCAGCAGCCCGGTCGCGGCGCAGTGGTTCAGCACCAGCGCGCCGCGTGCGGCGGCCGTGCGCGCCAGCAGCAGCGCCAGGCGCGCGTCGTCGAACTGGCCGTCCCAGTAGCGCACGCCGCCCCACAGGCCCTTGGGCTGCACGCCAGGCAGCAGCTCCAAGGTGCGCCGCGTGCTCAGCCACTCGGTGCCGCCCAGGCCCTGGCGGCCGGCCAGGGCGTCGTAGGCCTTCAGGCCGGCGCCGTAGTAGGCGCGCTCCCACCAGTGGTAGCCGGGCATGACGAAAGGCAGCCGCTGCGCCACGTGCGGCGCGTTGGCCAGGAGGGCGCCGCGCTCGTGCAGGGCCTCGCGCACGAGTCCGATGTCGCCCTGCGCCAGGTAGCGCACGCCGCCGTGCGCCAGCTTGGTGGCGCGCGACGAGGTGCCCTGGGCGAAGTCGGTGGACTCGACCAGCGCCACGCTGAAGCCGCGCACCGCGGCGTCCAGCGCCACGCCCAGGCCGGTGGCGCCGCCGCCGATGACGACGAG
>JANNWL010000307.1:0-1545 GCA_031414735.1 Burkholderiales bacterium | reverse complement strand
CGCGGCATGCCGGCGCTGGGGCAGTACAACGCCACCAAGTTCGCGGTCGAGGGCCTGTCCGAGGCCTTGCGGCGCGAGGTCGAGCCGCTGGGCATCCAGGTGATGGTGGTCAATCCGAGCGGCTTCCGTACCGACTGGGCCGGGCGCTCGGCCAACGAGAGCGCGCACCCCATCGAGGACTACCTGGCCACCGCCGGCAAGGTGCGCCTGGCGGTGCGGGCGTTCTCGGGCAAACAGCCTGGTGACCCGGTGCGTGCCGCCCGGGCCATCGTCGAGGCCGTGGCTTCGGGCAAGCCGCCGCACCATCTGCTGCTGGGCAATGACGCCTTCGAGGGCGCCATAGTCAAAGTCGACGAACTGCGCCGGGATTTCATGGCGGGCGAGGCCATCGCGCGCGGCGCTGATTTCCCGAAGGAAGCGCCATGACGCGCAAGATGCAGGCGGCGCAAGTCGAACAATTCGGGCAGCCGCTGGTCCTGAAGGAACTCGACATTCCGACGCCCGGAGCGGGCCAGATCCTGGTCAAGACCGAGGCTTGCGGCGTCTGCCATACCGACCTGCACGCCGCCAGTGGCGACTGGCCGTTGAAGCCGGCGCTGCCCTTCACGCCGGGGCACGAGGGCATCGGCATCGTCACGGCGCTCGGTGCCGGCGTCACGGCGGTCAAAGAGGGCGACCGCGTCGGCGTGCCCTGGCTCTATTCGGCCTGCGGCCATTGCGAGTTCTGCCTGGCAGCGCAGGAACCGGTGTGCGCCGGCGCGCAATTCGGCGGCTACACGAAGAACGGCGGCTTTGCCGAGTACATCGTCGCCGACCCGAACTACGTCGCGCACATTCCCGCCAGCCTGGCTGCTCGCGATGCGGCGCCGCTGATCTGCGCCGGCATCACCTCGTACAAGGGGCTGAAGGAGACACAGGCCCGGCCCGGGCAATGGGTCGTCGTCTCGGGCATCGGCGGCCTGGGGCACCTGGGCGTGCAGTACGCCAAGGCCATGGGCCTGCAGGTGTGCGCGGTCGACATCGACGAGGGCAAGCTCGAACACGCCCGCCGCCTGGGCGCCGATGCCGTGGTCGACGCCAAGGCCGGCGACCCGGTGGCAACGGTGCGCAAACTCACGGGCGGCGGTGCACACGGCGTGCTGATCACCGCGCCGTCCTTGCCGGCTTTCAAGCAGGGCGTGGGCATGACGCGCAAGCACGGCACCTGCGTGCTGGTGGGCATTCCGCCGGGCGACTTCCCGACGCCGCTGTTCGACGTGGTGGCCAACTGCATCACCATCCGCGGCTCCTTCGTCGGCAACCGCCGCGACATGGCCGAGGCGCTTGCGTTCGCCGCAGCCGGCAAGGTGAAGGCCGACATCGAATTGCAGCCCCTGTCCGCAATCAACGCCGTCTTCGAGCGCTTGGCCAAAGGCGAGGTGCCGTCGCGGGTAGTTCTGGACTTCGCAGGCTGAGGCCCCGCCTTCACCGACCGACGCCCAGCGCCAGCCTGCAGGCCCGCTGAACGGCATCACCTAGCCGCTGCAGCGACATCAACTGAAGGAA
>JANNWL010000306.1:0-1542 GCA_031414735.1 Burkholderiales bacterium | reverse complement strand
ATCAGGCCGAACAGCTTTTCGGGCACGGCGTATTCGGCCACCGCCGCCGCGCCTGACAACTGCGCAATGACCAGACTGTCGGACGTGTAGGCCACGGCCACCGTGACCTGCAAGACGAAGAACAGCGCCCCCATGCGCGCCAGGCGCTGGGCATCAGCCGATGCAAAGCAGGCCAGCCGGGGGCGCAGCCCAGGTTGGCTGCGGAAGTAGAAGTGAATGCTGTTCAGCAGCGCAGCCAACAACGGTGCGCCGGCCAAGGCCAGCACCAGCCAGGCCAGGCCACCCTGCAGGCGGATGGCCAGCAGCACGCCTGCCAGGGCACACAGGCTGCCCACGCACTGCCACAGACTGGCCTGGAAGCCCCGTTGCAACCCCATCTGCACGCGTTGCACCACGCCCAGCGGGATGGCGCAGGCGAAGCAGGCCACGAAGACAGCCAGGGCCGGGCCGGCCTCGGCCCGCGCCATCTCACTCTGCACATTGAACACGGCGTGCCACGGCACGTGGGCATAGGCGGCGGCAAACAGCGCCAGCAGGGCGGCCGCAATGCCGGTGAGCATGAAGAAGCCGCTGGACACGATGCGTTGAAGCGCGGCGCGGTCGTCGCGTCCATGGGCTTCAGCCACCGCGCTGAGCACGCCGTTGGCGATGCCGAAGTCGGCAAAGGCCAGCATGGCGATGAGCGAGCTGACCGTCATCCACATGCCGAAGCGCTCGATGCCCAGGTAATGCAGGGTCAGCGGCACCGAGATCAGGGCCGTGCCCACCGACAGCACCTTGGCCAGGGCCGAGGCCGCCGCTGTCAACGCCACGCGGCGGTGGCGCTCGCTGGCGCGACCTTCTTGGGTGCTTTGGTCAAACGGCGTCAGGCTGAACCAGCGCAGCCGTTCCCGCACACGGGCCGGTAACACGGCTGCCGCGCCCATCGCTCAGGTCGGCGCCGCGCTCGGTGCAGCCTTGCCGCTGGCGGCGTTCGAGCCGAAATAGCGCCCACGCACTTCTGCCGGCACGGCGACGTGCATCTGCTGCAGAAAGCGCAGCTGCAAGGCGTACGAGTCCGCCGTGGACGCCGAAATGCTTGAAACGCGAACGAGCATGCCGTCCGGGATCTGCCCCTTGAGGCCGTAGCGGATCTGCTGCAGCTTGCGGCCCAAGCCGGGCAGCGTCGCAGACTCGTCCAGCGTGACCCAGTAGGTGATGGGTTCGTTGCGCTGGCCCAGCTGCGCCAGCACGCGTGACACGGGAATCTGCGTCTGGCCCACCACCAGTGATTCCTTGCCGATCACGCGGACACGGAAGCCCTGTGCCGAGTAACAGAACTCGGGCCGGTGCACGGCGGTGGCCTCGTTGCTCTGGTCGCTGCCGTAGGCGATGGACAGCATCACGCGCTCGCCCTTGGCGTTGACGTAGGTGCGGGCCAAGGTTTGCGAATACAGGGTGTCGAGCATGGCCTGCAGGCCCGGGTCAGGCACGACGGGGCGGATGTTGGTGTCCAGCTTCCATTCACCAAAGGACTCGGGCACCTGCTTGTCCAGCAGGATG
>JANNWL010000305.1:0-4100 GCA_031414735.1 Burkholderiales bacterium | reverse complement strand
CTCCTTCTTCACGACCGCATAGCACTCGCAGCTGCGTCGTTCCAGCCCCGGGCGGTCCAGCACCTGGATGCGGCCGCGGGCGTAGGAGATCAGCTTGGCGTCCTGCAGTCGCCGCGCGGCCTCGGTCACGCCTTCGCGGCGCACGCCCAGCATGTTGGCGATCAACTCTTGCGTCATCACCAGCTCGGTGCCTTGAAGCCGGTCCAGGCTCAGCAGCAACCAGCGGCACAGCTGCTGGTCCAGCGAATGGTGGCGGTTGCACACCGCCGTCTGCGACATCTGCGTGATCAGCGCCTGCGTGTAGCGCAGCAACAGGTGCATCACCGGGCCGAAGTGGTTGAACTCGTGCTTGATCGTCGCCGCCTCCATGCGAAAGCCGGCGCCCGCGCTCTGCACCACGGCGCGGCTGGGCGTGGACTCGCCGCCCATGAACAGGGAGATGCCGACCAGGCCCTCATTGCCGACCACGGCAATCTCGGCAGCGGCGCCGTTCTCCATCACATACAACAGCGACACGATGGCCGTGGTGGGAAAGTAGATGTGGCTGAGCGTGTTGCCCGACTCGTACAGCACCGCGCCCAGGGGCCACTGCACGGGTTCCAGATGGTTGGCCCAGCGCGCCAACGCCGTCGCTGGCAGGGCCGCGATCAGGTGGTTGGCTCGGGGGTCGGGGGTCGGGTGCATGGGCGTCCTTGGCTTTGTCACGGGCCGATCGCGGGCACGACCACCTCTGGACAGCGATGAGCATAGGCCTGCGGCGTGCCCGCGTTTGTTCGCAAACGAACATAGCGCAGGCGCGGTGCTGTCCTACGCGCCGAGGCGGTATCGGGGGACGCAGGTCGCCCCGGGATGGTCCGAGGATGGAGGCCTCCATGCGCCCGATCCCGATCCCGACCCCTGCCCCGATGAAGCTGTTTACGATGGAACATGGCCCGCTGGCCTACAAGCTGGACTTCTTGCTTCACAGTGCGGGTGTCACTGCCATGGCGGTGGTGCTGTTCGGCTGGGCGCCCGTTTCGCAGGGGCGCACCCTGACGATGGCAACCGCGCTGGGGCTGCTGGCCTGGACCCTCGTCGAGTACTTGCTGCACCGGTTCGTGCTGCACGGGCTGGCGCCTTTCAGCGGCTGGCACCAGCAGCATCACCAACGGCCCACGGCGCTGATCTGCTCGCCCACCATCATGAGCGTAGGCCTGATCGCCCTGCTCGTGTTCACGCCAGTGTGGTGGTGGCTGGGCCCATGGCAGGCCACGGCGTTCACGCTGGGGCTGTCCCTGGGCTACCTGGCCTATGCCGTGGTGCACCACGGCACGCACCACTGGCCGGCAGGGCAGGGCTGGCTGCGTGTGCGAAAGCGCTGGCATGCGCAGCATCACAGGCATGCCCAGGTGCAGTTCGGTGTGACCACGGCCCTGTGGGATCACCTGCTGGGCAGCGCCAAGAAGCCCGCCCTGGTTGCCCCACGCGGCACAGGCCACCGACCCGACAACTCCGAAGGCGCTTGACCATGAATCCCGACCTGTCCACCCCCATTCACTGGAATACCGTGGCGTTCTTTGACGCCGCCAGAACGTCGCCCGCGGATCAGGACGGCCTGTGCCAGCACTTGCGCCAGTGCAGCAGGGTGCACAGCCCTGTGCGTTCCCTGGGTCACGGTTTGCAAGCTCTCCACCGCGGCATGTCAGGCCGTTTCGTGACATCGCTGAGCTTTTTGGTGGCGCTGCTCGGAGCGACTCTGCTGGTCTGGTGAGGTGCATTGAAACTGCTCTCGAGCGGTGGGCGGTCGGCCCGGCTGGCTGAGCTGGTTCCCCACGCCTCGCCTTTGCTGCTGGCGCTGCTGGGCGCGCAGCATGGCCGCCCGCAAGCCCCCATCCGCGCCGAACTCTTCGGCCCGCAGCGCTTTGCCCAGCATGGGCGCAGCCTGGGGGCAACGCACCATGTGCAGACCGACCGCGCCCGCTCGGCGGTGTTCTTCCCGCGCTTGCGCGACAACGTGGCGGTGCTCCGGCTGGCACAGCGCTACATCGCCGAACAGGCCGCTGTCGGCTACGACCTGAGCCCTGCGGCCGAGTGGTTGCTCGACAACTTCCATCTCGTCGAAGCGCAACTCAAGGAGGTGCGTGACGGTTTGCCGGCCCGCTACTTCCGTGCCCTGCCGGTGCTGCGCGACGAGCCGCTGGCCGGCCTGCCCCGCGTGTACGGCGTGGCATGGGCCTTCGTGGCCCATACCGACAGCGCCTTCGATGAGGACCTGCTGGTCACCTACCTGGTGGCCTACCAGGAGGCGCGCGAACTCACGCTGGGCGAGATGTGGGCGCTGCCCACGACGCTGCGGGTGGTGTTGATCGAGAACCTGCGCCGCCTGGCCGAACGCGTGGCCACACTCAAGGCGGCGCGCGAAGTGGCCAACCAGCTGTGTGATGACTCGAACGCGCCTGCCCTGCAGACGGTGCAGGCCTTGCACCTGGCGCTTGAGGCCCGCGGCGCAGGAGCGATGTTCCTGGCGCAGATGTGGCAACGCACGCTGAACCTGCAGGGCAGCGCGAACGCGGACCTGCAGGCCTGGCTGCGGGCGGCGCTGCCGCAGCCCGCCGACGTGCAGGCCCAGCACAACGCCAACCAGGCGGCTGACAACCTGAGTGTCAGCAACGCCATTCACGCCTTGCGCGCCATTGCGGGCGCCGACTGGCCGGACCTCGTGGCGCGCAGCAGCCGCTTGATGGGCCTGATGCTGCAATCGCCGTCGTTCACCGCCGATGCCACGGCCACACGCGACCAGGCGCTGCACGGCATCGAAGCGCTGGCGCGCAGCGCCGGTCGCAGCGAAGTTGACGTCGCACAGGCGCTGTTGGCCCTGATGCAGCCCCCCGGGTCTGACGCTGCCCGCAACGAACCCTTGCGCGTGGCGGCTTACTGGTTGCAGGGGCGTGGCCGGCCGCAGCTGTCGCGCGACTTGGGCCTGCGGCCCGACTGGTCGCGGCTGTGGGGGCTGGTCTCGCGGCGCGTCGCCCTGCCTGCCTACCTGGGCAGTCTGGTGCTGGGCACGGCAGGGCTGCTTTGGCTGGTGTGGCGCGGCGCGGGGGGCGTGACGCCATGGACGCTGATCGACGCGCTGGTGCTGCTGCTGATGGTGTTGCCGGCCTCCGAGGCCGTGGTGGCGGTGATCAACCGCCTGATCAGCGAGTCAGCGCGCCCGGCGCACTTGCCGCGGCTGGCCTTTGCAGCGGGCATTCCGGCCGAGCACCGCGTGCTGGTGGCCATCCCGTCGATGTTGAGCTCGCCCGGCGCGGTCAAGTCCGCCGTGCACCGCCTGCACCTGCACTACCTGGCCAACCGGGAGCCGGCCGCGCAGTTCGTGCTGCTCAGTGACTGGCCCGACGCGGCCACTGAACACCAGCCCGCTGACCAGACACTGCTGGACCAGGCCTGCGCTGCCGTGCGGGCCTTGAACCAGTTGCACCCTGTCGACGCGGTGCTGCCGCCCCGTTTCATCGTGCTGCACCGGCAACGCCGTTACAGCGCGGGTGAAAGGGCCTGGATCGGCTGGGAGCGCAAGCGCGGCAAGTTGCAGATGCTGTTGGCGGCCATGGTGCAGGACGCTCCGCACGACGTGCCCACCCCAGGCGTGCCGGCTGCAACAGCGGCAACAGCGGCGGTGGATTTCATGGACCTGGGGCCCTTGTCGCGGCTGGCACCCGGCACGCCCTATGTGGTGACGCTGGACGGCGACACCGAGCTGCCGCCCGGGCGCCTGCGCGAACTGGTGTCCATCGCCGCGCATCCGCAGAACCGGCCGCAGCTGGACGCTCGGCGGCGCGTGGTGCGGGAGGGCTGGGGCATCCTGCAGCCGCGCGTGGCCACGCCCTTGCCCGAACACAGCACGCCCTTTCACTGGTTGTTCGCCGGGCAATGCGGCATCGACCCCTACAGCGCAGCCAGCTCGGAGGTCTACCAGGACTTGTTCGAGGAGGGCAGCTTCAGCGGCAAGGGTCTGCTGAACGTGCAAGCCGTGCATGCCGTCCTGGCGCATCGCTTTCCGGACAACCAGGTGTTGAGCCACGACCTGCTGGAAGGCTCGCTGGCGCGCTGTGCCGTGGTCA
>JANNWL010000304.1:0-16297 GCA_031414735.1 Burkholderiales bacterium | reverse complement strand
CGCGGCGCGCCGGCGGGCCACACCGTCAACGTGCGTGAGGTTCGCCTGGCAGCTGGCGCGGAGTTCGTGGTGATGATCTGCGGCGACATCATGACCATGCCCGGCCTGCCCAAGGTGCCATCGGCCGAGCTCATCGACCTGGACGAGCACGGCAAGGTCGTGGGCCTGTTCTGAGCCGCGCGCCGACATGGCCAATACGGCACGTCTCTACCGCATAGAAGCACTCATCCGCGCCCGCGGGCTGGTGAGTTTCCAGACCCTGCTGGATGAGCTCGAGGTCTCGCCGGCCACACTCAAGCGCGACCTCGAATACCTGCGCAGCCGCATGGGTGCACCGATCGAGTACGACGCGCATGGCAACGGCTACCGCTTCGGTGCCGCCATCGCTGGCACCAAGCACGAACTGCCCGGGCTGTGGTTCGACGAGGCCGAGCTGTACTCGCTGCTGATGGCGCAGCAACTGCTGGCCGGGCTGGACGAGGGCGGCATGCTCAGCCGCCACCTGCAGCCGCTGCTGGACCGCATCCACCACCTGCTGGGCAGCGGCGAGGGCGAGGCCGCCGTGGCGCGCTTGATGAAGCGCGTGAAGATCGTCACTGCGCTGCGTCGCCCGGTGCCCAGTCGCTTCTTCGAACGCGTCAGCGCCGCGCTGCTGTCACGCCAGCGCCTGCGCCTGCGCTACCTCACACGCGCAAGGCGCGAGGTCGGCGAACGTGACGTCTCGCCGCAACGCCTGGTGCATTACCGCAACACCTGGTACCTGGACGCCTGGTGCCACCGCGTGGACGGCCTGCGCCGCTTCGCGCTGGACGCCATCGAGCAGGCCAGCGTGCTGCAGGTCAAGGCGCGCGAAGTGCCCATGAAGCAGGTGCAGGCCGCCATGGACGCCGGTTACGGCATCTACGCCGGCGGCACGCAGCAATGGGCGGTGCTGCTGTTCGACGTGCAGGCTGCACAGTGGGCCGGCCGCGAGGAGTGGCACCCCGAACAGCAGGGCCGCTGGCTGGACGACGGCCGCTTCGAGCTGCGCCTGCCCTACGTGGACGACACCGAGCTCGTGATGGACGTGCTGCGCCAGGGCGAGCAGGTGCAGGTGCTGGAGCCGCCCGCGCTGGTGGCTGCGGTGCGGGCGCGCCTGGCGGCTGCGGCAGCGCGCTACGGCGAGACGCCGGGCGGGCCCTGATCGGCACAATTCATTCACTGGTCCCGCGCGGACCGTCTGGGGAGAGAAGAGATGAGTCAGTTCTGGTCCGCTTGGCGAGTGTTCCTTTTCGCCTTTGCGCCGCTGATTTCCGGACACGTACAAGCCCAGACGGCACGGCCACCTGCCGAGAGCTTTGTCGGCCAAGGTGTGTGGTCGAGCGCGGCGATCTCGCCCTCAGGCGAACGTTTGGCAGTCCTGATGACCGACGGCAAGGAGCGCCAGGTGCTGGCCACGATGCCCCTGAACGGACCGCCGCAACTGAAGGTGATCGCTGCCTACGACGACGCCGATATCGTCAAGGTCCTTTGGGTCAACGATGAGCGGATCGTGTACGCGGTGATGCAGCCGCAATACGTGCTCGACGAGGGTGGCTGGGGAACCTTCGGCATCGACCACGATGGCAGCGATGTCCGTGAATTGATTGGGCTGCGCAACGACAACCAGGTCACGGGCACGCGTTTCGAACGCCGCGGCATTCCCTCAGGCTGGACCGTGCACAACAACTTGGACGATGGCAGTGACGATGTCCTGGTGCAGAGATACAGCTACTCGGCAGGCAGTGAATTGACGATGGGCGGTCTGGCGCGTCTGAACACCCGCACGGCGCGGCTGCGCCTGCTGGGCCTGAACGTACCTGCCTTCGCCACGCACTGGCTTCTGGACAAGAAGGGCGATTTGCGTGTTGTCGCCACTGCCGACAAGGGGCGCAGGGCCTTGCATTGGCTACAGCCGGGCAGGGAGCAATGGACGCGCTTGCTGGACCAGGACGCACTGTCCAAGGACATGTTGAGCCTGAAGTATCTCGAGGACGCGAGTACCCTGGTCGTCGAAGGTCGGTTGCAGGGCCGCGACACGGAGGCGCTGTACACCATGGACTTGCGGACGGCTGTGGTCAATCCCGAGCCCATCCTTGCCCTGGACGGCTTCGATACGGACGCGGTGCTCGAGTTCGATTCGCGCACACGGGAGGTCGTGGGGGTGCACACGCGCGGGTCGCGGCCGGTCAGCCTGTGGTTCACCGAACGATTGGCCAAGGTCCAGAAGGCCGTGGACGATGCGCTGCCCGCAGGGCGCGTCAACAAGTTGGTCTGCGGCCGCTGCGAAAGCACCCAGCACTTCCTTGTCTTTTCCCGGAGTGACACCTACCCGGGCGAGTTTCTTCATTTCGACCAAGCCGCCAATTCCCTGCGCAGGCTGCACGTGCAGCGCCCTGGGCTGGATGAGCGTGCACAGGGACGCAGAAGCTTCCACCGCGTGGCCAGCCGGGACGGCTTGGCCCTGCCGGTCTACGTGACGCACCCGAGTGGCCAGGCCTCGACAGAGCTCAAGACCGCGAGCCGTCTGCCCACCGTCGTGCACGTGCATGGCGGGCCGTGGGTGCGTGGACACGATCTGGATTGGGAGCCGCATGCACAGTTCCTGGCCAGCCGCGGCTACCGCGTCATCGAGGTCGACTTCCGTGGCAGCACGGGCTACGGCTGGCGCCATTTCAATGCCGGATGGCGAGCCTGGGGCACCGCGATGCAGGACGACCTCGCCGACGCCGTGGCCTGGGCCGTGAAGCAGGGGCTCAGTGACCCCGCACGCGTGTGCATCTTCGGCGCCAGCTATGGCGGCTACGCGGCGTTGATGGCCCCGATCCGCCACCCCGGTTTGTTCCGATGCGCCGCCAGCTATGCCGGCGTCACCGATCCCGGTCTTCTCTACAGCTCAAATTGGGGCGACATGACCGCGCAGAGCAAGCGCTACTCGCTGCCCGTGCTCGTCGGCGACCCCGTGGCCGATGCGTCACTGCTGGACGCGGCCTCGCCCCTCAAGCGCGTGAGCGAACTGAAGGTGCCGGTGCTGCTGGCCTACGGCAGCGCCGATCGCCGCGTGCCACGCGAGCATGCCGAGCGCTTCGAAGCCGCGGCCAAGCGCGCTGGCGCGTCCGTCGAGACGAAGATGTACTTCAACGAAGGGCATGGCTTCTACGTCAAGGGCAATCACGCTGACTTCTTGCGCAAGCTCGAGGACTTTCTCGGCCGCCACATGAAGTGATGTCTGCATGGGCAGAGATCGCAGGGCACATCCTGCAGGTCGGGTCAGGGCGGGGACAGTTGCAGGCGCCGCTACACCACGCTTCCGAACAAGTGCCCCACCAGGGCTGTGGCGGCCATGGCCAGCGCGCCCCAGAAGGTGACGCGCCAGGCGCCAACGGCTGCGCTGGCGCCACCGGCCCGCGCAGCCAGCGCGCCGAGCAAGGCCAGGAACACCAGCGAACTGCCCGACACGCCGGCGATCAGCCAGCCAGGTGGCGCCAGCGCCGTCACCGCGAGCGGCAACGCCGCGCCGACGGCGAAGCTGGCGGCGGACGCGAGCGCGGCCTGCACGGGACGGGCGCTCAGCGCATCGGAGATGCCCAGCTCGTCACGTGCGTGCGCGCCCAGCGCGTCGTGTTGCATCAGCTGCCCGGCCACTTGCTGCGCCAGTTCGCGGTCCAGCCCACGCTTCACGTAAATAGCGGCCAACTCGCGCTGCTCCGAAACCGGGTCGGCATCGAGCTCGGCCCGTTCGCGCGCCAGGTCGGCACCCTCGGTGTCGGCCTGCGAATGCACCGACACGTACTCGCCCGCGGCCATCGACATGGCACCCGCCACCAGCCCGGCCACGCCGGTCAGCAGCAGGCTGGCATGGTCCGCGTTGGCAGCAGCCACGCCGACCACCAGGCTGGCCGTGGAAACGATGCCGTCGTTGGCACCCAGAACGGCGGCGCGCAGCCAGCCGATGCGGTCGGTGCGGTGGCGTTCGGCATGGCGGCGGGGCGTGGGCATGGTGTGCAGGGGAGGGCGCCGCGTGTGCGGCCGGGCCTGCCGATGATGCGCTGTGCGGCGGCGCTTCGGCGGGCGCGCAATTGACCCGCATCAAGCCGCTGTCGCGCCGGTGGCCGCGTCGCGCACCAACCGTCCGTCCACGAGTTCGAGCACGCGGTCGCAGCGCGCGGCCAGGCGCGGCCCAGGCAAGGTGGTCGAACAAACCGCCAAGTCGTGTTGTCAGCCAGAGGCCAACGCCCGGATCATTCAGTCCGGCTGCGCCTGGATGACTGCCCCCTGGGCAATCAATTCGTCGATGCGCGCCATGACCAGTGCGCCGCTTGACGAGTAGGGGTCGAACTCGGGCCAGACGATCTTGGTCTGCGGGTCCACGTCCGACAGGCTGACGCGTGCCATCGACCACCCGCCATAGCGCCGGGCGGTGATGCTTTCGCAGTGAATCAATTCCAGGGCGGTGTGGCGCGGGTCCGCGGCGATGCGTGCATACAGGCGCGTGACGCTGCCGCGCTCGCCTTCGAGTGCCTGCAGAAACACGCCTTGCCCCGCGCACAGCACGCCCGTGATGTCGTTTTGCGTGTTCCAGGCGTGGGACTTCTGCAGGATCGACTCCGTCACTGCACCGGTCTGGACTTCGGCAGCCTTGCTGACGTAGATGAGTCGGATCAACATGGGTAAGAGCGCCTCCTGCCAGCGTCGGTTCAAATGCGCCGGCAAACGCCCACGGCCAGGCGCGAACCGGTGCCGACCGCCCACGTCCAGGCGCGCAGCGCCAGCGACTTCTGGCGGGCACCCTGGGCAAAGAGCGAGGCCGCCTCGTCTCGGTGCTCGACTTCATCGGCGCGGCAGGACACCAGCAACGCGCGCACGGTCTGCAGGGCAGGTTGCGTCTGGCCGGGGTCGCTGCGGTCGATCGACTCGATCTGCCCGGTGTAGTGTTGGTCGACGAAGGTCTCGACGGCTTCGATGGTGGCGAACACCGCACGGGGCCCGACCAGCGCAGGCAATGCACCCGTCAGCCACCCGGCGATGCGCCAGACTGGCAGCAGCCGACTGCGTTGGCGCGGCGGCAGCAGGGGATCGATGGCCGCGAGGTGCTTGCTTTCAGTGGCCAGGTGGGCCAGTGCGAAGTCACGCACGGCCGTGTCGCGCGTGGTCGCGAGGATGCCGCGGTAGATCATCACGGCACCGGTTTCGCCGGCCTGGTCGGTGCGAAGGTCGGCCACCAGGGTCTGCGGCAGGCGGCTGACGGGGTCAGCCTGTAGCCAATTCAGGTGGGAAAGCAGGACTCGGATCAAGGCGGTCTCAACAACAGTTTGGTCGCGTTCGATTCTGCGAGCAAAGCTGAAAGTGCGCCAATGCCGGGAGATGTGGGTCGACGCAGTCGTCTATTCCGTCGTCAACGCGGTCTTAAAGTTAACATAATATACATCGTGCAAAGTATAGGAGCAGACAGAAAGGGCGCTGTACGCGCCCTGGTTCAGCTTGCGCTGCTGACCGAATCTGCTTCTTCCGCGGTCTCGTCGGTGCCGTCCTCAACCGCCGCTGTGGTCGCGGGGCCGTCTAGTGGCCGGCACATCTTGCTGTTGAGCTTGGACAGCCGCTCGGAGTTCTCGATCGCTGCGAGCACGACCTCGGGGTTGACCAAGAGCATGAAGGGATTGCGAACCTGGGCTTGTTGAGACATCCGGGCACTCCTGAGGCTGCGAATGCAACCCGATGAAACACTTTACGGCTTCGTCGTGGCAAACATGAGTCAGCACGGCGCCATGTCGGCTGTCGGGCGAATTCCGACACGGATGCAGGCCTTCATGCCGTCACTTGGTTGCGGCTTCGAGTTCCTTGGTCAAGGATTCACGCCCGCCCTGGCGCGCAAAGTCCGCCGCATTCAACCCCAAGTCGTTGCGTGCATTCAGGTCGGCGCCACGGGCTCGCAGCAGGCGAACCGAGTCTTCACTGCCGTAGCGCGCCGCCATCATCAGTGCCGTCGTGCGGTTGGGTGACGGCGCGTCGACGACCGCGCCGCGATCGAGCAACAGCGCCACCACCTTGGGTTCGGGCCCGCTGGCGGCGTAGTGCAAAGGCGTCCAGCCCGGGCGGTTGATGGCCGCGCCACGCGCCAGCAGGCGCTGGGTCGGGTCGAGCTGGCCGCGCAGGGCCGCCATCATCAGCGGCGTTTCGTCGGCGGCGTTGACGGCATCGACTTTCAGTCCGGGACGCTCCATCAGCAGTGCAAACACCTGCGTCGATTCACTGCGCAAGGCCAGGTAGAGCGCCACTTGGCCCGACTCATCGGTCGCATTGGGGTCGAAGCCGCGCGCCAGCAAGGACTTCACCGTGCTGGTGTTGTCGACGTTGACAGCCCTGAAGAAGTCTACGTAAGAATTGGCAAAGCAGGCAGACGCACCAACAAAAACAAGTAGATAGAGCGCTTTCTTAAAGTGCTTCAATATGTCTTTCTCCTGAGGTTTCTATCGCATTCACGCCAAAGAGCTGCTCAAAATTGGCACTGGTGGCCCGTGCCACATCGCCCAGATCCAGGCCCTTGATCTCTGCCAACCGCGCTGCCACGAGCGCCACGTAGGCGGGCTGGTTGGTCTTGCCGCGGTGCGGCATGGGCGCCAGGTAGGGGCTGTCGGTCTCGATCAGGCAGCGCTCCAGCGGGACTTCGCGTGCCACCTGGCGCAGTTCCTCCGCGTTGCGGAAGGTCAGGATGCCAGAGAACGAGATGTGAAATCCCAGTTCCAGCGCAGCCATGGCGACCTCGCGGGTTTCGGTGAAGCAGTGGAAGACACCGCGCACCTGCCCGGCCCCCTCGCTGCGCAAGGTGTCCAGGGTGTCCTGGCTGGCACTGCGGGTGTGCACCACCAGCGGCAGGCCGGTGGCCCGGGCGGCGCGGATGTGGACGCGGAAGCGTTCGCGCTGCCATTCCATGTCGGCCACGCTGCGGCCGGCCAGGCGGTAGTAGTCCAGGCCGGTTTCGCCGATCGCCACGACACGCGGCAGTGCAGCGCGTGACACCAGGTCATCGACGCTGGGCTCCTGCACACCTTCGTTGTCAGGGTGCACGCCCACCGTGCACCAGAAGTTGTCGTGGACCAGCGCCAGGGCGTGGACACGCGGGAACTCTTCGATCGTGGTGCAAATGCACAGCGCGCGGTCGACCTGGGCTGCCGACATGGCGGCGCGCAGCTCGGGCATGCGATCGTGCAATTCGGCGGCAGTCAGGTGGCAGTGCGAATCGACGTACATGCCGCGGTCAGGCTGTCGCAGGGCCGGGCGCTGGAGTGCTCAGATGGTCTGCGTGGGTTTGGACGACGAGATGCTGGTGCCCAGGATCTCTTCGATCTTGATCTTGAGCTGGCGTGTCTTGTCGTCGTTGGGGAAGCGCACGCCCACGCCCTGGGTGCGGCCACCGGCGGCGTTGGCAGGCGTGATCCAGGTGACCTTGCCGGCGACCGGAAAGCGCTGGGGGTCGTCGGGCAGCGACAGCAGCAGGTACAGGTCTTCACCCAGCCGGTAGTCGCGCGTGGTCGGCACGAACAGGCCGCCGTCAGTCAACCAGGGCATGTAGGCGGCGTAGAGCGCGCTCTTTTCGCGGAACACCAGCTGCATCACGCTGGGCCGTGCGGCCGCCGCGCCGCCGACCGAGGCCATCGCGGGCCCCAATCCACCCGCGCGCGTGGTTACGTGGTCGTTCATCGGGTCCAAGTGTATAGAAGGCTCAGCCGCCCCGGGCGTGCGCAGTGCCTGTGGCGGCAACTGCAGGCACCAAGGCGCGCTGCGCCTGGCCAAGCAGCGACTCGGCCAGCAGGCCCTCGTTCCACGGGTGCTCGGCGTGCCTGACCACGCGCGCCAGCTCATCCGCCCAGGCCCGCAACGCCGACGCTTCTGCCGCACGCGCCGGCATTGCCGCACGCGGAAAGTAGCGCGGCTGCGCGCCGTGAGCCTGCGCGGTGGCGTCATGGCACAGCTTGAGCAGGGCATCCAGCGCCAGCGGCACGGGCCAGGCCGACAGCGCCCCGCCCTGCCCGTTCGCCACGGCGCGGGGCAGCGCAGCCCATGCGCTGGCGTCGACGCCGGCCTGCGTCCAGTCCAGCACGTCCAGCGGACGGCCACTGCACGCCGCCAGCAGCACAGCGGCTTGCTCTACGCCCTGTTCGGCCAGCCAGGCCGTGGCCACGGCTTCATCAGGCGAGGCAAGACCAAACAGCTGGCAGCGGCTGCGCAGCGTGGGCAGCAGCCGCGCCGGATCGGCACTGCACAGCAGCAGCCGGGTGCCCGGGGGCGGCTCTTCCAGCGTCTTCAGCAAGGCGTTCGCCGACTGCAGGTTCAGCGACTCGGCTGGGTGCAGCACAGCCACCTTGCCGCGCCCGCGGGCGCTGGTGCGCGTGGTCCAGTCGATCAAGGCGCGCACCTCGTCGATGCGAACCTGCTTGCTCGGCTTGCGCTTGCTGTCCTCGCCGTCTGCCTTGTCGTCGCGCAGCGGCCAGGCGTGCAGCCGACGCAGCGTCTCGGGCATCAGGACGAACAGATCGGGGTGCAGGTGGTTGCCGACCAGATGGCAGCTCGTGCAGCGGCCGCATGCAGGCTGCAAGGCCGCGGGCGTGGCGCCGGGCGCCGCACGTTCACACAGCCAGGACTGGGCCAGGCTCAGCGTGAAGGGCAGCGCGCCGATGCCTGGACTGCCCTGCACCAGCAGCGCATGACCGCGTTGTGACTGCAGGGCGTGCTGCAGCGGGGCGGCCAGCCATGGCAAGGGCGGACGGCCGTCAGCGCCAATCACCAGGGCGGTCACCGGCGCGCTCACCACGCCAAGCCCTGCAAGGCGGTTTCCAGTTGCTGCCACACCTGTTCACGCGCGGGCTGGGCGTCGATGCGCACGAAGCGCTGCGGGTTGGCCTGGCAGCGGCGTTCGTAGCCGGCAATCACGCGCTCGAAGAATGCCAGGTCCTGGGCCTCGAACCGGTCGGGCTGGCGCACCGCGCCGCGGCGTTCGGCGGCCACCGCGGCGGGCACTTCAAACCACACCGTGAGGTCGGGCTGGCGGCCAGCCTGCACCCACTGTTCCAGTCGGGCCAAGGTGTCGAGGTCGAACCCGCGCCCTTCACCCTGGTAGGCAAAGCTGGCGTCGGTGAAGCGGTCGCACAGCACCACCTGGCCGGCGGCCAGGGCCGGCTCGATGACGGTTTGCAGGTGATCGCGCCGGGCAGCAAACACCAGCAAGGCCTCGGTCAGGCTGTCCATGGGCTGGTGCAGCACCAGTTCACGCAGGGTTTCGGCCAAGGGCGTGCCGCCGGGTTCGCGGGTGACCAGCACCGACAGGCCGCGGCCACGCAGCCAGACTGTCAGGGCGTCGATGTGCGAGCTTTTGCCCGCACCGTCAATGCCCTCGAAAGTGATGAAACGCACCGGTTTCATGGTTCGCGGCTCAACGGCCGCCACGCTGGTACATGTTCACCGCGCGATTATGTTCGGCCAGGGTGTCGCTGAAGACGCTGCTGCCGTCGCCCCGCGCCACGAAGTACAGCGCGCGTGTGGCCTCGGGCCGCACCGCGGCGCGCAAAGACGCCATGCCGGGCAGTGCGATGGGCGTGGGCGGCAGACCGCCACGGGTGTAGGTGTTGAAAGGCGTGTCGGCCAGCAGGTCGCGTTTGCGCAGGTTGCCGTCGAAGGTCGGACCCAGGCCATAGATCACGGTCGGGTCGGTCTGCAGCGGCATGCCGATGCGCAGCCGGTTGGTGAACACGCCGGCCACCCGGCCGCGGTCGGCAGCGCGACCGGTTTCCTTTTCAACGATGGAGGCCAGCGTCAGCAGCTCGTCCGGCGACTTCAGCGGGCTGCCCACCGCACGTTCGGCCCAGACCTCGGCCAGCCGCGCCTGCATGCTTCGATGCGCGCGGCGCAGCACGGTCAGGTCACTGACACCGCGGCTGTAGACGTAGGTGTCGGGAAAGAAACGGCCCTCGGCCGGCACGCCGGGCGCGCCCAGGGCAGCCATGAGCTGTTCATCGCTCAGGCCCGCAGTGGCCGGCTTGAGCGACGGCGCCTGGGCCAGTTCGGCGCGCAGTTGGCGCAGCGTCCAGCCCTCGATGAAACGCACCGCCTCCAACGTTTCGCGGCCCTGGACCATCTTGTCCAGCAGGGTGCGCGGCGTGGCGCCACGGTCGATCTCGTAGCTGCCAGCGCGGATCTTTCGCGCCTGGCCAGACCAGCGGAACCACTCGTACAGCAACCAGGGCGAGGTCATCACGCCGGCATCGACCCAGGCCAGGGCGACATCACGCGGCGTGCTGCCCGCCTCGATCGACAACTCGGCGCTGGGCCCCGCCAGCGGCAAGGGCCGCTGCAGCCACCACCAGGCCGCCGCAGCCAACCCCACGCCCAACCACAGCAACCCAGCCGCCAGCCGCCCCACCCACCGAAACCACGCCGACTTTGCTGCCATGGCGGCTGATCATAATGACCGCATGCATGCCTCCCCGACCCTCCCCGCCCTGCCCGAAGGCGCCGTGCGCCTGGACGACTGGGGCGTCATCCGCGCCTTCGGCGACGACGCCGCCAAGTTTCTGCACGGTCAGCTCACGCAAGACATCGAACATCTCGCCGCCGGCCAGGCCCGGCTGGCGGGCTTTTGCTCGGCCAAGGGGCGGCTGATGGCCAGCTTCGTCGTGTGGCGCCCGCAGCCGGCCGAGGTGCTGCTGGCCTGCAGCGCCGACCTGCTGCCCGCCGTGCTGAAGCGCCTCTCGATGTTCGTGCTGCGCGCCAAGTGCAAGCTCAGCGACGCCAGTGCCGAGCTGCCTCTGTGGGGTTTGGCGGGCGTCTCGGCGGTTCAGGCGCTGGGCGACGCTGCACCCAGTTCGGCGTGGGGCCAGACGGGCGCCGGCCGAGGCGCGGTGATTCGCCTGCCCGACGCGGTGGTCGATGGGATCGCGCTGCCCCGCCTGCTGCTGGCCGGCGGCGAAATGCCGACCTTGCCCTGCCTGGACATGCCAGCCTGGCGGGCCTTCGAAGTGCACAGCGGCGTGGCGCGCGTCATGGCTGCCACGCTGGAACAGTTCGTGCCGCAGATGGTCAACCTGGAGCTGGTGGGCGGCGTGAACTTCCAGAAGGGCTGCTACCCAGGCCAGGAAGTCGTGGCGCGCAGCCAGTACCGCGGCACCTTGAAGCGGCGCAGTGTGGTGATGAACTGCCCGGCCGCCCTGGCCCCGGGCAGCGAGATCTTTCATGATGGCGACCCCGAACAGCCTGCTGGCAGGGTGGTGTTGTCGGGCGCCTTGCCCGGGCGCGACCCAGTGACGCTGGTGGAAGTCAAACTGGCGGCGCTGGAGTCGGGCACGTTGCACGCCGGCGCGGCCGACGGACCGTTGCTGACGCCAGGCGCCCTGCCTTACGCCTTTCCGACCGAACAGGCCTGAGCCCCTGCGGCAGCGCGATGCGGGCATTGTTCATCTACTGGAAGGCGCGGCCCGAGGACCTGGCCCGTGCGCTGGCAGCGGCGCGGGAATTCCAGACCGAACTGTCGCAACGCCACCCGTTGCTGGCCGCCTGCCTGTACCAGCGCACCGAAAGTGGCGCCCCGCTGGTCACCTTGATGGAAACCTATGCCCAACCGGGTGGGCTGGACGCGGCGGTCGAGTTGGCGATCGTTGAGGCAGGGTTCGCCAAGCTGGGTGTGTGGTGCCAGGGTGTGCGGCACGAGGAGAGGTTCGAGCATCTGCGGCCCTGAGCCGGATGCAGTGGTCGACGTACCAGGCGATGGTGGCGGCTTCGAGCAGGAAATTCGGGGTGCGGAGCATACTTTGGCGCCACTGACCCACCGAGCTGCCCGCCATGTCCCGCATCCTGTACCTGACCCAGATTGACATCGCCCCAGGCGCGGTGCGCCTGCTGCGCGACGAGTGCGCCCGCACCGGCATGCGCCGCCCTCTCGTCGTCACCGACGCCGGCGTGCGCGCTGCCGGTGTGCTGCAGCCTGCACTCGACGCGCTGGGCGACCTGCCGCATGCCGTGTTCGACGGCACACCGTCCAACCCCACCGAAGCCGCCGTGCGCGCCGCCGTGGCGGTGCTGCGGCGGGAAGGTTGCGACGGTCTGGTGGCGGTCGGCGGCGGCAGCAGCATCGACCTGGCCAAGGCCGTGGCCATCGCCGCCACGCACGATGGCCCGCTGGCCACCTACGCCACCATCGAAGGCGGCAGCATGAGGATCACCGACCGCGTGCTGCCGCTCATCGCCGTGCCCACCACCGCGGGCACCGGCAGCGAGGTGGCGCGTGGCGCCATCGTCATCGTCGACGACGGCCGCAAGCTGGGCTTCCACAGCGGGCACCTGATGCCCAAGGCCGCGCTGCTGGACCCCGACCTGACCCGCGCCCTGCCCCCCGGCCTGACGGCAGCCACCGGCATGGACGCCATCGCCCACTGCATGGAAACCTTGATGGCGCCTGCCGTCAACCCGCCGGCCGACGGCATCGCGCTGGACGGCCTGGCGCGCGGCTGGGCACACATCGAACGCGCCACCCGCGACGGCCAGGACGGCGACGCACGCTGGAACATGCTGAGCGCCAGCATGCAAGGCGCCATGGCCTTCCAGAAGGGCCTGGGCTGCGTGCATTCGCTCAGCCACAGCCTGGGCGGTGTCGACCCGCGGCTGCACCACGGCACGCTGAACGCCATGTTCCTGCCCGCGGTGGTGCGTTTCAACGCGGCGGCGGAATCCATCCAGCGTGACCACCGCCTGCAGCGCATGGCCCACGCCATGGGCCTGCCCGGGTGCGATGCGGCCGGCGATGAGCTGGCCGCCGCCCTGCGCGCCATGAACGCCCGGCTGGGCCTGCCCAGCGGCCTGCGTGCCATGGGTGTGGACGAGTCCTTGTTCGAGCGTGTCATCGACGGCGCCATGGCCGACCACTGCCACAAGACCAACCCGCGCATCGCCACGCGGGCTGACTACCGGCAGATGCTGGTCGACTCGATGTAAGCGCACCAGGCGCTGCAGACCGTCGGACCGAGCTGCAGCCTGTCGCTTTGCGCCCGCGGCCGAGGTGGGCCCGCTGATATGGTGTGCTACCTCAGCAACACACCCGAGTCCGCACCATGCACACCTGGGATGACAGACAACCGATTTACCAGCAGCTGGCCGACCAGCTGGCCGCCGGCTTGCTGGATGGCGAGCCCGCCGAGGGCGCCGCGATGCCTTCGGTGCGGGTGCTGGCCACCAAGCACCTGTTGAACCCGCTGACCGTGAACCGCGCCTTGCAGGCCCTGGACGACGAAGGTTTGCTCGAGAACCGGCGCGGCATGGGCTTCTACGTGAACCACGGCGCGCGCGAACGGCTGCGCGCTGCAGAGCGTCAGCGCTTTCTGGAAACGGAATGGCCGCGGCTGCGCGAACGTCTGCGCCGGCTGGATATCAGCCCCGAACAACTTAATTGGGAGATGACGTGATGAGTACGACGAGTGACCACCTGGTCGAGGCCAAGTCCTTGAGCATCTGCTATGGCGCCAAGCGTGCCGTGGACGACGTGAGCTTCCACATCCCCAAGGGCCGCGTTGTCGGCCTGCTGGGCCACAACGGCGCCGGCAAGTCGACGCTGATGCGCGCCATGGTCGGCCTGGCCCAGGGCACCGGCGGGCTCACGGTGCTGGGCCTGGACCCGTGCAAGGATCGCGTGCAATTGCTGCAGCGCGCCTGCTACATCCCTGACGTGGCCATCCTGCCGCGCTGGGCGCGGGTGGACGAGCTGATCTCCATGATGTCCGGGCTGAACCCGAACTTCTCGGCCGACCGCGCCCGGCAGTTGCTCAAGCGCACCAGCGTGGGCCTGCGCGACAAGGTCAAGACGCTGTCCAAGGGCATGATGGTGCAGGCCCACCTGGCGCTGACGGCGGCCATCGACGCGCAGCTGATGATCCTGGACGAGCCCACGCTGGGCTTGGACGTGCTGAGCCGCAAGGCCTTCTACGAAATGCTTATCGACGAGTGGTGCGACGGCGAGCGCAGCGTGCTCATCTCCACGCACCAGGTGGAGGAGATCGAAAGCCTGCTGAGCGACGTGCTGATGCTCAATGAAGGCAAGCTGGTGCTGTCCATCAGCCTGGAAGACATGGACCGGCGCTTCGTGGCGCTCAGCCACGACAGCGCGGTGGCCGACGCGATGAGCGCCGCGCATCCGCTGCTGCGCTACCGCACCGGCCCGGGGCCGGCGGGCAACGCCGCCATTTTTGACGGCGCACCGCCTGACCATGTGATGGCCCTCGGCCAGCGCGTGCGTCCGAATCTCGTGGACCTGTTCGTGGCGCTGACGCGCAAGCCCGAACTCGACCGCACGCAGTTCTGACCCGCCGCCGCTTGAATTCGAAGGAAACCCTATGAACAACCTGATTCCCTTGATGCGGCGCGAATGGCTGCAACACCGCTTTGTCTGGACCATGTTGATGCTGGTGCCGCTGGGCCTGGCGGTGCTGCTGCTCAGCTTCGGCCAGGTCGACATGGGCGACGCCATGGCCGAGCGCCCGCCTGAAGACGTGGCCGCCGTGATGGGCGGCATGACCATCGTCATCACCGCGGCCATCCTGTTCCTGCTGGTGTGGATCACCTCGGTGTTCGTCACCAGCGGTCTGGCGCGTCGCGACCATGGCGACCGCTCCGTCGAGTTCTGGCTGTCGCTGCCCACGGGTCATGCAGAAAGCTTCGCAGCGCCCCTGTTCGTGCACCTGTTGCTGGCGCCCGCCGCAGCGCTGCTGGTGGGCCTGGCGGGCGGTTACGCGATGTCGCTGCTGGTGGTGTCGCGTTTCCTGAGCTTTTCGGAGTGGTTGTCACTGCCCTGGGGTCACATCCTGGCGGCCACGGTGGCTCTCACCGGCCGTGTGCTGGCGGGCCTGCCGCTGGCCACGCTGTGGCTGTCGCCCTTGATTCTGCTTTCCGTCCTGGCCAACGCACTGTTCAAGCGCTGGGGTCTGCCGGTGCTGGTCGTGGGCCTGGGGCTGGGGGGTGCCGTGTTGAAGTATGTGTTCGGGCAACCGCTGTTGAGCCAGGCGCTGGCACGCATTGGCAACGAGGCGGCCACGGCCTTGCTGGGCGCCAGTCAGCAAGCGCCGACGGGCGACCGGCCGAGCGCCGTGGATGTCCTTGGTGCCCTGCCAGGCTGGGCCGCCCACGACCTGGGCGCGGCACTCTCCGCCGCTGCGAGCCCGGCCATGCTGGGCGCGGTGGCGGCGGCGGCGGCGCTGTTTGCGGCGCTGGTCTACTGGCGCCGGCAGGGGGCGGGCATCACCGGGTGATCGCGAACGTGGATGAAAAAACGGACCCTGCGGGTCCGTTTTCGGTTCGATCGGCGGCAGGTCAGCCGTGCGCGGCCTCGAAGAACTGCTCGTCTTCTGTGCTGCCCTTCAGCGCGGCCGTGGACGACAGTGCTTCGATGGTCGTGGTGACGGCGTCGAAGTAGCCCGTTCCGACCTCACGCTGGTGCTTCACGGCGGTGAAGCCCCGCTCGGCGGCGGCGAATTCCTTTTCCTGCAGCTCGACGAAGGCGCTCATGTTGTGGCGGGCGTAGCCGTAGGCCAGATCGAACATGCCGTAGTTCAGGCTGTGGAAGCCAGCCAGCGTGATGAACTGGAACTTGTAGCCCATGGCGCCCAGTTCGCGCTGGAACTTGGCTATGGTGGCGTCGTCCAGGTTCTTCTTCCAGTTGAAAGACGGCGAACAGTTGTAGGCCAGCAGTTTGCCGGGGAACTTGGCGTGGATGGCGTCGGCAAAGGCCTTGGCGAAGGCGAGGTCAGGCTTGCCGGTCTCGCACCAGATCAGATCCGCGTAGGGCGAATAGGCCAGACCGCGGCTGATGGATTGATCCAGCCCATTGCGGGTACGGTAGAAGCCTTCGATGGTGCGCTCACCCGTCAGGAACGGTTTGTCGTTTTCATCCACGTCGCCGGTCACCAGGTCGGCGGCTTCCGCATCGGTGCGAGCTAGCAGGATGGTGGGCGTGCCCATCACATCGGCGGCCAGTCGCGCGGCCACCAGTTTGGCAACCGCTTCGCGCGTCGGAACGAGCACCTTGCCGCCCATGTGACCGCACTTCTTCACTGACGCCAGCTGATCTTCGAAGTGCACGCCCGCCGCACCGGCGGCGATCATGGCTTTCATCAATTCGAACGCATTCAAGACGCCACCAAAGCCGGCCTCGGCATCTGCCACGATGGGCGCGAAGAAGTCGATGTCGTTCTTGCCTTCGCTCCACTGGATCTGGTCGGCGCGCTGGAATGCACCATTGATGCGCTTC
>JANNWL010000303.1:0-4998 GCA_031414735.1 Burkholderiales bacterium | reverse complement strand
CCCTTGCGCACGCTGACCGACAGGCCGACGCCTTCGGAGACCTCGGCACCGGCGTCGCTGGCACCGAGCTGGCGCGCCAGGCCCAGGGTGTCTTCGACGATCTGCTGGAACTGTTCCTTGGCGAAGGCGAAGCCAGTGTCGGGGCGGGAAAGAGTGGTCATCGGTGAGGGCGCGCGACAGGTCGCAATGCGCAAGAGGGAGTCGCTCTTATGATACCGGCCCACCCCCAAGGAAGACCCCGACCATGAGCCGACGCGCCGCGCCGCACCGCGGCACCGATGTGCATTACGGCCAAGCTGATGACGGCCCCGATGCCGATGCGTCACCGAGCAAGACGCAACTCAAGCAGAAGGCGCATGACTTGCAGGAACTCGGCGTGTCGGTGGCCGCGCTCTCCGACGACCGCTTGGCGGGGCTGGACATCTCCGACGCGCTGCGCCACGCCATCGAGGTCTGGCGCAAGACCAAGTCCTTCGAGGGCAAGCGTCGCCAGATGCAGTACGTGGGCAAGCTCATGCGCGGCGCCGACGAGACTGCACTGAGAGAAGCCGTGGCCGCGGCCACCATTGGCTCGGCCCGCGCCACGCTGGCGCTGCACAAGATTGAACTTTGGCGCGACGAGTTGATTGCCGACGACGAGGCCATGACGCGCTGGCAGACAGAACACCCCGACACCGACACCCAGCAGCTGCGCAGCCTCGTGCGCGCCGCGCGACGCGAGGCCGCCCAACCGCCCGACAAGCGCAACCCGCGCAGTGCGCGCGAGCTGTTCCAGTTCATCAAGCCGATGCTGCCGCCATGAGTGATTTCGACCACGTGACGATCGGCCTGGTCTCGGTGAGTGACCGCGCGTCGACCGGCGTCTACGAAGACAAAGGCATCCCCGCTTTGCGCGACTGGCTGGTGCGCTGCCTGCTCAACCCCATCGTCTTCCACGAGCGCCTGATCCCCGACGAGGCTGCCGGCATCAGCGCCACATTGTGCGAGTTGGTGGACGACAGGCAATGCGACCTGGTGCTCACCACCGGCGGCACAGGCCCCGCGCCGCGCGACGTGACCCCCGAGGCCACACTCGCCGTGGCGGACAAGGTGATGCCCGGCTTCGGCGAACAGATGCGCCAGATCAGCCTGACTTTCGTGGCCACGGCGATCCTGTCGCGCCAGGTGGCGGTGGTGCGCGGCAAGGCGCTCGTCATCAACCTGCCCGGTCAGCCCAAGGCCATTGCCGAGACGCTGGAAGGCTTGCCGCGCGCCACGCCCCCGGTGCACGGCATCTTCGCCGCCGTGCCGTATTGCATCGATCTCATCGGCGGGCCGTACATCGAAACCCACGAGGCCTTGTGCAAGGCCTTCCGGCCGAAGTCGGCGCAGCGCGCGCCTACATACCCTTGAACAGCCCCGTGTAGCTGCGGCTGACTTCCAGCTTCTCGCCGTGCCCGCGCACGGTCACGATCTGGCGGCCGCGGAAATCACGCGTGACGCCCGCAATGACCTTCACGTTGACCAGCGTGCTGCGGTGGATCTGCCAGAACAGGTGCGGGTCGACCTCGTCGACCAGCTCCTTGATCGGCTTGCGGATAAGGGCCTCGACCTGCGCTGTCTGTACCCGCGTGTACTTCTCGTCGCTGACGAAGAACAGCACCTCGTCGACCGGGATCATCTGGATCGCCTGGCCCACCGTGGCCTGGATCCACTTCAGGTACTGCGGCGGGCCGCCCGGGTTCAGCTTCGCAGCGAGTTGGTGCAGCAGCTGCTGCAGCGGCGGGCCCGCGGGGGCATCACCCTCACCGCGACGCGCGGCCAGGCGCTGGCGGATGCGGTCGACGGTGAGCTGCAGCCGCTCGCGTTCGGCGGGTTTGAGCACGTAGTCGGCCACGCCCTGCTCGAAGGCCTCCACCGCGTACTGGTCGTAGGCGGTGATGAAGACGATCTCCGGCGGCAGGCCGGCGTCGTCGTCAGCCGCATCGCCATCGGTCGGCGGCAACTGCACGATCTGGCGCGCGGCCTCCACGCCGGTCAAGCCCGGCATGCGGATGTCCAGGAACACCACATCGGGGCGGTGCGCCTGCACCAGCTGCACGGCCTCCAGGCCGTTCTTGGCTTCGGCCACGATCTGCAACTCCGGCCAGACCTCGGCCAGCCGGGCGCGCAGTTGGTCGCGCATCAGGCGCTCGTCGTCGGCGAGCACGGCAGTGGTGGCGATGGCGGTCATCTCAGGCTCCTTCCACGGACTTGTACGGCACAGTCACGGTCACCACCGTGCCACTGGGCTGATTCTCGGCCACGGTCAGCGTGGCCCGTGTGCCGTGCAGCAGCTGCAGGCGTTCGCGGATGTTGGCCAGCCCGACCCCCGTGCCGGCGGTGGCCGCGCGGCCGAAGCCGAGGCCGGTGTCGGCGACGCTGACAACCAGCTTGCCATGGACGATCTCGGCCGCCACGCGCAGCAGGCCGCCCTCGGGCTTGGGTTCCAGGCCGTGCTTGATGGCGTTTTCGACCAGGGTCTGGATCATCATGGGCGGGAATTCAGCCGACAGCAGCCCGTCGGGCACGGCGATCTGCGTCACCAGCCGCTCTTCCATGCGCACCTTCAGGATCTCCAGGTAAGGTCGGATGACCGCCAGCTCGCGCCCCAGGTCACGCACGCCGCTGGCGTTGCCATTGCCATTCGCTTCACGCATGGTCGGCATGCTGGCGCGCAGCAACGCGATGAGGTTCTTCTGCATGGTGCTGGCGCGCGGCGGGTCGGTCTCGATCAGGTGGTCGATCGACGCCAGCGTGTTGAAGAGAAAGTGCGGCTCGACCTGCGCCTGCATGGCCGCCATGCGGGCTTCGACGACCTGGCGCTTGAGCGACTCGGACTCCGCCGTCTCGGTGGCCTGCGCCGCCTTGACCTCGGCCTGCATGCGGCCCTTGTAGCTGAACTTGATGATGGCCGAGGCGACCACCCACAGCAGCGTGAACTGCATCAGGAAGTCACCCACGCCGACCCGCGTGGTGCGGGTGGACGAGTGCGACCGCCCCTGTTCGCGCACCAGCTCGTCGATGACCTGCTGAGCGTCGCGCCGCGCTTCCTCGGCGTCGGCGACTGCCTGCTGGGCGTCACGACGCGCCTCGCGCACCGACTCCTCGATCTGCCGACGCGCTTCCTCGACGGCTTGGCGCACCGACTCGCTGGCCGGGCCCGGCGGCAAGGTGATCTGCACGCCCGGTGTCCCTGGCGCCGCCTCGGCCGCGGCTGCAGCCGCAGCGGCGCTGGCCGGCCTGGCAGCCCGGGGCGTGATGTGGACGCCGTCCTTGCCGATGTTGATCTCCAGGCCCTCGCCCTTGCCGGGCGTCTCGACGTGCACCGGTGCCTGCGCTGCAGCCGGCGCGGCAGGTGCGGCCGGGGCTGCCGGCGCCTTGGCTGCACGCGGCGGCAGCACCACCACACGCGGCCGCGTCGATTCGACGTTCTCGGTCATCGTCCAGGTGAAGGGCGGCTTGTCGTGGAGGATGCCGACGACGATCAACAGCCCGATCGCCAGCACGATGAAACGCCGCCAGCTGATGCCCACCAACCAGTTGGCATAGGCGTGGTAGGCCTTGACCGCCGCGGCAGAAAAGCGCTTCCAGCGCTGGGCCCACAGGGTGGTGGCAGACATCGCGGGAGCCGGGGAATTCATCTTGGGTTGAGCGTGCGGGGCTGGGATGCTGCGCACTGTACGCAGCATGGGCTGCCCGGCCAGGGCCGGGCGACACACGGCGGCAGCGAAATGACAGGCTGCAGTGGTGCCCGACAGGCCCGCCCGCATCGACGTCCGGGTCGCCGGAGTCGGCGCCCCCAGAACCGCCTGCGTCAGTGCGCCGGGTGCAGCGTCTCGCCCGCCTTCAGGCGGTACACCGTGCCGCAGTAGGGGCAGCGGCCTTCACCGGTGGTGGCCACGTCGATGAAGACCTTGGGGTGGTTGCTCCACAAGGGCATGCGCGGGTTGGGGCAGAAGGTAACGCCGGGGCCGGTCAGGTCGGCCGCAGCCAGTTCCACCAGGGCTTTGGGTTGGGTCATTGGGGTGGGGTCCAGGTCAGACTGGGCTCAGCCAGCTGTCGTACTTGCGGTTGCGCCCGTTCACGATGTCGAAGAACGCGGCCTGGATCCTTTCGGTGATGGGACCGCGCGTGCCTGCAAATTCGCCAGTACCAAGCTCGATGCGATCGAGCTCGCGGATGGGTGTCACCTCGGCCGCGGTGCCGGTGAAGAAGGCCTCGTCGCAGATGTAGACCTCGTCGCGTGTGATGCGTTTCTCCACCAGCTTCAACCCCAGGTCCTGGCAGATGTTGAAGATGGTGTCGCGCGTGATGCCGCTCAGCGCGCCAGCCGACAGGTCGGGCGTGTAGACCACGCCCTTCTTGATGACGAAGATGTTCTCGCCCGCGCCCTCGCTGACGAAGCCGCTCGGGTCCAGCAGCAGCGCTTCGTCGTAGCCGTCGTCGGTGGCTTCCATGTTGGCCAGGATGCTGTTGGTGTAATTGCTCACCGCCTTGGCCTGCGTCATCGTGATGTTGACGTGGTGGCGGGTGTAGCTGCTGGTCTTGACGCGGATGCCACGCTTCAGACCCTCTTCACCCAGATAGGCCCCCCAAGGCCAGGCCGCCACCATCAGGTGGATGGTGTTGCCTCGCGGGCTGACGCCCAGCTTCTGGTCGCCGATCCAGGTCAGCGGTCGCAGGTAGCAGCTTTCCAGCTTGTTCTCGCGCACCACGGTGCGCTGGGCTTCCGACACCTGTTCGTGCGTGAAGGGGATCTTCATGCGCAGGATCTTGGCACTGTTGAACAGGCGCTCGGTGTGCTCTTTCAACCGAAAGATGGCGGTGCCCTTGTCGGTCTTGTAGGCCCGCACGCCTTCGAAGGCGCCGCAGCCGTAGTGCAGGGTGTGGCTCAGCACGTGGATCTTGGCGTCGCGCCATTCGACCAGCTGGCCGTCCATCCAGATCTTGCCGTCGCGGTCGGACATCGACATGGGA
>JANNWL010000302.1:0-2013 GCA_031414735.1 Burkholderiales bacterium | reverse complement strand
CGTAGATCTTCCAGCTGCAGCTGCCGGTGCAGTTCACACCGTGCGTGCTGCGCACGATCTTGTCGTGGGCCCAGCGGTTGCGGTAGGCGTCTTCCCAGGTGCGGTCTTCGCCGGTGATGACACCGTGGTCACCGGAGAAGGTTTCCTTGGGTGCCGAGAAGTGGGTCAGGCGGTCGAGAAAGTGGCTCATGGGGTCGTCCTTGGGGGTGTGTCTTGCGGTTCGATATTCAGCAGGGATGCGGCGCGTGGCGGCGGCTGTAGTGCCACCACGTCAATGCGATGCAGGAAACGTAGAAGGCGATGAAGAGCAGCAAGGCGGCCGCCGGGCTGCCGGTCAACACCATCGAGGTGCCGAAGCCCTTGGGGATGAAAAACCCGCCATAGGCCCCGATGGCCCCGGCAAAGCCCATCACCGCCGCCGCCTCGATGCGGCCCTCGCGCGCGGCCTGGGCCTGGGTGGCGGGCAGCGACTCGGCCGCACGCTGCCGCTGCATGGGGAATAGGCGGGCGATCATGCAAAAGCTGCTGCCGCTGCCGGCACCGGCTGCAGCCAGCAGCAGCCCGGCGCTGAGCAGGAAACCTTGCGGGCTGCCGCCCTGCCCGTCACTGGGCAAACAAAGCAGCGCAGACACGGCACCCAGCGCCAGGAGCACAAAGCACCAGAAGCTGACGCGGGCACCGCCGCCGTGGTCGGCCAGCCAGCCGCCCACTGGCCAGGCCGAGGCGCCGGCGAGCAGGCCAACCCAGACCCAAGGCAGCAGGTCGCCGCCGTTGAACTGGGTCTGCAGCAGCAAGGGCAGCGCGGCACAAAAGCCGATGAAGCTGCCCAGGCTGCCCAGCAGCAGCCAGCACATCAACCAGGTGTGGCGCCTTGTGAAGATCACCGCCTGCACGGCGAAACCCTCGCGCACTTCGGCGCGATCGTCACGGCCGTTCCAGGCCGCCAGCGCGATGTGCGCCATGGAACTGGCGACCTGGCCACCGCCAAGCCCGAACAGCAGGGCCAGCACGACCATGTATTCAAAGGGCGCGCCGGGGTCTTGTAGCGCCAGGGCGGTGCCCAGGACCGGCAGCAGCAGGCCAGCCGTGGCCCGCGCGGTGCAGCGCCTGGCGCCCGCCAGGGGCACGGGAAAGGCAATGAACACGCGCGAGGTAGCGCCGCTCAGGGCCGGCAGGGCCGCAAGCCAGAAGAGCTGGTTGATGGAGTAGTGCAAGCCCGGCGCCGGCAGGTGCACCACCACCGCCGGCCACAGCATCCAGACCCCAAGGGCCAGCCCCAGCGCCGGGCCAGACAGCCACCGCTTGCGCGCGGCCAGGCGGTGGCCAGCGCGCCCACGGCAGGCGCTGTCGTGCGGTTTGTAGTGCGGGATCAGCGGCATGGCAGCCATGGCGTGTACGGCGCGCAGATGAGGGGCTGGCAGCCCGTTTCAGGGGTTCTTCACGTAGGCGTTGGTGCGCAGGTAGAACCACCAGTTCAGCACCAGGCACAGGGCATAGAAGATGGCGAATCCGTACATCGCAAACTGCGGCGTGCCGGCCTTGATCTGGTCGCCGATCACGATCGGCGCGACAAAGGCTCCGTAGGCGGCGATCGCCGACGTCCATCCCAGCACCGGTCCGGCCTGGGTGCGGTCGAAGATCACGCCGATGGTGCGGAAGGTCGAACCGTTGCCGATGCCGCTGGCGAAGAACAGCAGCATGAACAGCCCCAGGAACATCGGGAAGTACTGCTCCGGCGTGGCCGAGCCGTAGGCCTGCATCATCACGTAGCCCACCGCCACCGAGGCGCCCGCCATCGCCACCGAGATCACCTGCGTGACGATGGAGCCGCCGACCTTGTCCGATATCCAGCCGCCCACCGGGCGGATCGCTGCGCCGATGAAGGGGCCCATCCAGGCGTAGGTCAGCGCCGAGGGCGCGTTCGGGTTCTTCAGCGCGTGCTGCATCACGCCGTTGGCATCCGGGATGTGCTGGTAGCCGAAGATCACCGTGATGGCCAGCGGCAGCGCCATC
>JANNWL010000301.1:0-9178 GCA_031414735.1 Burkholderiales bacterium | reverse complement strand
CGATGCGTACGAGCGCGGCCAATTCCGGGTGCACCCGGGCCCGAAAGGGCATGCCCCTGAGGTCTGGGTAGTCCGCGAGTGGAGCTACAAGAAACTGCAGCGGATGAAGTGAACATCATGCAAATCGCAGAACTGCACCCCACGCGCCGCCGCGGCGCTCCGGCGTCCCGCGATGCCGCCATTCAGTTGGCTGAAATTCGACGGATCTTGGCGAGCATGAACTGCGTAGCTGAACCGGTCGAAGCACTGGCCACCCCCGAGCCAACCGCCAGCGCGGTGTTGCCAACCAACCTGCAGCAGCTCTTCCAAGCGGGCGACCTCGAGGACCGGCTGCTGTGGGCGAAGCGCTTGGCCGGGGATACAAAGACAGTCATCCTGCAGCACCTCCTGAGGGCGCGGGAGCTGGGCTGTATGCGGCGTGTCGCCGGCCCTCCGAGTGCGAACGCGGTCGATGCGCTCGAGCGCGACTTCCCTCACTGCGACGCCGTGACGGAGTTGCTTCGGCGCCGGATTGCACTCGGCAATTGCTGCCCTGCGCCAACGCTGAAACTTCCGCCACTCCTGCTAAACGGCAGGCCGGGGTCCGGGAAAACCGCTTTCGCAAAGCGCCTTGCGGCCATGCTCGCGGTGCCCTGCCACGAAGTGGACATGGCGAGCCTGCACTCCTCCTTCACCATGGTGGGACTCGACGCCGGCTACGCGACCGGACGCCCGGGCGCCATATGGGATGCGCTGCAAGCGGAGTGCATGTCCCCGATGGTGATACTCGACGAACTCGACAAAGCAGGGTTCGATGACAGCGTCGACGATCCCACCGGGTTTCTCTACAGCGTCCTGGAGCCGCTCACTGCAAAGCGCTTTGTAGACGCCGCGATTGGCCTGCCGATTGATGCCTCAAGGGTATCGTGGATCGCCACGTGCAACGACCACCGGCGAATCCATCCGGCCATTCTGAGCAGGTTCCTGCTCGTTGAAATTGACTACCCGTCCGCGGCGCAGATGCCTGCCGTCGTGGCCAGCATTCATCGCGACTTGATTGCTCAGTCTGAATGGGCCGCGTGGTTCGAGCCGAACCTCTCGCGAGAGGTCGTTGACGAGTTGTCGATGATCGCGCCTCGCGAAGTCATGCAGACACTCGAAGACGCTTACGCCAACGCGGCAAGCGCCGGCCGGCGCTGCGTGTTGCCGACGGACGTTCGGAAGGTGCTACGTAGACCTCCTGTGCGGAACTCGATTGGATTCATCCACGTTCCGACACTCGAAGGAGATGCCCCATGAACCGTACCCTTGAACCCGAGACGCCGATGCAGGCGGACCTTCGCAAGCTCGTCGACCGCGGTGATTCCGTACCTGACGGATGGCAGACCCCGTACACGGAAACCATTGAAAGGTTGTACGCAGTGGCCTGCGAGGGTCGCGCGCATGTTCGGCTGGATGGCCCATTGATGGCCGACTGCAACCTTTGCGTCACGCATCGCGGCGGCGACCGCGTCATCGAGGGCATCCTCGGACGGCTCGAACGCACCACAGCACAAACGTGTGAAGTCTGTGGCCGGCCAGCAAGGCTTCGTGTCCGTGGCATGACGATCAGAGTGCTGTGTCCTGTATGCGCGGCCCCAAGGCTCGCTCTCCAGGCTGTCTTACAACTCCTGAGTGATCTAAAGCTGGCCGCCGAAGGCGCGCCCGCCAGGATGCTGACGTTTGACGAAATGCCAATGCAGTTGCGCCCAATGCTGCCAGCTGAGGTGTGGGAACCTCTCATCGACAGCAGCGGCGACGAGCCCCCAACGCACGCGACAGGCCTCCATCAACTGCAGGCCGTACGGGAACGACTGGAGGCCGTGCGGCAGACGCTCGTCGCCACACTGGGAGCAGGGCATGGCGGTTGACTGCAATTCATGCCGGTCGGACCGGATGCCAGATAGCGCGCGAAAAACTGATTCACGTCAGCTTCCAATAGAGATTGTGGGAATTCGCGTTCTGACCAACGTTGAGGCCGAAATAGTCGTCTCAAGAAACGGCAGGCGCCACCAATTGGCAGTCGATTTTGGCAGGATGGCCCATCGCTTCATCCATCGCGTCAACTTCTATGTGCAACCTGCCAGGCCTCCACTCTTCCCTTTACCTGCCCACCGTCGGGAGCGCCACATCGGTTCACGGCGAAATCAATTGTTCGGCGCACCCGGATGGGTCGAAGATCCGCTGCGGTCAAGCGCGGTGCCATCGCGCTCATGCGCGTTCGCTGCACGGAAATTGGGACGCGTTCAGCGGCTTCGCAATGTTCGGCGCGCATTGGCGTTGCGAGGCATCGTGATGCATACGACTCCAAGCAGCAACTGCGAGGCACTTTGTGCCCTCGCCCGCATCCTTGCACGGCAGGCAGTCCGAGAACATTTCAATCGAGCCTCACCGTCGTCGCAAAGCGATGTCGACACGAACACCTCGCAATCGCTGCCCGCAGCGTCGCTCAACGCCTAACCGGCCACCATCTATGCGTACAGCTGCCTACTGCCGATACAGCTCAGACGAGCAACGCCAGTCGTCCATTCGCGATCAGCTCCGAAACATCCAGCACTATTGCGAGAAGTCTGGCTGGCCGACGCCGGTGTTGTTCCGCGACGAGGCGGTGAGTGGGACCCGCAATGACAGGCCGGGCTACCGGTCGCTCATTCAGGCGCTGGAGACCGGCGCCTTTGACGTCGTGCTGGTGGACGAGTATTCACGCCTCAGCCGAGACCACATCGAGGCGGCCACCATCATCCGGCTCCTCAAATTCCGCGGGCTCCGGCTCATCGGTGTCAGCGACGGCCTCGACACGAATCGCGATGGCTACAAGCTTGAGACCGGCCTGCGCGGCCTGATGAACGAGGCGTACCTCGACGATCTGGCAAAGAAGACCCATCAAGGCCTGAAGGGGCTGGCCCTGACGGGATTCTCGCCGGGTGCATTGCCCTATGGGTATCGGAGCACGGGTACCGAAGAGGACGGCTACAAGCGTCACATTCACGAGCCGGAAGCGCAGTGGGTCCGCCATGTGTTTGATCGCTACGTCCTCGGGGACAGCCCGCGCAAGATCGCGCAAGCGCTCAACGAACGACGTATCGCGAGTTCCAGAGGCGGCACTTGGGTGCACACGGCGCTGTATCCCGATGCCAAAGGGGTCGGCATGCTGGGCAACCCGATGTACGTTGGCAAGCCGGTGTGGAATCGGACCAAGTGGCTGCATCACCCCATCTCAGGTCGACGTGTCCGAACCATGCGTCCGGAGGCCGAATGGGTGATCACCGAGGATCCGGCACTGCGGATTCTCGAAGAAGACGTCTGGCAGGCTGCTTGTGCGCGTGCTGCAAGCCAACGGCACGGGACGTCTGACCGGAAGACAGCGACTGGCAAGGGCTCTGGCGGCCGCGGCCCGAAGTACCTGTTCAGTGGCTTGCTCAGGTGCGGAACCTGCGGCGCCGCGTACGTGGTCCTCGACCGCTACCAGTATGGCTGCTCGTACAACCGCAACCGCGGTGCTTCGGTGTGCGCCAACAGCATCCGGGTTACCAGGGCGACGATCGAGTCTGTACTTTTGGATGACGTTCGGCGTGAACTCCTCGGTCCGGCAGCCTACGCGGCATTCGAGCGGGAAGCGGAGGAGATTCGAACGCGGGATGCGCCTGACCCCACCCAGGCCCGCCGGGCACTCGCGCAGGCACGCAAGGAGGCCGACAACATCATGAACGCCATCCGAGCCGGCATCGTGACGCCGGGAACGAAGGCCGCCCTGGAGGCCGCGGAAGCCGGGGTCACTGCGGCGACTGAGACGCTGTCAGCAATCGAGCGCTTCGAGCCCAGCAAGGTCCTGCCGCGTGCACGTGAGGTCTACCGCGGCCTCGTGGCGCGCCTCGAGTCGATCGACGACGTCTCAGGCGCCAGGGAGGCCCTCAAGCAACTCCTCGGCGGCGAGATCCGCATCGTCTCGGAGGACGGCATACCGTATGCCGAAATGAAAAACGCCGGACTGGCCGGCGTTCGTCAACTAACGTTGGTTGCGGGGGCAAGATTTGAACTTGCGACCTTTGGGTTATGAGCCCAACGAGCTACCAGGCTGCTCCACCCCGCGACTGAGCCTTGTAGTATAGCCCATGGACGCCTGGTTGCGTCACGGGCTCTGTGTTATTCCGCCTTGTCGGCTTCGCTGCTGTCGCCAGCCACGTCCGGACGGTCGACCAGTTCAACGAAAGCCATGGGTGCGTTGTCACCGACGCGGAAGCCCATCTTCAGGATGCGGGTGTAGCCACCCGGACGCGCGTTGTAGCGCGGGCCCAGTTCGTTGAAGAGCTTGGCCACGACATCACGGTCGCGGGTGCGGTTGAAAGCCAGTCGGCGGTTGGCCAGCGTAGGCGTCTTGCCCAAGGTGATCAGCGGCTCGACGACGCTGCGCAGTTCCTTGGCCTTGGGCAGCGTGGTCTTGATGGCCTCGTGCTTGATGAGCGAGTTGCACATGTTGCGCAACATCGCCAGGCGGTGTGACGTGGTGCGGTTGAGTTTGCGGGGGCCGTTACGGTGGCGCATGGTGCTTGATTCCTGTCTTTATTGAACCCCGGCCGTGTCAGGTACCGGGGGTTGCACGCGACGAGCGGTTTAACGCTTGTCCAGGCCCTGCGGGGGCCAGTTTTCCAGCCGCGCGCCGAGCGTGAGCCCGCGCGAAGCCAGCACTTCCTTGATCTCGTTCAGGCTCTTGCGACCCAGGTTCGGGGTCTTCAGCAGTTCGGTTTCGGTACGCTGGATCAGGTCGCCGATGTAGTAGATGTTCTCGGCCTTCAGGCAGTTGGCCGAACGCACGGTGAGTTCAAGCTCGTCCACAGGGCGCAGCAGGATCGGGTCGAACGGCGTCGGCCGCGCCTGCGGCATGACCATGATGTCGTTCGGGTTGACGTCGATCTGCGCGAAGAAGGCGAGCTGCTCGACCAGGATGCGCGCGCTCTGGCGAATCGCTTCTTCCGGCGGGATGGCGCCGTTGGTCTCGATTTCCATGACCAGCTTGTCGAGGTCGGTACGCTGCTCGACGCGCGCGTTCTCGACGGCGTAGCTGACGCGACGCACGGGTGAGAACGACGCATCCAACACAATGCGGCCGATGCTCTTGGTCGGCTCGTCACCGTAGCGGCGCAGGTTGCCCGGCACGTAGCCGCGGCCTTTTTCGACCTTGATCTGCATGTCGAGCTTGCCGCCTTGCGCCAAGTGCGCGATGACGTGCTCGGGATTGATGATCTCCACATCGTGCGGGGTCTGAATGTCGGCCGCAGTGACGGGACCTTCACCTTCCTTGCGCAGCACCAGCGTGACTTCGTCGCGGTTGTGCAGGCGGAAGACCACGCCCTTCAGATTCAGCATGATGTGCACGACGTCTTCCTGCACGCCGTCGATGGCCGAGTACTCATGCAGCACGCCGGCGATGGTGACCTCGGTGGGCGCGTAGCCAACCATGGACGACAGCAGCACGCGGCGCAGCGCGTTGCCCAGGGTGTGGCCGTAGCCACGCTCGAAGGGTTCAAGGGTGGCCTTGGCCTTGTGGCCGCCAAGAGACTCGACCTGGATGGCCTTGGGCTTCAAGAGTGTGGTTTGCATTGCGTCTGTATGTTCCTGTCAATACCCTCGGCTCGTTACACCGATAAGGCTGATGGACCGAGCCGGGCTGTGTTTTTGAACCTGTCGTTTCGTGCCCGGCGGAACGAAACGAAATAGGAAAGGGCTTCGGCCGGAGGCCGAACTGCCCGCTCTCACCTCTACCGTGAGTACAACTCGACGATGAGGGCTTCCTTGATTTCTGCGCCGTACTGGTCGCGGTCGGGCACCTTCTTGAAGACGCCCTCCATCTTCGTCGCGTCGACCGCCACCCAGTCGGCCAGGCCGATGGATTGAGCCAGCTTGAGCGCCTCGGTGACACGCAACTGAGCCTTGGATTTGTCGCGCATGGCGACGGTGTCCCCAGCCTTGACGGAATAGGACGGGATGTTCACGACCTGGCCGTTGACGGTGAGCGCCTTGTGCGAGACGAGCTGGCGCGCCTCGGCGCGTGTCGAGCCAAAACCCATGCGGTAGACGACGTTGTCCAGACGCGATTCGAGCAGCGACAGCAGGTTGGCACCCGTATTACCCTTGCGGCGCTCAGCTTCGGCAAAGTAACGGCGGAACTGGCGCTCCAGGATGCCGTACATGCGCTTGACCTTCTGCTTTTCACGCAGCTGCAGGCCGTAATCAGACGTGCGCGAACCGCTGGTGCGGCCATGCTGGCCCGGTTTGGTGTCGAACTTAGCCTTGTCCCCGATAGGGCGGCGCGCGCTCTTGAGGAAGAGGTCCGTGCCTTCACGGCGGGAAAGTTTGGCCTTGGGGCCGAGATAACGTGCCACGGTGTGTCCTTGTGTTGCTCTGACGCGGCAGACGCCCGGATGTGGACCAGGTGTCCCGCGCAAGTCTGGCGGCGCTTCTGGGAGTCGCTCAGACGGTGGGCTTGTGAGGCTTTCGCCTCAGAAAAACAGCCGGCTTGCACTCAAGGTGCTTGCCGGCCTGCGGAAAAACCCTCGATTATAGCGCATGCGCCGCCGATCTGCCGGCAGCCAATGTGCTCGCGGGGTTCAGATACGACGACGCTTTTGGGGGCGGCAACCGTTGTGCGGGACCGGCGTCACGTCGCTGATCGAGTTGATGCGGATCCCCAGCGAAGCCAAGGCACGCACGCTGGACTCGCGACCCGGGCCGGGGCCCTTGATGCGCACGTCCAGGTTCTTGATGCCTTGTTCCTGCGCCGCACGGCCAGCGGTTTCCGCCGCCACCTGAGCTGCAAAAGGCGTGCTCTTGCGCGAGCCCTTGAAGCCCTGGCCGCCACTGGAAGCCCAGGCCAACGCGCCACCCTGGCGGTCGGTGATGGTGATGATGGTGTTGTTGAACGACGCGTGCACGTGGGCAACGCCATCCGCAATGTTCTTGCGGATCTTCTTGCTCACGCGGCGTGCCGCGGTATTGACAGGTGCTTTGGCCATGGAGTGACTCTCTTGAAGTTCTTCGGGCGCTTGGTTACGAGTTACTTCTTCAGCGCCGCTGCGCCCTTGCGCGGGCCCTTGCGGGTGCGGGCATTGGTGCGGGTACGCTGGCCGCGGACCGGCAGGCCACGACGGTGGCGGAAGCCCCGGTAGCAGCCCAGGTCCATCAGGCGCTTGATGTTGATGGACAACTCGCGACGCAGGTCGCCCTCGATCGTCATGCGGCCGATTTCCTCGCGAATCTTCTCAAGATCGACGTCGGTGAGGTCCTTGATCTTCTTCGAGTACGGGATACCGACCTGCTCACAGATTTTCTGCGCGGTCGGGCGGCCAATACCGTAGATGGCCGTGAGGCCAATCTCTGCGTGCTTGTGCGGCGGGATGTTGATGCCAGCGATGCGTGCCATATCGGTTCCTTGTAAATCAGCCCTGGCGCTGCTTGTGGCGCGGGTCGGTACAGATCACACGCACCACACCCTTGCGGCGGATGATCTTGCAGTTACGGCACATCTTCTTGACGGAAGCGGCGACTTTCATGCTCTTCTCCTTGACCCGGAAATCAATGTCTACTTCGCACGGAACACGATGCGTGCCCGCGTCAAATCGTACGGCGTGAGCTCTACAGTGACCTTGTCACCGGGCAGGATGCGGATGTAGTGCATGCGCATCTTGCCGGAGATGTGGCCGAGCACCACGTGGCCATTTTCCAGCTTGACGCGGAAGGTGGCGTTGGGGAGGTTCTCGAGAATCTCCCCCTGCATCTGGATGACATCGTCTTTTGACATTTCAGTTCGATCAACTCGTCTTGAAGTTGGCCTTCTTGAGGAGCGACTCGTACTGCTGGCTCATCACATAACTCTGCACCTGGGCCCAGAAGTCCATCGTCACGACCACGATGATGAGCAGTGACGTACCACCAAAATAGAACGGCACGTTGTACTTGAGTACCAGGAACTCGGGCAGCAGGCACACGGCGGTGATGTAGACAGCGCCGGCCAGCGTCAGCCGCGACAGAATGCGGTCGATGTGACGTGCCGTCTGGTCACCCGGCCGGATACCCGGAATGAAGGCGCCGCTCTTCTTCAGGTTGTCAGCCGTCTCCCGGCTGTTGAAGACCAGTGCGGTGTAAAAGAAGCAGAAAAATACGATCATGGCCGCGTAGAGCAGCACGTAAATCGGCTGGCCTGGCGACAAGGCAGACGACAGGTCCTTCAGCCAGCGCAAGCCGTCACCGGTGGCAAACCAACCGACCACGGTGGCGGGCAGCAGGATGATCGACGACGCGAAGATCGGTGGGATCACACCTGACATGTTCAGTTTGAGCGGCAGGTGCGAGGACTGCCCGCCATACACCTTGTTGCCAACCTGGCGCTTGGCGTAGTTGACCAGGATCTTTCGCTGGCCCCGCTCCACAAACACCACCACGAAGGTCACGCCAATCACCACGGCAATGATGAACAGGCAGGCCACGATGCTCATCGCACCCGTGCGAACAAGTTCGAACAGACCACCCAACGCGCTGGGCAGGCCAGCGACGATGCCGGCGAAGATCAGGATGGAGATGCCGTTGCCCAGGCCGCGCTCGGTGATCTGCTCGCCCAGCCACATCAGGAACATGGTTCCCGCAACCAGGCTGACAACTGCGGTCATGCGGAAGCCGAAACCGGGCGCCAGAACCAGACCGGGCGAGCCCTCGAGCGCGATCGCGATACCCAGCGACTGGAAGATTCCCAGTACCAGCGTGCCGTAACGTGTGTACTGCGTGATCTTGCGGCGGCCAGACTCGCCTTCCTTCTTCAGCGCCTCCAGCGTGGGCACCACGTAGGTCATCAGCTGCATGATGATCGACGCGCTGATGTACGGCATGATGCCGATCGCAAACACGGTGAAGCGCGATAGCGCGCCGCCACTGAACATGTTGAACAGGTTCAGGATGCCGCCGCTCTGGCCCTTGAAGAGCTCTTGCAATGCGGTCGGATCGATGCCTGGCACAGGAATGTGCGCACCGATGCGGTAAACCACCAACGCAAGAAGCAGGAAGATGATGCGGCGACGGAGGTCGCCGAACTTCCCGCTCTTGGCCAGCTGATTCGCAGTGGTTGCCACGTCGACTCTTGCTTTCCCTTAGGCCGCGGCGCCGGACACTTCGA
>JANNWL010000300.1:0-2964 GCA_031414735.1 Burkholderiales bacterium | reverse complement strand
GATCGACTGGGCCGTGCGCTGGTGGGACGAAGCCCGCCGCACCGGCCTGCCCCTGGGCCCCGTGCTGGGCAGCGACTTCGGCGAGTTCTGGCGCGCGCTCGAATACATGGGCCTGCAGCGCCACCTGAAGGTGATGGGCATCTTCTGCCGCCTGAAGCACCGCGACGGCAAGGCCAGCTACGCCGCCGACCTGCCGCGCTTCATCCACTACGCGACGAAGGTGGCGCTGCGCTACCGGCCGCTGGGGCCGCTGCTGGCGCTGATCGAGCCGCTGGCCGTGCAGCCTTTGCAAACGGGCTACACGTTTTAGTGCGGCGGCAATCGCTTCCGTAGATGTCGGGTGGGGCGTACCAGCGTCGGCTTTCGGCTGCCCGGTCGAAGAGATCAGGTCGAAATCTAAGGCCAGGCGCTTGGCGTGGCAGCGTGCGCCCATCAATGCTGCTGAGTCGATGAGCTGCCGCGCCTCCATGCCGTCACCGAAGCACTCGAACCCGGGGGCACGACACCTGCCCCAGTGCGGCCGCGTCGATGACGGGGCCGCCGGCAATCTCGTCGGCACAGCTTGAACGGTCAAACCTCAGGAGAGCCGGGTGCGCGAGCCGGGTGCGCAAGCCGGCACTCTTCAACCTGGGCATCGACAGCCAGCTCCCCGGCCGCGACCGGGTGGCAGCCTTGCGTCAGGGTCGCACAGCCATCACGATAGGCGCTGCCGTGCACCGACCCTGCCGTTGATCCTTGGCCACATCACCTGAGTTGCCTGCCGTTCCTGGCGTCGTCGACTTCGACGCGCTGCAGGAGGACCCTGCGCGTTGGATCGGCGTGGTCGCCGCGCTCGGCGCCCGCTACTCGCGTGCGCCCGCAGTGCCGGCCGGCGACGGGACGGTACTTGTGGCGCTTCTGGGTCGCGAGCTGGTGCTCAAGCTCTACCCGCCTTTTCTGCGCGACCACTTCGAGTTCGAGCGCGCGATGCTCGGATACCTGCAGGGCCGGCTTTCGCTGCCTACACCGCACTTGGTGGACAGTGCCGAGCACGCCGGTTGGCCCTATCTCGTGATGACGCAACTGCAGGGCACGCCGCTGATTCGCGTCTGGCCCACGCTGGAGCAGCACGAACGCTGCGCGGTGCTGCGCACGATCGGCCGCCTGGCCGCCGAGGTGCATGCGCTGCCGCTGGGTCCGATACCGGCGCTGGCGCCGCGCTGGACTGATTTCCTGCAGGGCCAGCGCGAGCGTTGCCACGCTCGCCAGCAGCGCACCGGCCTGCCCGCGCATCTGTTGGCGCAACTGGAATCCTTCCTGCAGCACCCCGTGCCCGAGGGTCCGAACGTGATCCTCACTGGCGAGTACACGCCCTTCAACCTGATGCACCAAGGCAGCGGACTGTCGGCCATGTTCGACTTCGGCGACGGCCTCGTCGGCCCACGCGAGTACGACTGGCTGGGCCCGCTTTGCTTCCTGGCTGCGGGGGACGCGTCGCGCGTCGACGCGCTCTTCGACGGCTACCACGGCCAAACTTTTTATCGTGGACAGCGCGAAAGCTTGCTGCGGCTGCTGCTGCTGCACCGCTACAGCAACCTGCGGGCGCAGGTTGCTGTGCCCGGCTGGAAGGCCGCGCCTGACTTCGCCGCGCTGGCCGCTCTGATCTGGCCATGACACGATGCTGTTGCAACTCGAATCTGGGGTGCTCTTTGTGAATGACATCGGCGCGGTCTTGAAAGATTCTTGACATACCCCGGGCACATTCGCGGCTTCGCAAACAACCGCCGCCCGGCTGACGCCCATGTCATACCTCCCGTCTTTACTCCAGCGCCTACGCCCTCGCGCGTTCCCTGTTGCCGCCCGTCGCTGGCTGGCCCCTTTGGCCTTGCTGTTGGGCAGCGGCCTCATCACGCCAGCGGCGGCGGCGGATGAGCCGCCCAAGGTCCTGCTGGTCGTCAGCAGCGAAGGTCGGCTCGATGCCGACGGCAAGCAGCAGCGGCCGGGCTTCGAGATGGACGAACTGGCCCAGGCCTGGCTGGTGCTGCGCGCCAACGGCCTGCCCGTCGAGGTGGCCAGCCCGACCGGCGGGGCGCCGGTCGCTGACCGGTACGACAACGCCGATGACAGCATCCGCGCGTTCAAGGCCGACCCGCAGGCCGTCGCTGCGCTGAAGGCCACCCGGCGCACGCAGGACGTGTCGCGCGGCGAACATGCGGCCATCCTCGTCATCGGTGGCAAGGGTGCGATGTTCGACCTGCCGAGCGACAGCGCTCTGGCCACGCTGCTGGGCGCACACCACGCCGGTGGGGGTGTGCTGGCGGCGGTCTGCCACGGCCCGGCGGTGTTCGCGTCGGTGCGCCGGCCCGATGGGCAGCCGCTGGTCGCTGGCCGCCGCATCACGGGCTTCACGGACGAAGAAGAAACCGTCTTCGGCAAACGCTGGGCCAAGGAGTACCCGTTCTGGATCGAAAGCCGGCTGCGCGAACAGGGCGCGCGCTGGGAGGAAGCCGCCTTGATGATGCCCAAGCTGGTCGTGGACGACCGCCTGATCACTGGCCAGAACCCGTTCTCGACCGCCATGGCTGCTGAGGCCGTGGTGCGCGCGCTGGGCCGTGTACCGGTGGCACGCACGGCGTTCCGCGAAGAGGCCAGTCTGCAGCTCGTGCAGTGGTGGTTGGCCGGGGAACGTTCTGCCGTGCGCGCGTTGTTGCAGGCCGAGCCCGAGCGCTACAAGACCGACTTGATCGCGATGCTCGGCCACCACCAGCATGGTGCCGCTACCGACGACGCTGCCCGCCGCCAGGCCATCGCGGTGATGGAACTGGCCGCGCCGCACTTTGCGCATCCGCAGTTCCGCGTGTCGCTGGCGCGGGCCCATGCCGGGCAGGGCGACAGTGTCCGCGCCCGTGCCCTGATTGCGCAGGTGATGGCCCCTGGGCACGAAGACGACAAGGCGCGCAGCGAAGCCGGCAAGTTGCTGTCCAC
>JANNWL010000299.1:0-1682 GCA_031414735.1 Burkholderiales bacterium | reverse complement strand
TGCACGCTGACTGTGCCCCCGCCCGCGGTGACGGCCACGGCAGTGCTGTCGCGGCGCTGGTTGGTGAAGTTGCCCGACAGGTCGATGCGCGCGCCCGGCGCCAGGTCCACCTGGCCCACCGCCAGCAGGCTGACGGTACCGCCGGCGCTGCGCACATTGCTGTCGACGCGCAAGCCACTGGCGCTGTTCTCGAACCCCGCCGCCAGGCTCAGCGTGGCGCGGTCGGGCAGGTTGAGCGTGGCGCCGGCGTCGGTGCCCAGCGTGGCATTGGTGGCCAGGGTGATGCGGCCAAAGCCGCCGGCCTGCAGCGCCGACGCCGCGACGCGCGATGTATTTGCCACCGCGGCCGCCAGCGGGTCGGCCCACAGCGCGGCGTCGGCGACGGCCGGCGTGGAGCGCAGCGTCAACGCGGTCTCGACCCCCGTGCCGCGAAACGCGGCGGTGCCGAAGCTGCCGGCGTTGGTCAAGCTGCCCAGGCTGAAGCGCGCGCTGGCGGCCACCGCATCGCGGCCATTGCGCTGGCGTTCGCCCGTCTGCACGCGGCCCGCCAGGGCGCCGTCCAGTTGGGCCAGGGGCGCCGTGACCTGCACCGAGCCGGCGGCGCGGCCTTCGGCATAACCTTCTTCACGCCTGGCGGCCAGCGACGCGCCGAAGCTGGGCACCGGGCCCCAGCGGTCGGTCAACGGGTTGCGCACGCCGTCGGCGTCACGCACGGTGAAGTAGCGGTCGACGCCGTCGATGGCCACGAAACGCTGGTCGGCCGCGGCCTGGTTGAGCGAGTAGCGGCGGCCGTCCTCGCCCAGCAGCACGGTGGGCGTGACGAGCGCGCTGGTGAAGTCCACGCGCCCGCCGGACACGTCCACGCGCGAACTGGGGTGGGCCAGCACCGCGCCGGTCGATTCCAGCAGCACGTTGCCGCCACTGGCCAGGCGCTCGTTCACGGTCTGCTCGATGGCGCGGCGGTAGTTGCTGGTGTCGCCCAGGATCGGCACGGCCAGGCGCAGGTCAAAGGTGGTGCGGCTGCGCGCCAGCGGCCCGCCCTTCTGCAGCGGCGCATCACGCAGGTCGTTGCTGCCGAGCAGTTCGGTGGTGACGAACTGCCGCGCCACCGAGACCTGCGTGTCGGTGGTCCCGGCCACGTCAATGGTCGCGCCCAGGCCGAGCACGAGGCGGGCGCCGTTGTCCACCTGGCCCGCGGTGCGTGCGGCGAGCGGGTCCAGGTTGTAGTCGGGCGTGCCGGCGCGGGCGCGCACCGTGGCGCCGGGCGCGGTGATGCGGCTGCCCTGCTGCAGCTCGACGGTCCGGCCCGACAGCTCCACCCGCGACGTCGTGAAGCCGGCGTTGTCGGACGAGGTGGGCTGCGCGGCCAGCGGCTGGCCATCGGCGCCGCGGGCGATGTCGGGCGAGACCACGATGGAAGAACCCGCACCCAGCGTCAGCGTGCCTCCGGTGGTGGCGCGCTTGGTGAGGCTGTCGGCCGTGGCGCCCTGCTGTCCCGCTGTGCCGCTGCGTGCGAGCAGGAAGACCGAGCCGTTCTCGCTGACGCTGGTGGTGGCAGAGATGCGCCCGGCCTGGTTGACCGCCAGCCCGACCAGGGTGGTGTTGCCGCGCGCGGAGACGATCTCGCCGCTGTGGTTGACGCGGCCGGCGCCGGCCACTTCGACCAGCAGGCCGCGCACGGC
>JANNWL010000298.1:0-1502 GCA_031414735.1 Burkholderiales bacterium | reverse complement strand
CAGGCGGTTGAACAGATCCTGGTTCAAGGCGGACGGGCCAGCGGCGTGCGGCTGGCTGATGGCTCGGTGCTGTCCGCCGACTCGGTGGTCTTCAACGGCGACGCTGGCGCGCTGGCGGCCGGCCTGCTGGGCCCGGCGGTGCTGCGTGCCGCGCCCGCCGTGCCGGCGTCGCAGCGCTCGCTGTCGGCAGTGACCTGGTCCATGAACGCCCGTGCCAGCGGCTTTCCTCTGGTGCGCCACAACGTGTTTTTCGACAACGATTACCGTTCGGAATTTGAAGACATCTTCCGCCGCCGCGCCCTGCCGCAACAAGGCACCGTGTACGTGTGCGCGCAGGACCGTGCTGACACGGCGGCCGACCCCGGAACCCACGAGCGTCTGCTGTGCCTGGTGAACGCGCCGGCCGACGGTGATACAAGAAGTTTTGATGCCTCGGAGACCGATCCATGCGAGCACCGGAGCCTGGCGCTGCTGCGCCAATGCGGCTTGACACTGCAAGCTCAAGCCCACCAGGTGGTGCGCACGACGCCGCAGGACTTTCATCGCCTGTTTCCGGGCACGGGCGGGGCGCTGTACGGCCCGGCGACGCACGGCTGGATGTCGGCCTTCAAACGCCCGGCGTCGATCAGCCGGGTGCCGGGGCTGTACCTGGCGGGGGGCAGCGTGCACCCGGGGCCGGGGGTGCCGATGGCGGCCATGTCGGGGCGGTTGGCGGCCGCGACGCTGATGGCGCACCTCGATTCGACCAGCCGGTCGCGCCGGGTGGTTATCTCTGGTGGTATGTCGACGCGCTCAGCGACTGCGGCCGGCACGGCCTGAGCTTCATCGCTTTCGTCGGCAGCGTCTTTTCGCCCTACTACGCCGCAGCCCGCGCCCTGGGCCGCGGCGACCCCGAAAACTTCTGCGCCCTGAACGTGGCGCTGTATGGCGACGCCGGAAAGCGCTGGACCATGACCGAGCGTGGCCGCCGCCAGGTGCGCCGATCGGCGCGTGAATTCGTCATCGGCCCCAGCAGCGTGCGCTGGGACGGCCAGGCCCAGGTCTTCGACATCGACGAGGTCGGCGCCCCGTTGCCGCGCCGTGTGCTGGGCCAGGTGCGCGTGGTGCCGCAGGGCCTGTGCCGCTTCACCACCGGGCTGGACGCCGCCGCGCGCCACCGCTGGGGGCCTATTGCACCCTGCGCACGCGTCGAGGTCGACCTGCACCAGCCGCGCGTGCGCTGGCAAGGCCACGCCTACCTCGATTCCAACGAAGGCGACGAGCCCGTGGAGCGTGCCTTTCGCGAATGGGACTGGTCGCGCACCGTGCTGGCCGACGGCAGCACGGCCGTCATCTACGACGTGCGGCCCCGCAGTGGCCCAGACCGCGTCATCGCCCAGCGTTTCGCGCCCGACGGCACGGCCACGGCCTTCGAGCCGCCGCCGCGCCAGAGCCTGCCGCGCAGCAAGTGGCGGTTGCCGCGCACCATGCGCACCGAGCCCGGCACCACGGCCACCGTGTTG
>JANNWL010000297.1:0-2925 GCA_031414735.1 Burkholderiales bacterium | reverse complement strand
AGTACTTTGAGAACGGCGTCGTAGAAGCGTTTGGATCTCGCGATGTCTTTCGTTCCGAGCATGATGTGGCTGAACAAGGGACGAGCTCCTGTATTTACGTTGCGGTAGAATGGAAAGACGGTCGACTGCGCTGCCTAACGTTCGAGCTAAGCTGGCACCAACGGCGTGGCGCGCTGGACAGCAAGCGCAAAATGGGGCGAAGCCCCAGCGCTTGATGGCCAGTGTGCCACGCCGTTGGGGCTCAGCTTGAGCGAGGGGTTAGGCAGCACTCGCCGCGCTGGGCGGCTGATACACGATTTTGAACCGCTCGCAGAGGACCAGCATGCGTTCATTTGGCTCGCGCCCGAGACGCTTGCACTCGCCGGCAAAGTACTTCGTGTGGTTCCTTCTCCACGACTCAAGCGTGCCGTCGTCTTCGCCTTCTGTACGGGCAAAGTCTTCTGATACTTCGTTGAAGGGCACGATGTCTACGGCTTCTGTCTTGATGACGCACAACGGATTCTTACTCCAGTCCGTGACGATGCTGAGGTCGCCAGGCTTGGGTTGTGGCGCACTTTCAACTTCGTAGCGCCAGGCCAGGCTGGCCGTGGCCCGCTTGACGCCTTGTAGGACAAGAGCGGAGAGCTCATTTGCCATGCGCTCACTGTCCCCGAAGGCGAAGGCTTCGAGGAAACGGTCACGGTGGCGCATCTCTGGGTGGAGGCGCCCGCCTTGAGACCAGAAGTCCTCGTATTCGGACGGAACGAGTGCCATGAGGGTTTCCTGTGCTGCCTAACGTTCGAGCTAAGCGGGCGCCAACGGCAGGACGCCAGGCCCGGGCCGGTGAAAATGTACAGGGTACCACCGGCCCGGGCCTGGTGGCCTGCCGTTGGCGCTCCGCTTGAGCGAGGGGTTAGGCCTCTCCCCGCTACCGCTTGGGGCGCGATCTTGTATGGGCAGGAACATGCGTACCGTCCTTGCGAGTGTGCGCCCGAACATGAATATCGGTTCCGGCCACCGGTGGGGTTCGTCCTGCTGAAGTAGGGAAACGTGATGGGGCAGAAGAACTGAATGCCCGTGGCAGCGAATTTGATGCATACGTGTCTTGCTGTTCAGCGCCGACGACGATTGGACCCCGGTTAAGCGGCTTATCCGGTAGCTTCGATACGTTTGCGCGGCGTCGTATCTCGTCGATCTCTTGACATTGGTTCTGATTCGACGATACGAAGTGATACTCTGGGAACTTTGAGCCAAGTTCTTCTGAAATCGATCTGGAGAGGTCTATCGGCGGTGTGCTCGACTGCAAGACAAGTTCGTTCTTTCCATCGGAGAGCTGATAGCAGGACGCGAGTGCTGGGCAGGGCGCGATGGCGACTGCAACAGCTGCCAATAGCATGCATACCAGAATGCTCTTCTGCTGCGGGCTAGGGCGGGAGGTGGTCATTGAGAGGCCTAACGTTCGAGCTAAGCGGGCGACGACGGCAGGACGCCAGGCCCGGGCTGGCGAAAATGTACCGCGTACCGCCAGACCGGGCCTGGCGGCCTGCCGTTGGCGCTCCGCTTGAGCGAGGGGTTAGGCGTCCGTTTTGCCACGTTGCTCGGCGATCCATTCATCTCGCTGCACCCTTTCGCGGGTTCTGTCCTCATCAGTGTAGACATCTGTCTTCACTCGTTTGCTGCCACCAATGAGGCGATCTATATCCTTTTGTATCTTCTCGAGGCTTTGAGCTATGGCGTATAGGTGCGGCTTGCCGACCTGATGCGTTCCCTTGTATTCCGACAGGTCCACGATGAGCGTGTCTCTATACTGCTTGCCTGTGACACTGCTGTACTCAACATCAAAGGCGAGGACAGTTGAAAGTTTTTCATCGTGGTTTTGTGTCAATTGCGTGTACATGGAAACGCGCTCTTGCCCAGATCCAAAATAAGAAAGTCCTGTCGTAAAGAAATTGGGCTTAGTAAGTTCTTCGAGCAACGCTGCCGAAAAGTCGTTTCCCGACTCCACTCGCGGATGAACTTTTTACGGAGAGCGCCGGTCCCTGCCCGATATTCCGAAAGTGCAGGTGAACGATGTGAATTGCCTCATCGATGGAGCGCATCGTCACTGCCAACCTTGGCTCGGTCTGGACTTCTCGCATCAAACGGGTCTCGGTGACTAACTTCCATGTGAGGACTGCATAGACGGCCGTGGCCACGGTCACCACCGCGGTGAAGACGACGTTCAAGGCGCCGGAGTTCTTGTTCAGGAAGTCGATGATTTCGCCCAAGTGTGCCTCGGTGTTGGTTCTTGCTGCGGTGGACAGCGGTGGGTGGATTTCGGACGCCTAACGTTCGAGCTAAGCGGGCGGCAACGGCAGGACGCCAGGCCCGGGCCGGTGAAAATGTACAGCGTACCACCGGCCCGGGCCTGGTGGCCTGCCGTTGGTGCTCCGCTTGAGCGAGGGGTTAGGCCACGCTGGGGTACGGCTGGGCCTCGGGCGCCTTATCGACTGGGCTTCTCGGTCTCGGAGACAAGCACCGAGAGCTTGTAGTTCTTTCCGTTCGAAGACTTCCACGCGAGGGACGATTGTTCGCCGATTTTTGTGATGATCCTGGGTGAGCCAGCGGCAGATTCAACTCCGTCTTGAGTTGTGAAGATCTCGAATCTCACATCAGCCTTGTCGTCCATCAGTGTCGGGGTGATCTTCAGACGGAACTCGTTCTGCATCGATATCTGGCCGGCGGTGCCTGACGGTTGCCAGATACTTGGCTTCGCCAACGGTTGGCCGTCTCGTTCAATTTCCATAGCGACTCTCAAGCCTTTGTCCGGCGCTGCCATAACCTGTAGGCACGCGAGAAGGAGGGCAGCAACTGTTATCGAGCGACGGATCATCGTGATTCTCCTGGGGTTGATTGACGCGAGGGAACGCCACTGTAGCCGTTTGCGTGGCCTAACGTTCGAGCTAA
>JANNWL010000296.1:0-27851 GCA_031414735.1 Burkholderiales bacterium | reverse complement strand
GTTTGAGTGCAGAGAGCGCAGCGAACGAAGCGAGTTGTTCGACGCGACGAAAGGGCGAGGCTCTGGAGGGCAGTCGGTACCCCGACCGACGCTTGCGCCCGCACCGGCCAGCCCAGCCTCGGCTTTGCCGCCACTAACATTGAAAACGAACGGACGAAGGAAATACCAGTACGCCCGCTATCGCCTACAAAGGCGCCGGGTAGCTCACCTCCAGCACCTCCAGCCGCTCCACCCCCGCCGGCGTCATCAGCGTGACCTCATCACCTTCGCGGGCCTTGAGCAGCGCGCGCGCGATGGGGGAGATCCAGCTCACCTCCGCTTGCAGGTTATCGGCCTCGTCGATGCCTTTGATGGTGATGGTGCGCTGCTGGCCGCGGCTGTCGGCGTAGGTAACCGTCGCGCCGAAAAAGATCTGGTCTTTGCCGTGGTGCACGCAGGGGTCGGCGACTTCGGCGATGTCCAGCCGCTTGGTCAGGAAGCGGATGCGTTTGTCGATCTCGCGCAGGCGCTTTTTGCCGTAGAGGTAGTCGCCGTTTTCCGAGCGGTCGCCATTCTTCGCGGCCCAGGACACGACCTCGACGATCTTCGGACGTTCGTCGTCCAGCAGCGTCATCAGCTCGGCGCGCAGACGCTTGTAGCCGGCGGGGGTGAGGTAGTTGCGTGTGCCGGCCGGCAGGGGCGGCAGGCCGGGCACGCCGTCATCGGCGTCGGCGGCGTCGCCCTCGGGTTCGCGTGTGAAGGCTTTGTTCACGCCGGTGTTGAGAGATGTCGGCCGAAGAAGGCGAGCGTGCGGTCCCACGCCACCTGCGCCCAGGCTGCGTCGTATTGCGTGATCGCGATGCGGCCCGTGCCTTGCGCCGTCTCGTTGGCAAAACCGTGGTGCGCCAGGTAGCGGTGGCCACGATAGGCCACACCGGCCGCTTGCAATTTCGCTTCCAGCGCGTCGACGCCCTTGATGTCAAACGCGCCGTCTTGCTCGGCCCAATGCGCCATCACGGGTGCCGTGATCTTGCTGGCGTCCACATATTCCAGCGGCGGGTAGCCGTACCAGACCACGGCCGCGTCGACCTCTGGCGCCATGGTCATGGCCAGCACCGTCAAGGCGCCGCCCATGCAGTAGCCCGTCACGCCCACTTTGGCCGAGCCGGCCTTGAGGTACTGCACCGCGCCACGCACGTCTTGCGCGGCGGCGTCGCCGAAGTTCAGCGCGCTCATGAGGTGGTGCGCCTCTTCGGCATCGACCGTGCTCTTGCCACGGTAGAGGTCGGGCACGAGCGCGCGGTAGCCGGCCAGCGCCAGGCGCTCGACCACGCCGCGAATCTGGTCGTTCAAGCCCCACCATTCCTGGATCACGACAACGCCGGGTGCGCCCGTTGCGCCCTTGGGCTCCGCCAAATAACCCTGAACCTGTTGGCCGTCGGGGCGGGGGAAGGTGATGGTGCTGCCCATGTGCTAACTCCTTAGGTGAGTGGTAAATTTCCCGTGCCGAGCTCGTCGACACGACGCCGGAAGACCAGACGATCCGCCGTCGAGGCGCTGCGGTCAAGTGTGTAGCCCTCTGCCGTGAAGGCTTCGAGCTTCTTCACCGAACGCACACGGTGCTCAATGGCCCCGCGTGCCATCAGCCCGCGCGCGCGCTTGGCGAAGAAGCTGATGATCTTGTAGCCGCCGCCCTTCCAGTCTTCGAACACGCAGTCGACAACACGCGCGCGCAGGCTCCTGCGCAGGGCCACGCGCGCGTATTCGATGGAGGCGAGGTTGACCACCACCGGTGTGGCTTCATCCGCCTGGCGCGCGTTCAGCTGCTCGGCCACCGTGTCGCCCCAGAAGGCGTAGAGGTCGCGGCCGCGCGGGTTGCTGAGCGCTGTGCCCATCTCCAGGCGATGCGGCATGACGACGTCGAGCGGGCGCAGCGCGCCGTACAGGCCCGAGAGGATCACCAGGTGCTCTTGCGCCCAGCGCAGGTCGGCTGTGGGCAGCGTCTTGGCATTCAGCCCGCCGTAGACGTCACCATCAAACGCCAGCACCGCCGGCTTGGCGCTCGGGCGCCCGTGTTCACGCGACCAGGCCGCATAGCGCGCGACGTTGAGCTCGGCCAGCGCGGGTGAAAGCTCCATCAGCGTGGCCGCTTGCGTCGGCGTCTTCTTGCGCATGAGGGCGATGAGCTCGGCGGCTTGATCGAGGTAGACCGGCTTGCTGGCATGGCGCAGCACGGCGGCAGGCACGCGGGTTTCATAGTCCAGGCTCTTGGCCGGGGAGATCAGGAACAGCATCAGCGCGCGTCTTTCTGTCAGCCACAAGAGGCTTGCCCCGCGCCCAGCGCGGCCTGCCAGGTGCGCAGCGGAATGTGGCTGCGCAGGCGGTGGATGGCGCAGTCGATCAAGGCCGGGTGCAGCTCGTGGCCTATGCCTTCGGCGACGTCCAGCGTAGCGTCGGCCTTGAGTGCCGCCAGTTGCTCGAAGCGTTCGCGCAGCGCCGGCACGGGAAAGATCTTGTCGGCGCTGCCGTGAAAGAGATGCAGCGTGGTGTGCTGCGGCGCGGCTTTGGGTGGCTCTGGCAAGAGCCCACCAAAAGCCAGCACCCGCCCGGCGATGCCGTCGTCTTGCAGCGCCAGGCCCATGGCCAGCACAGCACCCTGCGAGAAGCCGCCCAGCGCCGTGGCCGCAGGCGCCACACCCAGGCGCTGCTGCTGCGCGCGCACCCAGGCTTGCAGCGTGGGCATGACGCTTTGCACGCGCGCCGGCCAGGTCTCGGGGCTGAGGTTCTGGATCGAGTACCACTGGCGCCGCCGGCCCTTGTCGTCAACCTGGGGCGCTTCGGGTGCCAGCACGGCGGCTTGCGGGAATTCCAGCCGCAAACGCTGCGCCAGCGTGGCCATGTCCATGGCGTCGCTGCACCAGCCGTGCAGCAGCAAGATGAGCTGCTCGGTGCGCCCCTGCGCCGGCAGCCATTCGATGGGGATGTGCATGGGCCGCATTGTCTTCGCTGCGGCCTTCACCTGAAGTTGCGGCTCTTGGTCGACAGGCCTTGCAGCAGGGCCGAATGGTCAACGAGCTGCTTGGCCACGAGGTGGCGCACTTCACCTTCGCGCTGCCAGATGCCGTAGACCGTGAGCAGCGAGCTGGCCAGCAAAGCGCGGCGCTGCTTCTCGGCCAGCTGCGGCCAGACGATCACGTTCACCGCGCCGGTCTCGTCTTCTAGCGTCACGAAGACCACGCCCTTGGCGGTCTCGGGGCGTTGGCGGTGGGTGACGAGGCCGCTGGCGCGCGCCAGGCGGCCGCTGGGGTAGTTGCGCAGCACGGCGGCCGTCTGCACACGAAAGACCGCGAGCTCGGCGCGCAGCAAGCCCACCGGGTGCTGGGTGAGTGACAGACCGGTGCTGCGGTAGTCGGCGAGCACCGTGTCGGCAGCACCCGGTGCGCTCAACTCCGCCGTTAGCTCGTGCGTGCGCGTGGCGTGCAGCAGCGGGCTGGCGCGTGTGTCGATGCCGGCCACCGCCCAGGCGGCCTGGTGACGGTGGCCGCTCAAGCTGCGCAGCGCGTCGGCTTGCGCCAGCAGGCCGAGATGGTGGGCGTCAAGCCGGGCGCGGCGGGCCAGGTCTTCGGGGCTGTCGAAGGCTGCTGCGTCGCGCGCGGTAACGATGCGCAGCGCGGCTTCTTCGGGCAGGCCGCTGATGCGGTTGAAGCCGAAACGCACATCGTGCAGCGGTTGCGTATTGCCTTCGAGCATCGTCTCCCACATGCTCACGTTCACGTCCACCGGCAGCACCACCACGCCATGCTCACGCGCGTCGCGCACCAGTTGCGCGGGGGCGTAGAAGCCCATCGGCTGGCTGTTGAGCAAAGCGGCGAGGAAGGCATCCGGGTGGTGGCGCTTCAACCAGGCGCTGACGTAAACCAAGAGCGCAAAACTCGCGGCATGGCTTTCGGGGAAACCGTATTCGCCGAAGCCTTCGATCTGCTTGAAGATGCGTTCGGCGTAGTCGGGCTCGTAGCCCTTGGCCACCATGCGGCCGACCAGTCTTTCGTGGAAAGGCCCGAGGCCGCCCTTGCGTTTCCAGGCCGCCATGGCGCGGCGCAACTGGTCGGCCTCGCCGGGGGTGAAGTCGGCGGCCAGGATCGCCAGCTGCATCACCTGTTCCTGAAAGATCGGCACGCCCAGGGTGCGCTGCAAGGCCTGGCGCACCTCGTTGCTCGGGTAGTCCACCGCCTCCTCGCCCGATCGGCGACGCAGGTAGGGGTGGACCATGCCGCCCTGGATGGGGCCGGGGCGCACGATGGCGACCTCGATCACCAGGTCGTAAAAGCAGCGCGGCCGCAGCCGCGGCAGCATGCTCATCTGGGCGCGGCTTTCTACCTGGAAGGTGCCCACGCTGTCGCCGCGGCAGAGCATTTGATAACTCGGCTTGTCCTCGGCCGGCACGTCCTGCATGCGGAACTCCGGCACGCCGAGCTTGTCGCCGACGAAACGCAAGGCGCGGCGGATGGCGCTCAGCATGCCCAGCGCCAGCAAATCGACCTTCAGCAAGCCCAGGGCATCGAGGTCGTCCTTGTCCCACTGAATCACGCTGCGGCCTTGCATGGCTGCGTTTTCCACCGGCACCAGACGCGCCAGATCGTCGCGCGCGATGACGAAGCCGCCCGGATGCTGGCTGAGGTGGCGCGGAAAGCCGATCAGCGTGGTGGTCAGCTCGACCCACAGCTTGCACAGGGGCGAATCGGGGTCGAAGCCGTTCTCGCGCAGGCGTTCGGCATTGATGCTGCGGCCGTCGAACCAGTGCTGGCTTTTCGCCACCGCGTCGATGCGGTCCAGGTCGATGCCCAGCGCGCGCCCCATGTCGCGCAGCGCCGAGCGCGGCCGGTAGCTGATGACCACGCCAGTCAGCGCGGCGCGGTGGCGGCCATACTTGCGGTAGACGTACTGGATGACTTCTTCACGGCGCTGGTGCTCGAAGTCGATGTCGATGTCCGGCGGCTCGTTGCGTTCGGCGCTGATGAAACGTTCGAACAACAGGCTCATGCGCGCGGGGTCGACTTCCGTCACGCCCAGGCAGTAGCACACCGCCGAATTGGCCGCGCTGCCGCGGCCCTGGCACAGGATGCCCTGCGCACGGGCCCAGTGCACGAGGTCGGCCACGGTCAGGAAGTAGGGCTCGTACTGAAGCTGCCCGATGAGGGCCAGTTCGTGTTCGATGGTGGCGCGCACGGCGGGCGGCAGGCCCGCAGGAAAGCGGCGCAGCACGCCCTGCTCGGTCAGCTCGCGCAGCCAGGTGGCAGCAGTGTGGCCGTCGGGCACGATTTCGCGCGGGTACTCGTAACGCAACTCGTCGAGCGAAAACGCACAGCGTCCGGCCAGCGCCAGCGTGGCAGCCAACCATTCGGGCCGGTACAGCGCGCCCAGCCGCGAGCGCGGGCGCAGATGCGCTTCGGCATTCGGCGCCAGCGCGTGGCCTGCATCGGCCACCGTGCACTTCAGGCGCGTGGCGGTCAGCGCGTCCTGCAGCGGCTTGCGCGAGCGGGCATGCATGAGCACGCTGCCCACGGCCACGATGGGCAGCCCCGTCAGCGCCGACACGCGCTGCACGATGTCGATGAGCAGCGTGTCGTGCGGGTGGTGCAGCACGGGCAAGGCCAGCGCGGCGCGCGATTCCACACCCGCCCCGCTCCCGAACCAGGCCTTCAGCCAGAGGGCGTGTGCAAAAAGCGTTTCGAAGGGCTGGTCCGATGACAGCACCTCCGGCGTGTGCAGCAGCGCCAGGCAGTCGGGCAGGCCGGCCAGCGTGGGCAGGTGCGGCACGCGGCCTTCCAGGTCGGACATCAGAGCCTGGTACTGCCCCTTGGGCGCACGGCGGCGGGCCACGGTGATCCACTGCGACAGGTTGCCGTAACCGCGGCGCGACATCGCCAGCAGCACCAGTCGGGGGCCGGCGGAGCCCGGCTCGGCCGAACGCGAGAGTTTCATTTCGGCGCCGACGATGAAGTGCAGCCCCAGGCTGCGCGCCTGCCCATGGGCGCGCACGACACCGCCCAGCGAGCACTCGTCAGTCACTGCCAGCGCCGCATAGCCCAGCGCGTGGGCACGGGCGGCCAGTTCCTCGGGGTGCGATGCCCCGGTCAGGAAACTGAAGCTGCTGCGGCAGTGAAGTTCGGCGTACTCGGGAAGTTCAGCAAGACGGCGTGGTGACAAGGGGTTCACTCTGGGGTGCAGCCGCCGGCATCCGGCGGGCAGGCGTTCCCAGACTTTCTGCATAACTGTTTTTATATACAGTATCAGAAGGACTGTCCCCAACGCAAGGGGCCGGTGCCATGTTCCAGAGCGCCTTTCCTACAGATTCGCAGGAGCACCCCAGCTGCAGACCCATGAAGCCCCACAAAGCCAAACGGCCTGACCCTCTTTTGAGAGTCAAGCCGTTGATTCGTAATGGTCGGGATGGCGGGATTCGAACTCGCGACCCCTTGCACCCCATGCAAGTGCGCTACCAGGCTGCGCTACACCCCGACGAAGGTCAAATTATACGACGCGCAGGCCCGCTTCAGATCGCTGCAGGCTCACAGTGCGCTCTGTGGTTCCCATGTGCCAGGCGCTCGACCCGGCCTGATGGCCTGAAATCAGTGCCAGAGGTAAAGCAGCAAGACGCCGATGACCATGAAGGTCAGTCCAATGAAGCGAATCTGGCCGTCGCTCATCTGCATGGCCTGTTCGAAGAACTGCCGCCACGCCTTGGGGCTGAGAAAAGGCAGCAGACCCTCGAGCACCAACATCAGCGCAAGCGCACCCAGGATCAGGTCGCTCATGGACGTGCGATGGGGCCGGACTACTTGCGCGGGGCCGCTGCGGGCGCGCCCTGCGAGCCCCCACGCATGGCGCGGAAGAACTCGCTCGACGGGTCGAGCACCATCACGTCGTTCTTGTTCCTGAACGTCGACCGGTACGCCTCCAGGCTGCGATAGAACTGCGCAAACTGGGGATCGCGGCCGAAGGCGTCGGCATACATCGCCGAAGATTTCGCGTCGCCCTCGCCCTTGATCTTCTGCGCGTCGCGGAAGGCCTCGGCGATGATGATTTCGCGCTGTCGGTCGGCGTCGGCGCGGATCTTCTCGCCTTCCGCGGCCCCGGTGGCGCGCAATTCGTTGGCGACCTGCTTGCGTTCGGACTCCATGCGGCGGTAGACCGAGTCGGTGATGTCGGCCACGAAATCGACACGCTTGATGCGCACGTCGACGATCTCGATACCGAAGGCCTTGGCCTCGTCGCCCAAACGTTTGCGCACGTCCTGCATCACGGCTTCACGCTCGACGGCCAGCACGCCGCGCACGGTACGGCGTGTGATCACCTCGTTGAAGGTGGCCTGGACGACGGGCGCCAGACGGGTCTCCAGGTTACGCAGGTCGACACCGTTGTTGCGGATGAACTGCTTGGGCTCGGCGATGCGCCACTTCACCAGCCAGTCGATGACCAGGCTCTTCTTCTCTGCCGTGAAGATGGGCCGCGTCTCCGGGCTGTCCAGCGTCTGAATGCGCTTGTCCAGGAACACGACGTTCTGGAAGGGCGGCGGCAGCTTGAACTTCAGGCCGGGTTCGGTAATGACTTCCTTGATCTCGCCCAAGGCAAAGATCACGGCCACTTGCCGTTGGTCGACGATGAAAAGCGTCGACGCAAAGAGCATGAGAGCGACGAGCGCTCCGCCTACGATGATTCCGATTCGGTTCATGTCAATGGTGCCTTAGCGGCCTTCGCGGTCACGGGTGCGCGTGCCGTCACGCGAGCGGATGTCACCAGCGGCTGCCGGCGGGGTGGCTGTATCGGTCGGTGCCGGCACCAGGGCCAGCGGCGCGCCTGCGGGTGCCGCGCCCGCCTGCTGCAGCAGGCGGTCCAACGGCAGGTACAACAGGTTGGACCCGGTCCGGCTGTCGATCATCACCTTGGTGACGTTGGAGTAGACCTGCTGCATGGTCTCGATGTAGAGCCGATCGCGTGTGACGGCGGGTGCCTTCTGGTACTCGGTCAACACCGAGCGAAAGCGTTGTGCGTCGCCCTCGGCCTGCGCGACCACGCGGGCCCGGTAGCCTTCAGCCTCTTCGGCCAGGCGCGACGCGGTGCCGCGAGCCTTGGGGATCTCGTTGCTGGCGTAGGCCTGGCCTTCGTTCTTGAAGCGATCGCGGTCGGCTCCGGCCTTGACGGCGTCGTTGAACGCCGCCTGCACCTGGTCAGGCACCTGCACGTTCTGCACGTTCACGTTGGCCACGATGATGCCGGCCTTGAGCCGGTCGAGCTGGCCTTGCACGGAGGTCACCAAGTCGGCGGCCAGCGCGTCACGCTGCTCGTAAAGCACCGAATCGATCTTGCTGCGACCGACGATTTCGCGCACCGCAGACTCGGCCGCCTGCACGACGGCGTCGTCCGGCGCGCGGTTCTCGAACAGATAGGCGCGGGCTTCCTTGAGTCGGTACTGCACGGTGAAGCGGATGTCGACGATGTTCTCGTCTTCAGTGAGCATCGAAGACTCGCGCAACCCCGTCACCTGACCCACCGTGTTGCGGCCGACCTCGACCGACCGAAGCTGTGTCACCGACACCGTCTCGTGGGCCTGAAACGGCCCCGGGAAGCGCCACTGGAAACCCGCGTCTGAGGTGTGGCTGTACTTGCCGAACGACGTGACCACCGCCTGCTGGCCTTCCTGCACGATAAAGAAGCCGCTGCCCAGCCAGACCAGCAGAGCCACCGCACCGATGAGGCCGGCGCCGATGCCGGCGCTCTTCATGTCGGGCTGGAAACTGGGGCCTCCGCCACCGCCGCCGGGCGGTCGTTCGCCGTTGCCGCCGGCGGGCCGCCCAGGGCCGCCCTTGCCACCAAACAGTCCGGTGAGCTTGCGGTTGAAGTCTCGCCACAGCTCGTCGAGGTCGGGCGGGCCGTCCTTGCGTCCGTTGTTGAGGATGTTGGTGACACCTGCGGGCGCGGGCGACGCACGGCGCAGCACCAGTCCGCGCAGCAGGTCACGCAGCGCGCACCCCGCCTGGGACAGACGAACGGTCAAAGGGAGTTCAATTGAATCACGCATGCTCAGGCCAGGGTGGCGCGTTGTGAGGCCAGGCCGCTGTCGGCGTCTGGCGGGGAGAAAGGGGCATCGAAACGAACATCAACTGGGGGCGCCGCGCGGCCATTCAAGCGGCCTGCAGCGGCATGGGCAATCACATCGCGCAGCGCAGGCAGACCGCTGCCGTCGCGCGCGCTGACGAAGACCCGCTGGCGGCGCAGGCCGGCGTGCACTTCGACCGAGTCGGTCGGTTCACGCGGTTGCAGGGATGCCTCGAGCAGGTCGCACTTGTTGAAGACCAGCACCTGCGGCACATCGGCAGCACCGATCTCTTCGAGTACGCGGTCGACCTCGGCCTGCTGCTCGGCCATCAACGGGCTGGCCGCGTCGACGACGTGCAGCAGCAGATCGGCATCGGCAGCTTCCTGCAGCGTGGCCTCGAAGGCCTCGACCAGCTTGTGCGGCAGGTCGCGGATGAATCCCACGGTGTCTGACAAGGACACCGAACAGCCCGCCTCTTGCAACCACAGCGCGCGCGTGGTGGTGTCCAGCGTGGCAAAGAGTTGGTCGGCGGCGTAGGTGCGCGCCTTCACGAGACTGTTGAAAAGCGTCGACTTGCCGGCGTTGGTATAGCCCACCAGCGACACGCGGAAGGTGCCGCGACGCTCGCGCGCCTTGCGCTGGGTGCCGCGCTGTCGCTTGACCTTCTCCAGCCGCTCTTTCACCGACTTGATGCGGTCGCCGATCATGCGCCGGTCGAGTTCGATCTGCGCCTCGCCCGGGCCGCCACGCGTGCCGATGCCGCCCTGCTGGCGTTCCAGGTGAGACCAACGCTTCACCAAGCGCGTGGCCACGTACTGCAGGCGCGCCAGTTCGACCTGCAACTTGCCCTCGTGGCTCTGCGCGCGCTGGGCAAAGATATCCAGGATGAGCGACGTGCGGTCGGCCACGGGAACCTCGAGGTGGCGCTCCAGATTGCGCTGCTGTGCCGGGCTGAGCGGCTGGTCGAAGATCACGCCGTGGGCGCCGCACGCCGCCACCATGGCTTTGATCTCATCCGCCTTGCCACTGCCGACGAACAGCGCGGGGTCGGGAGCGCGGCGTTTGGCGGTGATGCGGGCCACCACCTCGTCACCCGCCGATACGGCCAACAAAGCCAATTCGTCCAGGCTGGCCTCAAAACTCGAGTTACCGCCGATGTCAACGCCCACCAACACGGCGCGCGTCAGCCCATCGCCGTGCGGCGCGGTTGATGAGGAAGCGGAACTCAAGGCAGGAGCAGTGCGGTCGGCAGGGGCGCTCAGACCGGGTCGGTGCTTTCAGCAACCTGGAAGTTCACGGCGCGGCTCGGCACAACAGTGGAGATGGCATGCTTGTAGACCATCTGGGTCACCGTGTTGCGCAACAACACCACGTACTGGTCGAATGACTCAATGTGCCCTTGCAGCTTGATGCCGTTGACGAGGTAGATCGATACCGGCACGTGCTCCTTGCGGAGCAGGTTCAGGAAAGGGTCTTGAAGGAGTTGGCTCTTGTTGCTCACGATATCTTTCGTGTTGGGTTAAACCCGATGAAAGGCACGTTATCACACGGGTGGGCCCTGCGGCGGGCAGGGCCAATTGGGTCTCGAACAGGCTCAGCCCGGCTTGTCCTCGAACGGGTTGGCCGACGACCGCATCTCGATGCGCATGGGCGTGCCGGTGAGCTTGAAATGCTCGCGAAAACGGCTTTCCAGGTAGCGCTTGTAGCTGTCCTTGATGTTGTCCAGCGAGTTGCCGTGGACAACCACGACCGGCGGGTTCATGCCGCCCTGGTGGGCGTAGCGCATCTTCGGTCTGAAACGCCCTTCCCGTGGCGGCGCGTGGTGCTCGACGGCGTCCTGCAGCAGTCGGGTCAGCACCGGTGTGGGCATCTTTACCGTGGCCGAGGCATGGGCCTGCAGGATTGCCTTCCACACCGCTGACAGCCCCGTGCGGCGAATAGCCGAGATGTTGAGCACCGGCGCGTACTTCAGGAACGCCAGCCGCGTCTCGATGGAGCGCTGCAGCGTCTGACGCTGGTAGTCGTCGGTGGCGTCCCACTTGTTCACGGCCACCACCACGGCGCGGCCTGATTCGAGCACGTAGCCGGCGATGTGGGCGTCCTGGTCGGTCACGCCCTGGGTGGCATCCAGCAGCAGCAGCACCACATTGGCATCGGCAATGGCCTGCAGTGTCTTGACGACGGAAAACTTCTCGATCGCCTCGAACACCTTGCCGCGACGGCGCAGGCCCGCGGTGTCAATGAGTTCGAATTGGCGCCCGTCGCGCTCGAAGGGCACGTGGATGGCATCGCGCGTGGTGCCCGGCTGGTCGAAGGCCACCAGGCGCTCCTCACCCAGCCAGGCGTTGATGAGCGTGCTCTTGCCCACGTTGGGCCGACCGGCCACGGTCAGGCGGATGGGTGCGTCAGCATCGTCGGTGCCGTCGGCGTCTTCGTCGAACTCGAAGCCCTCCAACGCCACCTCGAGCAGGCTGCGGATGCCCTGCCCGTGTGCCGCCGACACCGGCTGCGGCGTGCCCATGCCGAGCTCGAAGAATTCACCCAGCAGGGGCGACTCGCTCATGCCCTCGGCCTTGTTGGCCGCGATGATGACCTTCTTCTGCTGCGTGCGAAGGTAGCGCGCGATGTCGTGGTCTTGCGCCGACAAGCCGCCGCGCACGTCGACGACAAAGATCACGGCGTCGGCCTCGGCCACGGCCTGCTTGGTCTGCTTGGCCATCTGGGCCACCACACCAGTCGGCTTTTCGGGCTCGAAGCCGCCGGTATCGACGACGATGAACTCCTGGTTGCCCAGGCGCGCGTCGCCATAGTGGCGGTCCCGCGTCAGGCCCGAGTAGTCGGCAACGATGGCGTCCCGGCTCTTCGTGATGCGGTTGAAGAGCGTGGACTTGCCGACGTTGGGCCGGCCAACCAGTGCGATGACGGGCTTCACAGAACGAAGCTCAATTCGGCCTGAAGGCGAAGAGGCTGCCGCTGCGCGTCATCACCACCATCGTCGTGCCGCTGATGACGGGCGTGCCGACGATGGCCGAGCCGTCGGTGGGCAGGCGCAGCTGCGGTGTGCCGTCGGCGGCAGACAGGAAGTGCAGATAACCCTCGCTGTCGCCAAAGACGACGCTGGGCCCGACCGACAAGGCGCCGCTGAGTCCGCGGTACAGCAAGCGTTCGCTGGTCCAGGAGACATCGCCATTGCCCGTGCGCCAGGCGGTGATGCGGTCGCTGGCATCGGCACCGAAGACCCGTTCGTTGTCGCTGGCCACGGCGTTCACCCCACCCACGTTGCGCGACCACAGCACGCTGCCCTTGGACGCATCGGCGCATGCCACGGCCGACTGGAAAGCGCGGGCACAGACACGGTCGGCGATGCGCACGGCCGGGCCGATCAGGTCGGCCAACCGTTCGACTTCGTTGGTGCCGCGGGGCGCGGCCATCGGCGCCTCCCACAGCACGCTGCCCTTCAGCGGGTCGAGCGCCGCCAGCCGCGGGCCCTGCCCGACCAGCAGCATGTTCTGGTAGGCAAGCACCACGCTGGGCTGCGCCAGGGTGAGCGCCTCGCCGGGACGCTGCTGCACCCACAGGCGGCGGCCGTCGACGGCGTCAAAGGCGTGCACGGCCCGGTCCACGCTCATCACGAAGACCCGCTCACCGGCCACCAGCGGCGCGGTGACCACGCTGGAAGGCAGGCGTTTGCGCCAGACCTCGCGGCCGGCATCAAAGGTAACCACCTCGTTGCCGCGCGTGACGACGCTGGTGTGACGACCGTCGCTGCCCACACCAGCTGCGAGTGCCGACCCCGTGCTGGCGCGCCAGACCTCGGCACCGGTGTCGGCCTGCAGGGCCATCACCGTGCCATCGCCAGAAGCCACGAACAACACACCGTCGCGCAAGGCCGGCGTCATGGCGATGGCCGAGCCAGGCAAGCGCAGGTTCCAAACGGCACGGCCGGTAATCTTCGGCTCGAAGGTTTCCAGCGGCGTGGGCTTGGGCTTGTCGGTGCTGGAGCAGGCCGCCAGCAGCCCCGCCAAGGACAGGCAGGCCGCCGCCTTCAGCATTGCGTGAATCACTTGGCCGCTCCTGACGCCGCTGACGCCGCAGCGGCCGAAGTGGCTGCGGGCATGGGCGCCGCGCCCAGCGACGTGAGCTTGGCTTCAATCAGGCGCTTGTAGTCCACCTTGTCGCTCATGGCGGCCCAGGCGGTCTGGTAGGCGGCGCGGGCCTGTTCGGGCTTGCCCTGGGCGGCCAGCACATCACCGCGGCGATCGGCCACCAGGGCCTCGAAAGTGGGCGCAGTGGCAGCGTCAAGCGTCTTGAGTGCCGCATCGAACTGCTTGGCCTCAGCCTGCAAGGCGGCCAGACGCAGCCGGGCCACCGTACGAATCTCTTCTTCGACGCCCTTCTCAGCCACCCAGGCCAGGGTGTCGCGGGCGGCATCGAGCTGGCCCTGGTCGAACTGCAGCTTGGCAGTCACCAGCGCCCCCTGCTGTGTGTAGGCCGTGCGTGGGAAGCGTTCTTTCAGATCTACAAAAATGCGCGCCGTTTTGGCGGCGTCGCCGGCTTGCGCGGCCCGCTCGAGCTCGTCGTACATGGCGCCGGACTTCATGGCCTGGTCACGCTGCCACCAGTTCCAGCCGTTCCAAGCCGCGAAGGCCGCCATCACTGCCACCAGCAGCCAAGTGACGAGATTGCCGTAGCGCTTCCAGAACGCCTTGAGGGCATCGAGTTGCTCCTGCTCTTGCAGGTCGAGATTTGTAGCCATGGGGCTTGATTACGGTCCGACGAAAGAGCGGGATTATGTCTTGAGCAGCCCGGCGGCCCAGGCCTGAACGTCAGCCAGCGAGCGCGTGGTCTGCACAGCGGTCGCGTCGCGCAAGTCCTTGACTGCCACCTGCGCCTGCGCCAGTTCGTCGGCGCCAAAGACCAGGGCGTGGCGCGCGCCGCTGGCGTTGGCACGTTTGAACTGCGACTTCATGCTGCCGCCGCCCGCGTGCAGCTGCACGCTCACACCGGCCGCGCGCAGCTGCTCTGCCGTGTGCATGGCCGCGGGCATGGCGGCCGCATCAGGCACGATGGCATAGGCATCCGGCGCCACGGCAGGTGCTTGCACGCCAGACTCCTGCAGCAAGTCGAGCACACGCTCCATGCCCATGCCCCAGCCGATGCCGGGGGCGGGCTTGCCGCCGACGAGTTCCACCAGGCCGTCGTAGCGGCCGCCGCCGCAGACCGTGCCCTGGGCCCCCAGGCGGTCGGTGACCCACTCGAAGACGGTCAGGTTGTAGTAGTCCATGCCGCGCACCAGGCGCGGGTTGATGCGGTAGGGCTGGCCGGCGGCGTCCAGCATGGCGCGCACCGCGTCGAAGTGCTTGAGCGAGGCCTCGCCCAGAAAGTCCATCAGCTTTGGGGCGGCCTCCACCAGCGGCTGCATGGCCGGGTTCTTGGTGTCCAGGATGCGCAGCGGGTTGCTGTGCAGGCGGCGCGTGGCCTCGGCGTCGAGCAAGCCGCTGTGCGCCTCGAAGTACGCGATCAACGCGGCGCGGTGGGCGCGCCGTTCGGTGCTGTCGCCCAGGCTGTTGATCTCCAGCCGCACATCGGCCAGGCCCAGGTCGCGCCACAGGGCGCGGCACATCAGGATGACCTCGGCGTCGACTTCCGGGCCGGCAAAACCCAGCGCTTCGACACCCACCTGGTGGAACTGCCGGTAGCGGCCGCGCTGCGGCCTTTCGTGCCGGAACATGGGGCCGATGTAGAACAGCCGCTTGCCGCCGTCGTAGAGCATCGAATGCTCGACGGCCGCGCGCACCACGCCGGCCGTGCCTTCGGGTCGCAAGGTCAGCGCGTCGCCGTTCATGGCGTCGGTCCAGGAATACATCTCCTTCTCGACGATGTCGGTGACCTCCCCCAGACCGCGCACGAAAAGCGGCGTGTGCTCGACGATGGGCACGCGAATGTTGAGGTAGGCATAGCGGCGCATCAGCGCGCGCACGACTTCTTCGAACCACTCCCAGCGCGCCGAGTCGGGCGGCAGGATGTCGTTCATTCCTTTGACGGCTTGGAGGGCTTCGGGCATGGTTTGGGCAGGCAGATGGCTTGACGCGGACGCGGTGGCTGGCCGGGCGACACGCCTGGCCGGCGGGACAGGACGGCGCGAAACCGCCGTCAGACAGCGGGCGTCAATGCGCGGCGGTCACCGTGCCAAATCGACGTTCAATGTAGCTTTCAACGATTTGGTGGAACTCGCCGACGATGCCCTCGCCGCGAAGCGTCATGGCTTTCTCGCCGTCGATGAACACCGGCGCGGCCGGTGCCTCGCCCGTGCCCGGCAGGCTGATGCCGATGTCGGCATGTTTGCTCTCGCCGGGGCCGTTGACGATGCAGCCCATCACCGCCACCTTCAGCGTTTCCACGCCCGGGTAGCGCACCTTCCAGACCGGCATCTGCGCGCGCAGGTAGTCGTCGATTTGCTTGGCGAGTTCCTGGAAGGTCGTGCTCGTGGTGCGGCCGCAGCCCGGGCAGGCGGTGACGCTGGGGTTGAAAGTGCGCAGACCCAGTGACTGCAGGATTTCGAGGGCCACCACGACTTCCTGAGTGCGCGCCTCGCCCGGCTGCGGCGTCAGGCTGACACGGATGGTGTCGCCGATGCCTTCTTGCAGAAGCACGGCCAGCGCCGTGGCCGAGGCGACGGTGCCCTTGGTGCCCATGCCGGCTTCGGTCAGGCCCAGATGCAGGGCATAGTCACAACGCCGTGCCAGCGCGCGGTACACGGAGATGAGGTCCTGCACGCCGCTGACCTTGCAACTGATGATGATGTTGTCAGGGTTCAGCCCCATGTCACGCGCGACCTCGGCCGAGCTCAGCGCCGAGGTGATCAGCGCCTGGTACATCACCTGCTTGGCGTCCAGCGGCTGTGCGCGGCGGGCGTTGTCGTCCATCATCTGGGCCAGCAGTTCCTGGTCCAGGCTGCCCCAGTTGACACCGATGCGCACCACCTTGTCAAAGCGCACGGCGGCTTCGATCATCATGCCGAACTGGCGGTCGCGCTTGTCGCCCTTGCCCACGTTGCCCGGGTTGATGCGGTACTTGCTCAAGGCCTGCGCCATGGCCGGGTAGTCGGTCAGCAGGCGGTGGCCGTTGTAGTGGAAGTCGCCGACCAGCGGCACGTTGATGCCCATGCGGTCGAGTTGCTCTCGAACGTGCGGCACGGCCTCGGCGGCCTCGGGCGTGTTGACGGTAATGCGCACGATCTCCGAACCGGCCTGGGCCAGCTCCTTGACCTGAATAGCCGTGCCGATGGCGTCGACGGTGTCGGTATTGGTCATCGACTGCACACGCACCGGCGCGTCGCCGCCGACGGTGACGACGTGATCGCGCCAGGCCACGCGGGCCTGGCGCGAATGGCGCGGCGCCGGCGTGGCGGCGGGGATGATGTCGAATGGTTCGGCAGCGTTCATGGGGCGGACCTCTGGCGCAAGTGTTTCACTGCAATTCAACGCGGGCGACGTTGTCGCGGGTGCTCGGTGTCAGGCTCACCGGCTGACCGCGGAACGACAACTGGGTGGCTGCGGCGTTGCCTATGGTCAGGCGCAGGGGCGGGGCACCGTCCAGCCCGACCATTTCGCCGGGTTGCACGATTCTCGAGAGCAAGACCTGGCCTCTGCCATCACGCACGTCGACCCACGAGGCCTCGCTGGTCCGCAACTGCAGCGCGCCCGCGGCTGGCGCGGCCTGCTGCGAGTGGGCCGGCGGCGCCGAAAACACCGTCTCGCCCACCGAAGGCAGCACCGCAGCGGCAGACGCCGCTGGCAGCGGCCCAGTGCTGTCGGGCTGATTGGCTGCGGCACTGCCCGGCACGGCCGGGGCGGCAAGCTCTGCCACCGCTGCCACCGCTGCCGGCGCCACGGGCGCCACCGCGGTGGCGGCAGCCGGCGCCGCGCTTTTGAACCAGGCCTCGGGCACGAAGTACACGGCCACCGCAGCCACCATCAGCAGGGCAGCAGCCCACACCATGGGCCGGATGGCCAGTCCAGCCACGGAAGGGGCGCCGTGACTGTCCGCTTCGCGGTAGGGTGCGTTGAGGTGTTCGCCTATGGACTGCAGGGACATGGTCTCGGCGGGCGGCAGCAGGTCCAACACCGGCTTGGGGTCCAGCTTGAGCGTGCGGCACACGGTGAGCGCCAGGGCCCGGACGAAGGTCGCGTCGGGCAGCTCGCTCCAGCGGTCGTTCTCCAGCGCATCGAGCTTGCGCGGGGCAACTTTCATGGCCGCAGCCAGCGCCGCGATATGCAGCCCGTGCTTCTCGCGTGCCGCGCGCAGCAGGCCGCCCGCAGTCACGGCGCCCTTGGCGTCGTCAGCCATCGAAACGCCCCTGCTCGAACTGCTGCGCCTCGGACGACTGCGGAAACCGCTCGCGCAACTGTCGACCAATGTCTTGCAGCGCCCCCACGTTGCCCAAACGCCGCTCTATGCGCGCGGCCAGCCACAGGCTTTGTGCGGTGGCGAGATCGGGCTGCGCGTTGATGCGCTGCACGTAGAAGCGGGCTCGGTCGAGTTCGCCGCGTTGCAGCAGCACCTCGCTCAGGCTGAAGGCCGTGAACGGGTTGGCGGAGTCGAGTTCGTAAGAACGCTGCAGCGAACGTTCGGCCTCGGTCCAGCGGCCGGCGCGTGCCCGGCACACGCCCTGGGCCAGCAGCGTGCGCGCGCCATCACGGTAGCTGGGCTGCGCCAGGGCGCGTTCGAACTGCGCATCGGCGGGCTCGTAGCGTCTTTCCTGACACAGGAACCAAGCATAGTTGTGCATGACATCGGCGTCACGCGGGCTGAGCTCCAGCGCGCGGCGAAAACTGTCGTCGGCCTGGGTGACATCGCCCAGACTGGCATACACCAGGCCACGCAGACTGTAGGCCTCGGGCATGTCGGGCTTGGCGGCCAGCGCTTCTTTCAGCTCGGACAGCGCCGTCTCAGTCTGGCCGCGCGCAAAGTACAGGCCGGCCAGTTCCAGCCTGGCCTGCGCGCGTCGCAGCGGGTCGGGCGTGTCGCCCGTGCTGCGCACGTCACGTGACGGGGCCGCCGCCGGCGATGTGGTCGTGGTGGTCGTCGAGCAGGCAGACAACAGCGTCGCCACAGTGGCCAGTGCAAAGGTCCCGCTGCGCAGGGTGTGCTTGCGCAGGCTCATGACACGGTCTGCACGCTGTTGATGGGGATCACGTCGCGGCGACGCGCCATGCGGGGTGCGACGTCGGTGCGGTCCTGCACCTCGCCGGCCAGCTGGCCACAGGCCGCGTCAATGTCGTCACCACGGGTCTTGCGCACGGTCGTGACCAGGCCCGCGTCCTGCAGCACGCGGGCGAAGGCTTGAATACGATCGGGCGACGAGCGCTTCAGGCCAGACGCCGGGAACGGGTTGAAAGGGATCAGGTTGAACTTGCACGAGACACGCAGCCCGGGCGGGCCATCGGCGCCCTGCCCCGCCACCAGGCGCACCAGTTCGTGCGCCATCTCTGGCGTGTCATTGACGCCGTCCAGCATGCAGTACTCAAAAGTGATGAAGTCGCGCGGCGCGGACTCAAGGTAGCGCACGCAGGCCTGCAGCAGATCGGCGATGGGGTACTTGCGGTTCAGCGGCACCAGCGACTCGCGCAGCGCGTCACGCGGCGCGTGCAGCGACACGGCCAGCGCCACGGGACAGTCCTGGCGCAGTCGATCGATCATGGGCACCACGCCCGAAGTCGACACCGTGACACGGCGGCGCGACAGTCCGTAGCCGTGGTCGTCGAGCATGGTGCGCAGCGCCGGCACCAGTGCCGCGTAGTTCTGCAGCGGCTCGCCCATGCCCATCATCACGACGTTGTCGACGATGCGCTCGTCAGCGGCGCCCGGCCAAGCGCCGCCGGCCGCAGCCAGCCGCTCACGCAGCCGGTGCTCGGCAAACCACAGCTGGGCCAGGATCTCGCCCGTGCCGAGATTGCGGCTGAAGCCTTGGTGCCCTGTGGAACAGAAACGGCAACCCACCGCACAACCAGCTTGCGACGACACGCACAAGGTGCCGCGGTCAGCCTCGGGGATGTACACGGTTTCCACGGCGTTGCCGGCACCGACGTCGAACAACCACTTCACGGTGCCGTCGGCGGAGATGTGCTCGCTGAGCAGCGGCAGCGGCTTGATCTCTGCCACGGCTGCGAGCTTGCCGCGCAGCGAGCGCGCCAGGTCGGACATCTGCTCGAAGTCGCTGGCGCCCTTCTGGTGGATCCAGCGGAACAACTGGACGGCGCGAAAGCGCTTCTCGCCCAGGGATTCACAGTAAGCGGTCAGCCCGTCGAGGTCGAAATCGAGCAGGTTGACCGCCATGGCATCGATCGCCTCAGCGCGAGTAGACGTTCATGCCGGGGAAGAAAAACGCGATCTCGACAGCGGCCGTCTCCGGCGCGTCGGACCCGTGCACGGCGTTGGCGTCGATGCTGTCGGCGAAGTCGGCTCGGATCGTGCCTTTCTCGGCCTTCTTCGGGTCGGTGGCGCCCATCAGCTCGCGGTTCTTGGCGATGGCACCCTCGCCCTCCAGCGCCTGGATCATCACCGGGCCGGAGATCATGAAGTTCACCAGGTCGTTGAAGAACGGGCGTGCCTTGTGCACGGCATAGAAAGCCTCGGCCTCGCCGCGCGACAGATGGGCCATGCGGGCGGCCACGACCTTGAGGCCGGCGGCCTCGAAGCGGGAGACGATCTGACCAATCACGTTCTTGGCCACGGCGTCGGGCTTGATGATCGAAAGGGTGCGTTCAAGTTTGGCTGCGGTCGACATGAAAATCTCTCCTGAATCAATGACTTGGCAAAGCTTTGTATTCTAGCCCGGCGTTGTTCAACGGCTGCGACCGCCCTTGTTGCCACCCCGGTTGCCGCCGCCGCCGCCGCCACCACCGCCACCGCCACCGCCGCCGCCGGCACCACCTCCTCCGAAGCCGCCGCCTGACGACCCCGGCCCACGGCCACCCGAGCGGCCACCCCGGCCACCGCTGCCTTTGCGCAGGAAAGCGTCGCCACCGATGTAACCGCCGCCGCCAGCCGGGTCCGAGCCACGGGCGGCGTCGCCGCCGCCCTTGTTGCGGCCGCCGCCGCCGCCCTGCCCACCACCGCCGCCGCCGTGGCTGCTGCCGCCAGGGCCGAAGCCCGGGCCGCGCGAGCCGCCGGCACCGCGTTTGTCGTAGGTCTGCTGCAGCGGGTTGGGGATCGGGCCGTCCTCGGAGATCTCACGCCGCGGCGCGCGGTCTTGTTGCAATGCGCGCTTGTCGTAGGTCTGCTGCAACGGGTTTGGGATGGGTCCGTCCTCGGACATCTCGCGCCGGTTGGACCGGTCTTGCTGGATGGCGCGACGGTCGAAGGTCTGCTGCAAGGGGTTGGGAATGGAGGCGAACTCGTTGGACTCGCCGCGCGGCGCACGCTCGGGCCGCGGCGGGCGATCCGCCTGGACGGGCACACCTTCCGGCGCTGCACGCCCGCGACGCCGGTTGCGGCCGCCACGCCCGCCCTCGGCATCGGCCGGCGCAGCGCTCTCAGCGCGTTCGCCACGTTCGGTGCGTTCGGGCCGGGGCACATCGGCAAGCCGGCGCAGGCTGCGCAGGTCGTGCTCGTCCAGGTCCACCCACACGCCGCGTTTGAGCCCGCGCGGCAGCACCACCGACCCGTAGCGGATGCGGATCAAGCGGCTGACCGCGTGGCCCACGGCCTCGAACAGTCGCCGCACCTCGCGGTTGCGGCCTTCGGTGATGACCACGCGGTACCAATGGTTCACACCCTCGCCGCCACCGTCTTCCACGCTCTTGAAGGCAGCGCGCTGGCCATCGATCTCGACGCCTTCGAGCAGCTTGGCCTTGGCCGGCGCGTCCAGCACACCCAGCGACCGCACTGCGTATTCGCGCTCGACACCAAAGCGCGGGTGCATCAGCTGGTTGGCCAGTTCACCGGAATTGGTGAACAGCAGCAGGCCTTCGGTGTTGATGTCGAGCCGGCCCACCGACTGCCATTTGCCCTGCTGCAAGCGCGGCAGGCGGCGGAACACCGTCGGCCGCTGCTGCGGGTCGTCGTGCGTGACGACTTCGCCCACCGGCTTGTGATAAGCCAGCACCCGCGGCGCCGGCGGCGCGATGCGAAAGCGCACCGGCTTGCCGTCGACTGCCACGCGGTCGCCAAAGGAAATGCGCTGCCCCGTGTGGGCCGGCTCCCCGTTCACGGTGATGCGCTTCTCGACAATCATCTGTTCGAGATCGCGGCGCGAACCCACCCCCGACTGGGCCAGCACCTTGTGCAGCTTGGGCGCGTCGGCCTCGGGCAGCAACACACGCTTGCCCGGGTCCTGGGTGACCTCTTCGGCCGCGGGCTCGGCGTCATAGGCGCCCGACAGCACTTCGGCGAAGACCTCGCCGACTTCGGCCGGCGGTGGCCGCGGCGCCGCGGGCGCGGCCGCTGCGACCGGGCCGTCGCCCGGCTCGTCATCCTCGCCGCCAGTCACCGCCAAGCCCTCGCCCTCGCCCTCGTTGCGCTCGGCACCTCGCCGGCCGCGGCGACGGTTGCGACCGCGGCGCGCGCCGGGCGGGCGATCGCCACCGGCCTCATCGCCCGGGCTGTCCTCAGCTCGAGACTCGACCGGCACGGTTGCTGTGACCTCGACCGGCACGGTCGCTGTGACCTCGACCGGCACCTCCGCCGGGGCTTGGGACTCGGCAACGACACCCGGGTCCGCTTGCCGGCTGGCCTTGATGTCACGGATTGCGGCCGCGACGGCTTCTTCAGCCAAGGGTGCGTCCTGCCCGGCAGCTTCAGCCGGTGCAGTCTTTCGCGGTGCTCGCCGCCGCTTGGGCTTGTCGGGCGCAGCTTGGCCGTCGGCGACCGCCTCGGGCAGAGCAGGTTCAGGCAGAGCGGGGTCGGCGTCGTGAGCGTTCATGCGGGCAGGTCGGTGGGGTGGGACAGGTCGGCCGCGTGTTGGGGCGCGGTGGGGGTGGACTCGGCGTCCGGTTCATCCAGTGGCAAGGCCGCCTGGGCTTCGCCGAAAATCGGTGCAGTCTGTTCGAGGGCGTCCAGGGCGCCAGCCGCGCCTGTGCCCGAGATGGCGGGCAACTGGTCCAGGCTGGCCAGCCCCAGGTCGTCGAGAAACTGGCGCGTGGTGGCATACAGCGCCGGCCGGCCAGCGGCCTCGCGGTAGCCGATGGCCTCGATCCAGCCACGGTCTTCGAGCTGCTTGACGATCGGGCTGCTGACGGTGACGCCCCGGATATCTTCGATGTCGCCGCGCGTCACCGGCTGGCGGTAGGCCACGATGGCCAGCGTTTCGAGCGCCGCGCGTGAATAGCGGGGCGGCTTCTCGGGATGCAGGCGGTCAAGGTAGCTGCGCATCTCGGGCCGGCTCTGGAAGCGCCAGCCCGAAGCCAGGGCCACCAGTTCGACGCCACGGTGTTGCCAGTCGCCCACCAGTTCGTCAAGCAGGTGACGCAGCGTGTCGGCGCCGACCTGGCCTTCGAACAAGGCGCGCATCTCGCTCAGCGGCAGGGGCGACTGCGCACAGATGAGCGCGGTCTCGAGGACACGTTTGGCCTCAAATGTATTCATGTCCTGGGGTCAGGGTGCCACCGGGCAGAGCGCGGCAGCGGGTTTCATCGCAAATCGGGGCCGTACAGAGCAAAGCTCTTGATACAGGGGGGTCGCACGGTCCGGCAGGGCCGGGACGGGGCATCGCTCGAACAGGCGCGGCGCGGGACGCCGACGGCTCTGTGAATGCAGGTGAGTATAGCGCCAGGCACAGCAGGCCCGTCTCAGAGGTCGTGCTCCCCCGTGACCTGTGCCCAGGCGATCTGGAAATCGGGCGGCGGTGTGCAGTCGAAGGCCAGTGGGACCCGCGACATCGGGTGGGCCAGGCGCAGCTCGGTGGCATGCAGGGCCTGGCGCTGCATGCCCAACGCGGGCCGGCCGCCGTAGACAGCGTCTGCCACCAACGGCAGCCCACGCGACGCCAGATGCACCCGAATCTGGTGAGTGCGACCGGTGTGCAGCGTGCAGCTCAGCGCGCTGAACCCGCCACCTTCGGCCACGCAGCGCACGTCGGTGCGCGAGGCGCGCCCGCCCGGCACCACCGCCATGCGGACGCGGACATGCGGGTCGCGGCCGATCGGCGCGTCGACGGTGAATGCCTCTGCATCCGGCCGGCCATGGGCCAGCGCCAGGTAGCGACGGTGCACCGTGCGTGCTGCCATGTCGCGAACCAGCGCGGTGACGGCCGGCAGCGACTTGCCGACCATCATGACGCCCGAGGTGTCCTTGTCCAGACGGTGCACGATGCCGGCACGCGGCAGCGTGGCCGCCGCAGGGTGATGCGCCAGCAGGCCGTTGAGCAGCGTGCCCGTCCAGTGGCCGGGCGCCGGGTGCACTACGAGACCGGCGGGCTTGTCAAGCACCAGCAGGTGTTCGTCCTCGAACAACACCACCAGCGGCATGGCCTGCGGCACGAAGGCCCGGCTCTCTTCGGTCGGCACCAGCGTCAACCTCAGGCGCTGGCCGAAACGCACCTTGCGCGACGAGCTGTCGGCCGCCACACCGTCCAGCAGCAGGTGCCCCTGCTCGATGAGATGCTGCAGGTGGCTGCGCGAGAACTCCGGCGCCATGGCCACCACGGCCCGGTCCAGTCGCTGGCCGTGCAGTTGGGCATCGACGACGCCTTCGCGCCAGTCGGTGGCCGCTGCCGCCGGCTCATCGCCCAGTTCTTCGCCTGCATCGACGGCATCCGCCGCAGCCTGAAGCGCGGGGGGCAGCTCCCTATAATCTGCGCTCTCTGTACCTTCCGGCAGATTCCGCGATGACCGTTTCACTTGTTTGGCGCCCTGCGCTGCTGGCCTTGCTTGCCGCCACGCTGCAATTGGCGGGTTGTGGCTCGACACCCAGGGACGAATCGGCAGGCGCCACAGCTGACCGATTGTATAAAGACGCCAAGGAAGACGCCGACTCCGGCAGCTACGACCGCGCCATCAAGACACTCGAGCGTGTCGAGGGCCTGGCTGCCGGGAGCCAGCTGGCACAGCAGGCCCAACTCGAACTGGCTTACCTGAACTGGAAGAGCGGCGAACGCGAAACCGCGCTCACCGCGATCGAGCGCTTCATCAAGCTGAACCCGTCGAGCCCGGCACTGGATTACGCGCTGTACCTGCGCGGCGTAATCAACTTCAACGACAACATCGGGCTGCTGAGCACGTTGGCGCGGCAAGACTTGTCGGAGCGCGACCAACGCGCCAGCCGCGATGCCTACCAGGCCTTCAAACAGCTCGTCGACCGCTTCCCGAATTCGCGCTACAGCCCCGACGCCCGTCTGCGCATGGACTACATCGTCAACACGCTGGCCGCCTACGAGGTGCACGTGGCGCGCTACTACCTGAACCGCGGCGCCTACCTGGCCGCCGCCAACCGCGCCCAGCAGGCGGTGTCCGATTTCCAGCAATCGCCGTCCACCGAAGAGGCGCTGTTCATCCTGGTTCGCAGCTACGACAAGCTGGAGCTCCCGACCTTGCGTGACGCCGCTGACCGCGTGTTGCGAAGCAACTTCCCCAACAGCAAGTACGTGGCTGGCAACAGTGCCACGGGTGAGCGGCCGTGGTGGCGGTTCTGGTGATTTGCCAGCGCTGATCTACCAGGGATGATCGGCCGCCAGTTCGCCCAACCAGGCCATGGCCTGGGCCTCGTCAGGCAGCACCCCCATGTCGGGCAGGGCAGCGATCAAGCGCTTGCCATAGCCCATCTGGCGCATGCGCGGGTCGCACACCACAAGCAAGCCGCGGTCGGTTTCGGTGCGAATCAACCGGCCCGCACCCTGCTTGAGTGACACCGCAGCCTCGGCCACAAAGTAATCCTCGAAAGGATTGCGGCCGAGCTCGCGCAAGTGCCTCACACGCGCCTCGACCAGCGGGTCGTTGGGGGGCGGAAACGGCAGCTTGTCGATCAACACGCACTGAAGCGCGTCGCCTGGCATGTCGATGCCTTCCCAAAAGCTCTGCGACCCCAGCAGCACACAGCCGCGCCCTTCGCCGAAACGTTGCAACAGGCTGCGCCGCGGCTCGCTGCCCTGGACCAGCAGCGTCAGCGTGTGGCCCAGGCGTTCGGCCTCGTCTCGGAGCGCGCTGGCTATGAGTGGGAGTGCGCGCAGTGTGGTCGTGAGTACGAAGGTGCGCCCGCCCAACGCGCCAGCGCAACGCGCCGCCAGCTGACCCACCGCCTCGGCATGCCCCGGCTCGTTGGGCTTGGGGCAGCGCGCTGGCACCCACAGCCGTGCATGTGCCGGGTAGTTGAAGGGGCTGCCCACACGCAGCACGGCAGCATCCTCCAGGCCCGTGGCCGCCGTGAACCACGACAGCTCGGGGTCGTCACCGAGCGTGGCCGAGGTGAAGATCCAGGCCTTGGGCGACAGTCGGCGCTGTTCGCTGAGCATCTCGCGGATATCCAGCGGCGATTCGACCAGCCGGGCCTGCTGCGGCGACAGGTCGATCCAGCGCACGTGGCCGCTGGGGGCCGGGTCGTCGAAGCGCCGTGTCAACGAGGCCAGCGCGCGTGCACGCTGTTCGAGCTTGGGAAAGTCAGGCGCCGATTCGGCCACGCTGGCGATCGCGTCGGCAGCCGCCTGCGCCGCCTCGCCCAGGGCCTGCAGCGGGCCCTGCAGTGCGTCGTCCGCGGCACGTTCTTCCCAGCGCAACTTGACCACGCCGCGCAGTTCGCGCAAATCGCCGTTGCAGAGAAGTCGCAGCTCACGCGCAGCCAGGTCGATGGCGGCTTGCAGTTCGCTCCAGGGCTGCAGGCCGCGGGCGTGCATCACACCCAGCGCCAGGACGTCGCGCCCGAGGTCAATGGCCTGCCCGGTGGACAGGGTGGTTCCGAGAAACTGCACACCGGCCTCGACGAGCTGGTGCGCCTCATCGAAGACCGCAGCGTCCACGGTGGGCAGCAGTTCGGCCACGCCACTGTCGCGCAGCGCCATGTCGGCGAAAAAGAGATGGTGGTTGACGACCACCAGGTCAGCCGCCATGGCTTCGCGCCGGGCTTGCATGACATGGCAGGCGCGGTACTCGGGGCATTCGCTGCCCAAGCAGTTGTCGCGCGTGGATGTGACCAGCGGGATGACCGGCGAGCGATCGTCCAGGCCCTCGATTTCTGCCAGGTCGCCGCTGCGTGTGGCCTGGGCCCAGAGTGCCACCCGGGCCAGCGCGCGCGCGGCAAAGCGGTCGGCGGTCGAAGCTTCGTTGACGGCCTCGTTCAGTCGGTGACGGCACAGGTAGCTGGCCCGACCCTTGAGCAAGGCCATGCGAACGGGCACGCCGAGCGCGTCGCGAAGCCGAGGCAGGTCACGCAGGAAGAGTTGGTCCTGCAGGCTCTTGGTGGCCGTGCTGACCAGCGCGCGACGGCCCGACAACAGCAGGGGCACCAGGTAGGCGAAGGTCTTGCCCACGCCGGTCCCGGCTTCGGCGACCAGGGCCTCGCGGTTGTCGATGGCCTGCGCCACCCGAGCCGCCATCTCGTCCTGGGCTGCGCGCGGGCTGTGACGCGAGTCGCTGCGGGCCAAAGGGCCGTCGACAGAAAACGCCTGGGCGACTGCCTCGGCCAGGGAAGGCTCGGTCACGCGGGCTCGGGCGGATCGACCTGCACTTCGAGGCGGGCGATCTGGTCGCGCAGCCGCAGCCTGCGCTTCTTCAGCCGGCGCAGACTGAGCTCATCCGTCGGCGGGCCCGCAGTGTTGCGGTCGATGAGGCTGTCGAGATCAGCGTGTTCCATGCGCAACTCGATGAGCTGGCGCTGTGGGGAATGCAGGTTCTCGTTCATTGCTTCTCATCTTGCCGAAGGGCGCTAAGTTTATATTCCAAGGCATGGTCATGCCCGCCCAGACTTTCCGTTTCACCGCCTCGACCGGACTGCACCGAGGCGACCGCGCCTACCAGCAGGACCAGGTCGAATTGATCAACCACCCGCGCGCTGCCGGCACCATGATGGCGGTGCTGGCTGACGGCATGGGCGGCAAGAGCGGGGGGCGCAAGGCTGCGGACCAGGTACTGCTGACGGCGCGTCAGATTTTCGAGCGCTACTCACCGTCGCAGGACGACGCGGCAGAGTTGCTGCGCCAATTGGTGGTGGAGGCGCACTTGATGATCAAGTTGACCGCCATCACGTCCGAGGAAGAGCCTCACAGCACGGTGGCCAGCTACATCATTGGCGCGGGTCTGGAATGCGATGTCGTGCACGCCGGTGACTCGCGGGTGTACCACTTCCGTGGTGCCGAGATGATGCAGCGCACGGTCGACCACTCTTACGTACAGCGCCTTGTCGACGAAGGCAAGATCACGGAAGACCAAGCCAACACCCACCCGCAATCCAACCTGCTCACAGGCTGCCTGGGCACGCAGACCGACCCGCCGGTGACGCTGTGGCACATCGGCAAGCTGGAGTATGGCGACAGCGTGATGGCCTGCAGTGATGGCCTGTGGCACTACTTCACGCCCAAAGAAATCGGCGCCATCCTGCACGCTCTGCCCCCGCGCGAGGCCAGCGAGATGCTGATCAGCAAGGCGCGTCAGCGCGCCCGGGGCGGCGGAGACAACCTGTCACTGGCATTGGCGCGTATCGACGCGTTGCGCTGACCGACCCTGGCGCTACGGTGGCACGGCACGCAGGGCCGGCAATGCCGGCAGAGGCTGCACCGCCTTGGCTTCTGAGGCCCGTGCCGCGACCCGGTCGGCCACGCGCTTCTTGTCGGCCTCGACGTCGGCCTGCC
>JANNWL010000295.1:0-3943 GCA_031414735.1 Burkholderiales bacterium | reverse complement strand
TGTAGTTGCGCTGGTACTCGCCGGGCCAGAAGTCGTTGTCGCTGCGGCGGTCGTCGACGCTGAAGGCGCCGCGCGAATGCCAGTCGGAACTGGCGAAGAACCAGAAGTTGCGGCCCTCGCCGAGCAGCGCGTCCCACACGCCGCCGATGGCTGCGGCGTACACGCCGGTGCCGCCGTAAGTCGTGCCACCCACCGAATCAACGCGTACGGCGCCGATGGCCTGGCGACGCAGGTTGTATTCACCGCGGCGGTCAGAGGCACCGTGGCCGGGCTGGCTCTCGAAGCCGAAGGCCACCGCGGGGCCGGCGTTGTTGAAGTTGCGCAAGTGCTCGATGTTGAAGCCGTTGTTGCCCGTGGGGTTGAACGGGCCGGCGCGCTCGAGGTGGGCTGGCACGTAATAGCTGCCATTCGGGTGGAAGGCCGCCATCCACTTGATGCCTTCGACCGTCTTGACGTGACCCAGGGTGCCGTTGGCGCCATTGAGCTTGAAGCCGGCGGCATTCCAGTCCGGCGCTTGGGCATTCAGGCTGCCGGGAACCGAACAGTCCCAGTTGTTGCCCACGCCGGTGTTGACGTTGCCGGGCTGCGTGGTCCGGTTGCCGCGGCTGGTGTCACCGCCGTTGCCGCGGTCGAAGCAGTACTGCCACATGGCCAGGGCGTTGGCGTTACCCAACGCGGTGTAGCCAGGTGTGGTGGGCAGCGTCTGTGCGTACACCGAGGCGGGGATCTGGCCGGTGATGACGCCCATGGAGGTGTGCTCGTGACCGGCCACCACCGACTCGACGCCGATGAACAGCGGCTCGTTGCGCAGGGCTGCCAAGTACTCCATCAGCGGGTACTGGTAGGTCTGCACAGCCTGCCAGCGCCACATGATCTGGTTGGGTGCCGTGCCCGAGGCGTTGCCACTTGGCTGAACTGCCGGGTTGGAGTTCTGCCAGGTCGTGTTGGGGCCCAGGACGCCGCCAGTGGTATTGGTGACCACAGGGTAGGCCGGCGATGCAAACGTCGCGTCTTCGGGCAGCGTGCAGTTGCGGTTGCCCGTGCCGCCGTGGCCGGCTTGCACGAACCAATCCAAACCCCAAGGCGTGGTGCCGTTGCGGTTCATCGACTTGGCGACTTGCTTTTGCAGCGACACGGCACCGTCAGAGCAGGTGCTGTGGTTGTGGAAATCGCCTGCGGCGTAGGTGCCCGGTGTCTTCGCCGCCGCCCTTGACGCCGCCTTCTGCGCGTCGGCCGGCTGCGGCGCGGTGAATGCGCCCAAGGCAGCCACGGCGGCCAGCGCCACCGGGTTCTTCAGAAATCCTTTGATCATCTCGTTCACTCCTCGTTGTGACCCACCGTTGTTGCGGCGCCAGGAAATGCCGGCACCGTCCAACCACCGCAGGCTAGAAAAATCGTTGTGTCGGGTATTCGACGGTCAGGCGGGCCAGCACCGTGCCTGAACGTTCGAACTCCAGCGTCAGCGCGAAGTCGCGGCCCGCGTGAAGCTGGTGCTTCAGCCCCGTCAGCCGCACGTGCATGCCGGCGCCACTGAGTTCGGTGACGCTGCCCACGGGCACGGGGATGCTCACCGCCACGCCGGTCTGCGTGCCGCCCATCTCGGCGCCCGTGGCCACGGGCGTGCTGACGCCAATCAGCCGGTCGGCGGTGTTCACTTCGTCCAGGCGCATGAACATCACGGCAGTGGTCGCATCGGCCGACGTGGCCCGCACCCACGGGTGGGTGATGCGCAGCAGGCCGGTCTCGATTTCGCAGGCGCGCGCTTGCGGCCAGGCCCAGCCCAGGCAGGTGACCGACACGGCCTGCAGGGCGAGTCGGCGTTGGCGCTTGATGAGTTGCTGGTCCATGGCCTTGCTGTGAGAGTTGCTGCGGGCCCACCACAGGACCCGCTCATTGACCCGACGAACGGTAGGCACTTTGTGTGAATCAAGCGTGACACTTGGCCATGGTCGCTTCGGGTTGCGCGTTTCCCCGGGGGTGGGTTTGCGGCGACACGTGTGTCACGGTCGCGTCGCAATCTGCTTCCTAAACTTCGTACGAATCCCCAACCGCTTTCAGCCCATTTCGGCGCAAGCCAATTCAACCAAGCCCTGGAGTAGCCCGATGAAATACGCTTCCGTTCTGACCTCCCTCGTGATGTCCCTGGGGGCCGCCACGCCGGCGCTGGCGCAGGTGGTGCTCGTCACGTTCGAGACCCCCACCAGCTTCGAGTCCATCAACACGCACTACGCCGGCGGCACCGATGGGGCAGGCGTGTCGGGCGTCAATCTCGGCGTGACCTTCGGCGGTGACGCGCTGGCCGTGCAGAACGACGCCCTGGGGCCGTACTTCTCGAACGCCCCGTCGCCCATCGGCGTGATGGCACCCGTGGGCCCGGCTGCGTTCATGAACGTGCCAGTGGGTTTCACGGACCTGAGCTTCTTCTACTCGTCAAACGCTGCCGTGGTGGCCGGTGTCAAGGTGTGGAGCGGTTTGGACGGCACGGGCACGGTGCTGGCTTCGCTGAACCTGGCGAACAACGCGCAAGTGGGCTGCGGCGACACGCCGTTCTGCCGCTTTGACAGCCTGAGCACCACCTTCACCGGAGTCGCTCAATCGGTGAGCTTCGGCGACGCCGCCTTGGTGGCCGGGTTCGACAACGTCCGAATCACCGCCGTGCCCGAGCCGACCACATTGGTCTTGATGGCCCTGGGGCTGGCGGGCGTTGCCAGCGTCGCGCGCCGCCGCTGAACGGTCTGGGTGCTGAGGCTTCCGCTGATCGGCGGCGGCCTCATCATTGCTAGATGGACGAACTGATCGGGCTGTTCCCGACCCCTTTCCTGCGTTGCCCAGTGCTGCTGGGCGCACCCCTGGTCGAAGGGCTGGCCGCGCATTTCTCGGCGCACGCAGACCGCGAGAACAGTTCTTCGCTGAACCTGTCTCATACCTCGTTGCTCACGCCTGGCGACAGCCCGCTGTTGGTGATGGCCGCCGGGCTGATCACGCCGAAGCTGGCGGAGTTTGGCGACCAACTCTTCGGCGAACGGCTGGGCTGGTCGATCAAGGAGATGTGGGTCAACCTGCTGGACACCGGTGGCCGGCAGGCCATGCACAACCACGCCAACAGCTTCATCTCTGGCGTGGTCTACCTGACACCCACCCACCCCGATTCGCGCACCGTGTTCATGAAGCCCCCCGGCGGCACCGACTTTGCCTTCAAGAACGACCACGCCGGCGTGGCCCAGGGGCCTTACAACGCCGACAAGTGGGTCAGCCCGCAGCCTGCGCCGGGCGACATGGTGCTGTTCCCCAGCTACCTGATGCACGCCGTGCCACCCAATCCGGGGCCACGCCGCATCACGCTGTCCTTCAACGCCATTCCGACCCGACTGGATTCCTGGGGTTACAAGATCTCGTTCAATGGCTGAGCGGCGCCTGCCGCAGTGCCTGGCCTTGATGGCCGCGTCGGGCTTCTCCGGCCTGGGCCTGCAGATCGTCTGGACGCAGCAGATTGGCGCCAGCCTGGGACACGAGGCCGCGGGCGTGCTGGGTGTCGTGACGGCCTTTTTCGGCGGCATGGCCCTGGGCGCGCTGGCGCTGGGGCCGGCCATCCAGCGCAGCGCGCGGCCGCTGCGCTGGTACGTGGCCGCAGAGGTGGTCATCGCCTTGTGGAGCCTGCTGCTGATCGTGTCGGTGGGCCCGGCCAGTGGCCTGCTGATGACGCTGACCGGCCCGCAGCCCAGCCCCGCCTGGCAGTGGGCCGTGGCCTTCGTTGGTACCTTTCTGCTGTTGCTGCCCGCCACCGCCGCCATGGGCGCGACCCTGCCGGCCATGGACCGCCTGCTGGGCGCGAACGGCGTTGCGGGCCGCGCCGTGGCCGCGCTGTACGCCGGCAACACGCTGGGCGCCGTGGCCGGCGTGCTGGCCGCGGCCTTCTGGCTGGTGCCGGGCTGGGGCCTGGCTG
>JANNWL010000294.1:0-2074 GCA_031414735.1 Burkholderiales bacterium | reverse complement strand
CGTAGATCTTCCAGCTGCAGCTGCCGGTGCAGTTCACACCGTGCGTGCTGCGCACGATCTTGTCGTGGGCCCAGCGGTTGCGGTAGGCGTCTTCCCAGGTGCGGTCTTCGCCGGTGATGACACCGTGGTCACCGGAGAAGGACTCCTTGGGTGCCGAGAAGTGGGTCAGGCGGTCGAGAAAGTGGCTCATGGGGTCTTCCTTGGGAAAAGTCGTCTTGCGGTCAGGAAATCAGCAGGGGTGCGTCGCATGGCGGCGGCTGTACTGCCACCAGGTCAGTGCGATGCAGGAGATGTAGAAACCGATGAACAGCAGCAGGGCCGCCGCCGGGCTGCCGGTCAGCGCGATCGAGCTGCCGTAGCCCTTGGGGATGAAGAAGCCGCCGTAGGCGCCCATGGCACTGGCCAGGCCCAGCACGGCCGCGGCTTCGACGTTGCCGTCCCGGGTGGCTTGGGCCTGGGCCGAGGGCAGCGGATCGGCCGCCAGTTGGCGCCCGGTGAGGAACAGGCGGGTGATCATGCAAAAGGTGCTGCCGTTGCCGATGCCCGCGGCTGCGAACAGCACGGCAAAGCCCGCCAGGAAGCCGGCCAGGCTGCCGCCCTGCCCGCTGCCGGGCAGGCACAGCAGCACGGCCGCCGCGCCCAGGGCCATGGCCACGAAGGCCCAGAAGGTGATGCGCGCGCTGCCGCAGCGGTCGGCCAGCCAGCCGCCCAGCGGCCGCAGCAGCGCACCGGTCAAGGGGCCCAGCCAGGCCAGGGTCAGCAGATCGATGCGCTGGAACTGGCTCTGCAACAGCAAGGGCAACCCGGCCGAAAAGCCGATGAAGCTGCCGAAGGTGCCCAGGTACAACCAACACATCGACCACGTGTCGCGGCGCGTGAAGACCACGGCCTGCTCGGCGATGCCGGTCTGGGTGTCGGCCAGGTCGTCCATGCCGAACCAGGCCGCTGCCGCGCTGGCCAGGATCAAGGGCACCCAGGCAAAGCCCGCGTTCTGCAGCCACATCGGACTGCCGTTGCTGAGTTGTGCATCACCCCCCAGCGCACCGAACAGGCCCACGCCGATCAGCCAAGGCACCACGATCTGCACCATGGGTACGCCCAGTTGACCGAGCCCGGCATTCAGCCCCAGCGCCGTGCCTTTGCGTGCGTTAGGGAACAGGAAACTGATGCGGGCCATGGAACTGGCGAAGTTGCCGCCGCCCAGGCCGCACAGCAGTGCCAGCACCACCATCCACTCATATGACGTGGTGGGGTCCTGCACCGCGAAACCGATGCCCAGCGCGGGCCACATCAGGCTGACTGTCGCCAGCACGGTGAAGCGCCGGCCGCCGATCATGGGCATCGCGAAGGCGTAGAACACGCGCAGCGTGGCGCCGCTCAAGGCGGGCAAGGCCGTCAGCCAGAACAACTGGTTGGTCGAGTAATGGAAGCCCGCCGCCGGCAGGTGCACCACCACCACCGACCAGAGCATCCACACTGCGAAAGCCAGCGTCAGCGCAGGTATCGACAACCCTAGGTTGCGCGCGGCCACCTTGCGCCCGGTGCGCTCCCAGAAGACACGGTCTTCAGGCGTCCAGTGCGGGATGACGGACATGGTGGTCATGGTCTGGGGCGGCTGCGGCGTGCGGTGCCTTGGGCCGGCTCAGGGGTTCTTCACGTAGGCGTTGGTGCGCAGGTAGAACCACCAGTTCAGCACCAGGCACAGGGCATAGAAGATGGCGAATCCGTACATCGCAAACTGCGGCGTGCCGGCTTTGATCTGCGCGCCGATGACCACTGGCGCGATGAAGGCGCCATACGCCGCGATGGCCGATGTCCAGCCCAGAACGGGGCCGGCCTGGGTGCGGTCGAAGATGACGCCGATGGTGCGGAAGGTGCTGCCGTTGCCGATGCCGCTGGCCAGGAACAGCAGCATGAACAGGCCCAGGAACATCGGGAAGTACTGCTCGGGCGTGGCCGAGCCGTAGGCCTGCATCATCACGTAGCCGACGGCGACAGAGGCGCCCGCCATCACCACCGAGATCACCTGCGTGACGATGGAGCCGCCGACCTTGTCCGATATCCAGCCGCCCAC
>JANNWL010000293.1:0-2021 GCA_031414735.1 Burkholderiales bacterium | reverse complement strand
CGCTGCACCGGCACGCAGCGCTTCCGCCGCGTGGGCTCGCCGGGCCAGCGCGAGAACGGCCTGTGGCACAGCCAGGCCGAGCTGGTGGCTGACGACCCGCCGCGCGCTCCCGGGCCGGCCGTGGCCAGCACCGTCGCCGCCTTGGCCGAGGCCATCAGCAAACTCAAGGAACACGACCAGCAACCCTTTGCCGAGCCCTACCGGCTCGACGACGCCGGCTGGGTCGCCAACCGCTGGTGTGAGCTGCTGCCCGTGTCGCTGGCGGCCAAACAAAAGCTCATGGCGCTGGACGATCCCGTCATCCGCCTGTCGCTGGTCGACGGCTTCCTGCGCGACAAGAAGGTCGTGTTCGGCTAGCCGGCCTGTCAGCCGGGCGCGCCGTGCAGCAGCCGGCGCACCGGCGCGGCCAGCCCCATCGCCAGGGCTTCTTCGCGCGTGACCCAGCGTCCGGGCGCTGCCCAGGGCAAGTCGGCCAGCAGGCGCAGGACGGGTGCCGCGCCGCGCGCAGGCAAGGTCCAGCGCAGCGGGCGCAAGGTCCAGTCGAAGTGGGTCAGCGCGTGCTCGATGGTGGGCAGCACTTCTTGCGCACCCGGCCAGCCCGCCAGTGCGCTGTGCAGCGCTTGCAGCGATGCGTGCTCAGGCAGGCTCCACAGGCCACCCCACACGCCGGTGACCGGCCGCTGCACCAGCCAGTGGCGGCCGCGGTGCTGCAGCCACAGCAGGGCATGCTCGCGCCGGCCGCGCTTCAGGCGCCGGCTCTTCACCGGGTAGCGTTCAGGCTCGCCCGCAGCGTGCGCGGCACAGCGCTGCTGCAGCGGGCAGCGCGGGCAGGCGGGTCGCCGCAGCGTGCACAGGGTGGCGCCCAGGTCCATCAAACCTTGTGTGTAGACACCGACGCCTTGCTCGGGCAGCAGGGCCACGGCGTGCTGCCACAACTCGCGCTCAGGCCCCGCCTGCGCCAGATCGCCGTCGAAGCCCAGCACCCGCGCCAGCACGCGCTTGACGTTGCCGTCCAGGATGGCCGCGCGTTCGCCGAAAGCCAGCGCAGCGATGGCCGCAGCCGTCGACCGGCCCACCCCTGGCAAGGTGGCCAGCACCTGGCTGGACTGCGGGAACCGGCCTGCGTGCTCGGCCACCACCACCTGCGCGCAGCGGTGCAAGTTGCGCGCCCGGCTGTAGTAGCCCAGGCCGCTCCACAGCGCCAGCACGTCGTCCAGGGGCGCCGCAGCCAACGCAGCCACGTCAGGAAAGCGGGCCAGAAAGCGGTCGAAATAGCCCAGCACGGTGGCCACCTGGGTCTGCTGCAGCATCACCTCGGACAGCCAGATGCGGTACGCGTCGCGCGTGCCCTGCCAAGGCAGGCCGTGGCGGCCATGCACGCGCTGCCAGGCGATGACCTCGCCGGCCAAGGTACCCGCGCTCAAGGCGCGGGTCTGCGGTCAGGCCGCGTCGACAGGTTCCAGCTGCGGCACGGCGTCGCACAGGCCGCCTGCCAGCGGGGCCGGCAAAGAAGCCGCGGCAGCCGCGGCGTCGTCGAAGAGCCGCTCAATGCGGCCCTGGGCGCGGGCAAGTCGCTCGTCCTGGCCCTGCACCTCGCCGATGCGCTGCTCCAGGTCGCCCGTGGCGACCTGCACACGCTGCAAGGCTTCCTGGCGCCGCGCATGGCCGCGCCGGCGTTCGCGCAATTGCTGTTCAAGCTGGCTGGTTGCACCTTTGCTCCACATCTCGACTTCACCCGCCGCATTCTCGAACACCACGCGCAGCTTGGACAACAGCATGCGCCTGAACTGGTCCGCCAACCCCGGCGTGGCCAGGCGCCACAGCTGGCCCAGCGCCATGTAGCGGCTGTAGTTCTTGTTGATGCGCTGCAACTCGGCCAGGGCGTCGGCCATGATGGGTGCGGGAGGCAGCAGAAAGGCGAACCCGAACTCGGTATTGAGCTGCTCGAAACTGGCTTGCAGCATCTGGCGCATTTCTTCAGTCTGGGTTTGCGCACCTGCCAGTGCCGCCTGCAGCCGCAC
>JANNWL010000292.1:0-8268 GCA_031414735.1 Burkholderiales bacterium | reverse complement strand
CATGTCGGAGGACGGCTGCTTCAGCGCATCGGCGCGAGTTCGCGCAGCGCCTTCACGGCGCCGGCGCCCACGGCTGCGCCGAAGCGCTTGGCCAGGCGTTCGGCCACGTTGTCGCGCGTCGTGTAGTCGATGATGTCCTCGGCCTTGATGACCTCGCGGGCCACGAAATCCAGGTTGCCGACGTGGTCAGCCAGGCCGATGCGCACGGCCTCTTCGCCGTTCCAGAACAGGCCCGAGAAGGTGTCGGGCGTTTCCTTCAACCGGTCGCCACGGCCGTCCTTCACCACCTTGATGAACTGCTGGTGGATCTGGTCGATCATGGCCTTGGCGTAGGCCGTCTGCTTCTCGCTTTGCGGGCTGAAGGGATCGAGCATGCCCTTGTTGCTGCCGGCCGTGAGCAGCCGCCGCTCGACACCGAGCTTCTCCATCAGCCCGGTGAAACCGAAGCCGTCCATCAGCACGCCGATGCTGCCCACGATGCTGGCCTTGTCGACATAGATCTCGTCGGCCGCGACTGCGATGTAGTAGGCGCCGGACGCGCAGACCTCTTCCACCACGGCGTAGACCTTCTTCTTGTGCTTGGCCTTGAGCCGCCGGATCTCGTCGTTGACGATGCCGCTTTGCACCGGGCTGCCCCCTGGCGAGTTGATGCGAAGCACCACGGCCACGGCGGCGTTGTCCTCGAACGCGCCCTTGAGCGCGGCGACCAGCGCTTCGGCGCTGGCGCTGCCTTCAGGGCCGATCTCGCCACGCACTTCCACCAGCGCCGTGTGCGGCGTGGTGGGTGCCGTGGGCAGCACGCGGTGCGACATCAAACCCCATGCCAGTGCCAACGCCAGGCCCAGCCAGGCCAGGCGGAAGAAGATGCGCCAGCGGCGTTCGCTGCGTTGCTGCATCAGCAACTCGCGCGCCAGGCGCTCCAGCGACCCTTCGAGCGTGCTGCGCGACGAGGCCGGGACCGCAGCGGAGTTGGCGGGCGCGGCTGCGAACACGGGTTCCAGCGGGGGTTCCACCGGCCGCGGGGGCGCAGCGCCGGGGAGGTCGTCGTTCGGGTTCATGGGGGGCTTTCGTCGGCGGCTTTGTCGCGCGGGGATGCGGCGGGCAGGGGCCGGATGTCTCGGGAAGGATACCAATACACCTGGCCGGCGACCTCGGCCACGTCCACAGGCGTCAGGCGGCCGCGCCCACAGGGGCCGCCGACACAACGCCCGTCTTCGGGCTCGTAGGTGGCGCCGTGGACCGAGCAGATGATGAAGCGGCGGTCGCTGTCCAGGAACTCGCCGGGCTGCCAGTCCAGTTCCACCGGCACATGCAGGCAGCGGTTCAGGTAGGCACGCGCCTGGCCGTCGTAGCGCAGCACGAAGGCGCGGGCCGGCTGGCCGTACTGCAACACGTCCCAGACCCAGGCGTTGCCCCCGTCGGCCAACGCCGCCGAGGGGCACAGCGGCAGGGCTGCGGGCGGGCTGTCTTGCATCAGGCCTGAATCACGCATTCGCCAGCAGCCAGTCGTGCAGTTCGCGCGTGCTGTGGGCCACGAACAGCGGCCCGTGCGCTTCGAACGCCGCATGGTCGTGGGCGCCGTAGCTCACGCCGACGCTGGCCGCACCGGCGTTGCTGGCCAGCAGCAGGTCGTGCGTGGTGTCGCCAATCATCAAGGCGCGTTCGGGCGAGGTGCCCAGCTGGGCCATCAGTTGCTGCAGCATCAGCGGGTGCGGCTTGCCGGCGGTTTCGTCGGCGGTGCGGGTGGCATCGAACAGGCCGTGCAATTCGGACTGCGCCAGCGCCTGGTCCAGACCCGCGCGGTTCTTGCCCGTGGCCACGGCCAGGAAATGCTGGCGTGCTTTCAGCGCACGCAGCATGTCCAGCGTGCCGTCGAAGAGCACCAGTTCGTGCTGCCGCGCCAGGTAATGGTGGCGGTAGCGGCGGCCGAGCTCGTCCACGCGCTCGGGCGGCAGGTCGGGTGTGACGTGGCGCAGCGCGTCGTGCAGGCCCAGGCCGATGACGTAGGCCGCGTCGACATCGCTGGGCACGGCCACGCCGAGGTCGCGACAGGCCGACTGGATGCAGCGCACGATGAGCGCGGTGCTGTCGAACAGCGTGCCGTCCCAGTCGAAGGCGATGAGGTCGAAGCGTCGGTTCATTGAGTAGACAGGAGTTTCTCGCAGTCGGCCGGCAAGGGTGCGACGAGGGTGATGCGCTCGCCGCTGGCCGGGTGGTCGAAGGCCAGTTGGCGCGCGTGCAGAAACATGCGTGCGAAGTGGCGCTCGCGGGCGAAAGCCTTGTTGAGCGCGAAGTCGCCGTACTTCGGGTCGCCCACGATGGGGTGGCCAGAATGCGCCAGGTGCACGCGTATCTGGTGCGTGCGGCCGGTCTTGATGGTCACGTCCAGCAGCGTCGTCGTGGCCATTTGGCGGGCCACCTTCACCAGCGTGATGGAGCGCTGGCCGTCTGCGTGCGCCGGGTTGACCACCCGCACCTGGCGCTCGCCGGCGGCGTCGTGCGTCTTGTGCAGCGGCAGGTCGATGACCTTCAGGCTGGCCGGCCAGGCGCCGAAGACCAGCGCGGAGTAGACCTTGCCGGTGTCGCGGGCACGGAACTGGTCTTGCAAGGTGGTCAGGGCGCTGCGCTTCTTGGCCAGCAGCAGCACGCCCGAGGTCTCGCGGTCCAAGCGGTGGACGAGCTCGAGGAATCGCGCGGCGGGACGTGCGCGCCGCAATTGTTCGATCACACCAGAGCTGACGCCGCTGCCGCCGTGCACGGCCACGCCGGCCGGCTTGTTGATGGCCAGCAGGTGCTCGTCCTCGAACAGCACCGGGAATTCGCGCGCCGGCACCACGATCTGTGGCTTGCTCGGCACCTGCACGGGGGGCACGCGGATCTCGTCGCCCAGCGCCACGCGGGTGTCGGCATCGGCCCGGCCCTTGTTCACGCGCACCTCGCCCGAGCGGATCACCCTGTAGACATGCGTCTTGGGCACGCCTTTGAGGATGCGCAGCAGGAAGTTGTCCAGCCGCTGGCCGGCCGACTCCTCGCCCACCGTGAGCCGCCGCACCTGCGCTGCCGCGGGGTCGCTGTTCTCGGCACTTTTGCCATCTATACTGCGCCGTCTCACGTTTGTGCGGTAAGTGCTTGATTTATCGGAGTTTACCCGGGCACACAGCGCGCTATCGTGGGTTTGCCGCAGGCAAGAGTACGCCGGCGGCATCAGGTGATGCAGCGCCTTTGATGAGCGCCCAGGCCTTGGTTGCCCAAGCGACTCGGCGGGGAGCGAATCCAGGCGACAGAGAGTCGAAGAAGAACCCTACGCTTCGTTCAGGCGAAGCACCGAAAAATTCAAGGTGCCAGACAGACCCCAGACCCGGTCCAGGGCCCGCTGTCTTGCACCTGCGTCAGGCAAAGCCGCGCACTGGATGTCGTCCCCGTCTCCCACCCTCCATGCCCCGCCCCAGCCCCGGCTCGACGCCGCAGTGGCTGCGGGGGCCATGGTGGCATCGCCGCGCGACCCGCGGCCTGCCGGGCAGGCGCTGACATCCACAACCGCCCGGCCCGGCCCAACGCACGCGCCAACGCTGCGCCGCTAACCCCGCTTTCAGCGGGTCGGCGCAGTCCAGGGCATTTCGCGACCGCGGTTCTTCCCCGTCACTCGTGCATCGACGTTTGGCCTTGATTCGCCAGTGATGGCGGCGCAAGGCGTCAACCCGCGCGCCACGACCATGCAAGCATGAAGCGGCGCGCTCGATGGAGTGCACATGAAACGCATGCTGATCAACGCCACGCAGCCCGAAGAACGGCGCCTGGCCATCGTCGACGGCCAGAAGCTGCTCGACTTTGAAACCGAGATCGAAGGGCGCGAACAGCGCAAGGGCAACATCTACAAGGCCGTCATCACCCGGGTGGAGCCTTCGTTGGAGGCCTGCTTCGTGGAGTACGGCGAAGATCGCCACGGCTTCCTGCCTTTTAAGGAAATTTCGAAGAACTACTTCCGCGAAGGCACCGACGCGCGCACCGCCCGCATCCAGGACGCCGTGCGCGAAGGCGACAACCTGCTGGTCCAGGTGGAAAAGGAAGAGCGCGGCAACAAGGGCGCGGCACTCACCACCTTCGTCAGCCTGGCCGGCCGCTACCTGGTGCTGATGCCCAACAACCCGCGCGGCGGGGGAGTTTCCCGTCGGATCGAGGGTGAAGATCGCGAAGAGCTGAAGGAAAACCTCGACCAGCTCGAATACCCCAAGGGCATGAGCCTGATCGCCCGCACCGCCGGCATTGGACGCAGCGCGGCCGAACTGCAGTGGGACCTGAACTACATGCTCAAGCTGTGGGAGGCCATCGATGGCGCGTCCAAGGCGGGCAAGGGTGCGTTCCTGATCTACCAGGAATCGTCGCTCGTGATCCGCGCTATTCGCGACTACTTCACGGCAGATATCGGTGAGATTCTGATCGACACCGACGACATCTTCGAGCAGGCGCAGCAGTTCATGAACCACGTGATGCCGGAGACGGCGAATCGCGTGAAGCGCTACCGCGACGACGCACCGCTGTTCAGCCGCTTCCAGATCGAGCACCAGATCGAGACCGCCTTCAGCCGCACGGTGAACCTGCCGTCGGGCGGCGCCATCGTCATCGACCACACCGAGGCGCTGGTCAGCGTCGACGTGAATTCGGCGCGCGCCACGCGCGGCAGCGACATCGAGGAAACCGCCACCCGCACCAACATCGAGGCCGCCGACGAGATCGCGCGCCAGATGCGGCTGCGCGACCTGGGCGGGCTGATCGTCGTCGACTTCATCGACATGGAAGAAAGCAAGAACCGCCGAGAGGTGGAGCAGCGCCTGCGCGACGGCCTGCGCTTCGATCGCGCACGCGTGCAATTCAGCAGCATCAGCAAGTTCGGTCTGCTGGAACTCAGCCGCCAGCGCCTGCGCCCGGCGCTGAGCGAAGGCAACCACATCACCTGCCCGCGCTGCAACGGCACCGGCCACATCCGCGACACGGAAAGCTCGGCGCTGCAGATCCTGCGCATGGTCCAGGAGGAGTCGATGAAGGACAACACCGCCGCCGTGCACGTGCAGGTGCCGGTGGAGGTGACGAGCTTCCTGCTCAACGAGAAGCGCACCGAGATCACCAAGATCGAGCTCAAGCAGCGCGTGACCGTGCTGCTGGTGCCCAACAAGCACCTGGAAACGCCCAACTACAAGCTCGAGCGCCTGCGCCACGACGACCCGCGGCTGGAAGGCCTGCAGGCCAGCTACACCATGATCGAGGAGCCGAGCGACGAGGTCGGCATCACGCGGCGCGAAAAAGCCAAGGCCAAGCAGGAGCCGATCATCAAGGGTGTGCTGCCCGACATGCCGGCCCCGCCGGCGCCGCCGCCGCCGGCTCCCAAGCCGGTGCCCGTGCCGGTGGCTATCGCCCCTGTGGCTGCGCCCCGTCCGGCGCAGACCCTTGTGGTCGCCGCGCCCGAGGGCGCAGGCTTCTTCGGATGGGTCAAGCGACTGTTTGGTGGCGCGCCCGCCGCGCCGGCGCCTGCACCGGCGGTGGCTGCACCCGCTGCAGTTGTCGCCCCGGCCACCCCGGCCACAACCGACAAGCGCGATGGACGGCGTGGCGAACGTGGTGAACGCGGCGGCCGTGGTGGCGACCGCGGACCGCGCAGCGGCCGCGACCGGGATGGCCGTGCTGAGGGCCGCGAAACCCGCGAGCCGCGCGAGAGCCGCGACGGCCGCCCGCCCCGCCGCGACGCCGCGCCTGGCGACGCCGCCGCACCGGTGGCCGAGCGTGACACCCGCGGCCCGCGCCCGGAGCGTGGCGAGCGCCCTGAAGGCGGCCGACGTGGCCCCCGACCCGAGCGCGCTGTCACCGAGGTCACGGTGCCGCTGGCCGTGGTGGCCGAGATGCCGGCAGGTGTCGACGACCTCATCGCCCCGGCCGCGGCCGAAGGTGATCGCGACCCCGCTCGACGCCGCCGTCGGCGTGGCGGGCGTGACCGCAACGACGGCCGCGTCGAAGGCGGCACAGAGCAAGCCGACGCCGGCGAAGGCGCCGATCTGCGCACCGATGCAGCCGCAGAAGCCGGCAGCCCGCCGGTCGAAGCCGACGCACGCCCGCCGCGAGAAGGCGGCGAACGCGAAGGTGGCCGCAGCCGTGGCGGCCGTGGCCGTGGGCGCCGTGACGGCGCGGAGAACCGCGAACCCGTGGCAGCCGAAGGCGCACCGGCGGCAGAGACCCATGCTGCGTATGTCGAGCACCCGGTGCAGGAACCCGTGGTGGCAGCCGTTGCAGCCGTTGTGGAAAGCGACGTCGCTGCGCCCGCCACGCCTGCGCCTGCGCCTACCGTGGAACCCGTCAGCAGCGCTGCGACGGCCGAAGCAGCGCCTGAACCGGTCGCAGCGGTCCCGGCGCACACCCAGCCCTACGTGCTGCCGACCGATTCGCTCATCACCGTGGCCCAGAGTGTGGGCCTGGAGTGGGTGAATTCCGACGCCGACAAGATCCTGGCCGTGCAAGCGGCGATGGCCGCCGAGCCCAAACTCGCCCATGTACCGCGCGCGCCGCGACCGCCGGTGGTGGTCGAGGACGGGCCGCTGGTGCTGGTCGAGACCAAGCGAGACCTGTCCCAGCTGAAGTTGCCGTTCGAGCAGCGGGCGGGCTGATCCCCACGACCGCCAGCCCTGCCCTTTGATCCGATGGCCCCACAACGTGGGGCCATTTTCTTGGGTCAGCACAAAGTGACGGCGCCAACAAAAAAGGCCCCTGCGTCAGCAGGAGCCCAGTGTCAGACGGTACCTTGCGGCGGGTCAGGCGGCGCGGCGATTTCTCCAGCCGCGCAGGCCAAGCCCGGCCACCAGGGCCAAGCCAAACATGGCGTAGGTGCTGGGTTCAGGCACGGCACCGGCGAGGATCTGGCCGCCGTTGGTTTCATACCCGTAAGCCACGATGCTCGCAGGGAAACCTGCTGTCGGCCCGCTGTTGATCAACAACCAGCCGTAGTTTTGAAGGGCCAGGCCTTCGTTCTGGAAACGAATGCCGACATACCGCGAACCGGTGGTCTGGAAACCGGGGGCCGTCGTCTGGAACTGGTTGTAGAAGAAGGTTCCAGCCACAGGCGCGCCGATCACAAAACCCAAAGGCAACGGCGTTGCAACCGCACTGGTGCCTGGGGTGCCCGTGGCCAGGACACCGCTGGGAGACGCCGCGCCGTAGAACGTCAGTCCGCCACCGTTGTTGTAAGGGTTGATGTCCCATCCCGGCACGGAGGCTGCGCTGGCCCCTGTCACGCCAGTGATCAAGTTGAAATAGATGCCGTCAATGCTGTTGGTGATGGAAATCGGCGCCGCCGGGACCACGTAGACCACGACCGCTTGTGCCGACGGCACTGCGGCGAACAGGGCAGCGGCGCCGGAGAAAAGCGCCACGTGAAGCTTCTTGATGGGGGTGCTGATATTCATTACGACCTTGGGTGTTGGAGGGTTTGCGTCTCGCGTCGAATCTCTGGCCTCGGGAGCAGCCCCCCGAACACGCCATTGAAAACGTAAGCGCTATTACATTCTTGAAATATTGAGCTTGTGGCGTCAAGCCCCGTGAATCAGGGGGTAATGCGACCTGACTTGAGGCACGCGGCTCACTGCAGGGTCCCGCGCCGTGTTCGGGCTTGAGTCATGGCAATCGCTCGAGCGCGCGCTGGTACACCGGGTCGTGCATGAGCTCGTCCCAGGTCAGCGGCGGCGTTTGCGGCAAGAGTGCCGCGCGCCGCGTCTCGCTGTCCGGGTCGGGGTGCCAGACGTCTTGCGCCGCGGCCGCCTCCAAGCCGGCAAGCAGTTCGTCGACCTCCTCGCCTTTGCCGATCGACTGGTTGCACAGCAGCACCATGTCACAGCCGGCGTGCAGGGCCAGCGTAGCGGCTTCGGTGTAAGTGAGACTGCCGCCTTCGAGGTGACGCGCGCCCTCCATGCTCAGGTCGTCGCTGAAGATGGCACCGGTGTAGCCCATCTGGCCGCGCAGGATCTCCTTCAGCCAGCGTGCCGAGAAGCCCGCCGGGTGGCTGTCGACCTTGGGGTAAATCACGTGCGCCGGCATCACACCGGTCAGGCTGGTGCTGAGCCACTCGTAAGGCTTGGCGTCGTCGGCCAGGATGGCCTTGAGGCTGCGCTTGTCGACGGGCACCGCCACATGGCTGTCCGCCTTGACGAAGCCGTGTCCGGGGAAATGCTTGCCGCAGTTGCCCATGCCGGCGCGCAGGAAGCCGTGCATCACGCCCTTGGCCAGCATGGT
>JANNWL010000291.1:0-2177 GCA_031414735.1 Burkholderiales bacterium | reverse complement strand
CCGGCTGCTGGTGGCGCAGGCGCTGGTGGAACCGATGCGGCTGCTGACGCGGGATGCGGTGGTAGCGCAGTACAGCGACAGCATCGTCTTGGTGTGATTGGACAGGCTGCGGACGCTGGCCTCGCACTTCACAGCAAACGTTCGTAGCGCGAAACCTTCCAGGCCGGCACCTGAGCCGCCTTCATGTCCAGCACGGCCTGGCGCAGCATCGGCTTGGCTTCGGCGGCCCGCCCAAGCGCCAGCAGGGCGCGGGCGCGTTCGGCCGAAACCCGTGGTGCAAGGCCAGGAGCAGGATCGAACTGGGCGAGGTTGTGCGCTGGAATGGCGTCAAGCAACTCCAGCGCAGCTGCTGGCTGCCCCAGGTCCGTCAGTGCCGCAACGCGCCCGAATCGCGACGCGGCCTGACCAAGCTCGTTGACGTTGTTCCGGTACCAGCGGTCCACCTGCTCAAACATCGCGGCGGCATCGGTTGCCTGCCCGGCCTCCAACGCAGCCAGCGCACCCGCATGTCGCATCATTTCGATGTAGACATGGTCAGTGCCTATCGATTCGACGATCAGCGTCATGGCCGCAGTGAAGTGCCGCCGCGCCTGGACCGGCCGTCCTTTGCCGAGTTCGCACGCGCCGTCCCAGTACTCGACGAATGCCAGATAAAACAGGTTGGCGGTGGCCGCGGGGCCCAGCAGCGCGCGCGCTTGTTGAACCAGGCCATGGGCCTCGTCAAACCGGTTCGCGCTGGCCAATTTTTCGGCTTCGACCACGAGGGCGCGGGCTTTGTACTCACCGGCCATTCCGGGGGCATTCAAGGGCGGCTTGGCAAGCTCGGCGAAGACCTGCTCGGCCTGGGTGTCTAGACCGGCGCGGAGGTAAGTCTCAGCCAGTCGCTGCCTCGCGTCCACGCGGTGCGGGCTCTGTGGTGACCGGATCTGGTCGACCTGTTGCACCAGACGCAAGGCCAGTGGCACGGCCTCGCGGGCCTGGCCAGCGTCAAGCATGAACTCCAGCCGCGCGCGGCTGGTCGCGGCACCCAGCTCGGTGGCGGCCGCCATGCGCGCGGCGCCAGTGGATTGCTCGGCCTCGGCCAACAGCTCGCGCGCCTTCGGCACTTGGCGCGCCCACAACAGCGCGCGTGCACCCAGGAAGCGCAGCATCAATCCTTCGGTGCTGTCGTCGGCTTGCGCGGCAACCAGCAGCTTTCGGGCTTTGCTCAGCTCGTTCATCGCCTCCGCCACCGCAGCTCGCCGCAGGTAGGTTTCGGCGATGCGCCGACGCACCACCGCCTCGGCCAGCGGCTGGCCCCTGAATCGGTCGCCGGCATTGCGCGAGGCCTGGCGCATCAGGTCCATCAGCTGAAGCGGTCGCACGCCGCCCGAGGTGAGCACGTCGGGCGTTTCCATCACGTCGTGGTGCAAAAAGTCGCTGACCGCCTGGGTCTGGGCCTGGGCTTGCAGCGCGGCCGTTCGCGCCCGCTCGGCACGCACGGCCATGAACACGCTGACCACCAGGCCAATGACCAACCCCACCACGCCGGCCACCAGCCAAGGCAAACGGGCGCGACGCTGCGCGGCATCCACCGCCGCGGCCTGCGCTATCGCCGCGTTCGCGGTTTGCAGAGCTCGCTCTTGCCTTCGCTCGTCAACCCTTGACAGATTGTCGACCACGTTCGCGACGCTCGCCGTGCGGCGTGCAGGCGCGCCCTGAGTCGCGGCTTCGATCTCATCACAGAGCAGCGGGTCATCAACATCTTGCTGCCATCCGGTGGAGAGGTGCCGCCGCAAGTCGCCCACCAACAGCTGGAACAGCATCACGCCCAGTGAATACACATCGCTCTGCAAGGTCGGCGCCTGGCCGGCCAGCAGTTCGGGCGCCATGTACATCAGCGTGCTGCCCGTAGCCGATCGACCGCTGCTGGCGCCGGCATCGGCCGCCTGCGTCATGCCCAGTGCCGTCAAGCGCAGTTCGGCCAGGCGCTCGGGCTCCAGCAGGCGGCCGCTGCCGAAGTCGGTGAGCTTCACCACCCAAGCGCCGCGCTGGCCGTCAATCAACACGTTGCCAGGCTTCAGGTCCTTGTGCAGCACACCCACGCTGTGCGCGGCGGCCGCGGCGCGAGCGATCTGCAAGAACACGTCCAGGCGTTCGGCCACGCTCAATACCAGAAGCGTGCTGCCGTCATCGGC
>JANNWL010000290.1:0-34731 GCA_031414735.1 Burkholderiales bacterium | reverse complement strand
CGCTGCTGGCACTGGCGCGAAGACGTCGGCAGCGACCCGGCCCACCCGACGATCTGCGGCCGTTGCACCAGCAACCTGTATGGCGCGGGCGAAGTCCGCCGGGTGGCCTGACGATGGCGCGCGGTGCCATCTCGCGGGGACCCGGCCTGTGGCTGTGGCTGGGCCTGGCGGTCATCGTCATCCTGGCCGACCAGGTCACCAAAACGCTGATCCTGGGCTGGTTCCAGCTCGGCGACAGCCGGCCGGTGACCGAGTTCTTCAACCTCGTGCGCGTGCACAACACGGGGGCGGCGTTCTCCTTCCTGGCCGGGGCCTCGGGCTGGCAGCGCTGGTTCTTCATCACCCTGGGACTCGTGGTCTCTGGCTTCATCGTCTGGATGATCCGCAGCCACCCCACACAGAAGCTGTTCTGCTTCGCCGTCAGCATGGTCATGGGCGGCGCGCTGGGCAACGTGGTGGACCGCGCACTGCACGGCTACGTCGTCGACTTCCTGCAGTTCCGCTTCGCCTTCCTCGCGCCGCTGTTCCCGGGCGGCTACTTCCCCAGCTTCAACGTTGCCGACGCCGCCATCACGCTGGGTGCTGCGTGCCTCATCGTCGACGAGATCCTGCGCGTTCGCCGGGCCCGTACCTGAATTCTTCGCGCGACAGCGACTTGATGCGCGTCAAGGCGCACTGCGACCTCTGGCCGCAAGCTGCCGACCGTGCCTGAAAACGCGCCCAGTCCGCCCATCCTGCTGCGCCGCGTCGGTGCCGCCGACCCCTTGAGCTGGCTCGTGTTGGGCAGCCGCGATTTCCAGCGCGCGCCGGCCATCGGCGTGTTCTACGGCGCGTGTTTCATGGTCATGGGCTGGGCGCTGCTGGCGGTCTACCGCCACGCGCCGGCCTACACGCTGGCGCTGTCGGCTGGCTTCTTGCTGATGGGGCCGTTTCTTTGCCTGGGGCTGTACCGCGTCAGCCAGCGGCTGGAAGCCGGTCAGAAGCCCGGCTTCGGCGACTCCTTGATGGCCTGGGACACGCGCACCTCGCAACTCGGCATCTTCGGCTTCGTGCTGCTGGTGCTGGAACTGCTGTGGGGCCGCGCCACGCTGGTGGTGTTTGCCGTCAGCTTCGACGAGATGCCCGACTTCAAGGGCTCGCTGCTTGCACTGCTGGAGCCGCAGAACCTGCCCTTCGTCGCGGCGTGGGCTGCGGTGGGCGCGGTCTTCGCGACCCTCATCTTCGCCATCAGCGTGGTCTCCATCCCGATGATCCTGCACCGCCAGACCGACGCCATCACCGCCGGGCTGACCAGCCTGCGCCTGGTGCTGGACCAGCCCGCCGCCATGCTGTGGTGGGCCTTCCTGATCGCAGCGCTGGTCGGCCTGGCGCTGCTGCCGTGGTTCGCCGGGCTGCTGGTGGTCGGGCCGGTGGTGGGCCATGCCAGCTGGCATGCCTACCGCGCTGCCGTGGTCGACGAAGTGCCCGCCGACCCGCCGCTCCCGGGCGCGCCTACTGCGGGGTGAAGCCCGTCTTACGGATGATCTCGGCCCAGCTGCGGGCATAGGTCTGCTCGCGCGCACCGAGCTGGCTGGCGGCCATGAACTCGACGGCCAGACCCATCGCGGTCAGGCGTTCGCGCACCTCGGGCAGCGCAATCACCTTGCCCAGTGCGACCGCGAAGGAGTCCAAGACCGCCTTGGGCGTGCCGGCCGGCGCGAAGAAGCCGTAATACGGCAGGTCCTCAAAGCCGGCGATGCCGGATTCGGCCAGCGTCGGCACCTCGGGCAAGGTGGCCTGGCGGCGCGTGCCGCCCACCGCCAGGATGCGCAGGCGGCCGGCCTTGTGGTGGTCGATGAAGTCGGGCACCGACCCCGTGCCGGCGGCGATCTGGTTGCCCAGCATGTCGGCGATCATCGGCGCACTGCCGCGGTAGGGCGCGGCCACCAGGTCCAGCCCGGCGCGTTCACCCAGCACCTTGACCATGAACTCCGGCGTCGACGCCGGCGCCGGCACGCCGACCACGCCCTTGCCGTGCCCGGCGCCGCGCACCCAGGCCGTGTACTCGCCCAGCGTCTTGGCTGGCGTGCCCGGCGACACCGCCAGCGCGTTGACGAAAGTGGCAAAGCCAGCCACCGGCGTGAAGTCACGCGCGGGGTCGAAACCCGGCGTCTTCGACACCAGGGGCAGCACGCTGATGGTGTGGTCGTGCGACAGGAACAGCGTCGCGCCGTCCGGCGCGGCCGCCTTCAGCGCCTGCGCCGCCAGTTGCCCGCCCGCGCCGGGTTTGTTCTCGACGATGACCGGCACACCGAGCTCGTCCTTCAGCCGATCCGCCAGCACACGCGCGATGGCGTCGGTGCCGCCGCCGGCCGGGAAGCCGACCAGGATGCGCAGTGGCCGGGCCTGGGCGCCGACCCAAGCCGGTGCGGCAAGCGCCGTCGCCATCACGGAAAACAGGGCGACACAACGACGGGTGAATTGCATGGCGGTCTCCAGCAACAGGTTGGACAGCGTCGGACAGCGTGCGATGGCTTGAGACAGCGCGGCCGCGACCCGCGCTCAGCGCCGGTCGCCCATGGCGTGCGCGATGGTGCCCAGGTCCACGTACTCCAGCTCGCTGCCGGCGGGCACGCCGCGCGCCAGACGCGTGGCCTTGAGCCCGCGCGAACGCAAGGCGCCGGCCAAGGCGTGGGCGGTGACCTCGCCTTCGGCCGTGAAGCCGGTGGCCAGGATCACCTCTTCGACGACGCCGTCGCTGGCGCGCGCCAGCAGCTGCGCCACACCGATGTCGCTGGCGCCCACGCCGTCCAGCGGGCTGATGCGCCCCATCAGCACGAAGTACAGGCCCTTGAAGCTGGCACTGCGTTCCAGCGCCGCCTGGTCGGCTGGCGTTTCCACCACACACAGCAGGCGCGCGTCGCGCCGCGGGTCGAGGCAGGTACTGCAGACCGCTGCCTCGGTGTAGGTGTGGCAGCGCTCGCAGTGGCCCATGCGCTGGACGGCGTTCGTCAACGCGGCGGCCAGGCGCTGCGCGCCATCACGGTCGTGCTGAAGCAGGTGAAAGGCCATGCGTTGGGCCGACTTCACGCCCACGCCAGGCAGGCGCCGCAGCGCCTCGATGAGGCCGTCGAGCGCGGGTTCGGTCACGCCGCCCGCCGCCGGGCCGCCCCAAGGCGGGCGAGCCCCCTTGGGGGGTGGCGCTGCGGCGCAGCCGCAAGCCTGGGGGCGAACATGACTAGAAGGGGAGCTTCATTCCGGGCGGCAGCGGCATGCCGGCCGTGAGCTTGCCCATCTTCTCGGTGCTCACGGCCTCGGCGCGGCGCACGGCGTCGTTCATGGCCGCGGCCACCAGGTCTTCGAGCATGTCCTTGTCGTCGGCCAGCAGGCTGGGGTCGATGACGACCCGCTTCACGTCGTGCTTGCAGGTCATGGTGACCTTCACCAGCCCGGCGCCCGACTGGCCCTCGACCTCCATCAGCGCCAGTTCGTCCTGCGCCTTCTTCATGTTGTCCTGCATCGCCTGGGCCTGCTTCATCAGTCCGGCGAGTTGGCCTTTCATCATGGTGCTGTCTTCCTTCGAGGTGGTTGGTTTGGTCAGACCGGTTTGATCGATCCCGGCACGATGCGGGCCGTCTTGTACTGCTTCAGGAGTTCCTGCACGACGGGATCGTCGCGAATCAGCGCCTCGGCGGCGGCCTGCACGCGCTGGCGCTCGGCGGCGTCACGGCGGGCGGGCGAGTCTTCAGGTGCGCCGGGCTCCAGCTCGAAGCGCACCGGCTGACCGAGCACGGGCGCCAGCGCGGCCGCCAGCTTGTCGGCCAGCGCAAGCGTGCGCAGCGTCTCGCGCTCGACGAGCAGGTGCCAGGTCGGGGGCACGGTGGACTCGTCGATGTGGCGCAGCCCGCCCTGGGCGGCCAGTTCACGCACCAGCCCGGCCAGGCCGGAGCCCGTGAGCTGACTCACCAGGCCCGCCCACCGATCACCCAGCGCGCTGTCGGTCACGACGCGGACAGCGGGCGGGCTGATCGGCAGCGCAGCGGAAGGCGCTTCGGCGTGAGCTGCGGTCACGGACGCCGCCCGAGGCACCGCTGCGGCTGCAGGCATCGGCGCTGAGACAGTGACAGCGACCGGCCGCACGGCTGTCACCACGCGCGGCGGCGTTGTCGGCAGGCTCAAGGCCGGTGGCGCCGGCGCCCGAAGCGGCGCCGCGCGCGGCTCACGGGACGCCTCTGCGCTTGCGGTCACGGCCACACGCGCCGAGGACGGGAAGGCCAGGAAGCGCAACAGCACCATGGTCAACGCGCCGTACTCGTCGCTCATCAAATGCAACTCGCCGCGGCCGTGCACCACCATGCTGTAGAGAAGCTGCGTCTCGTCTGCAGCCAGCACACCGGCCAGCGCGCGGCCGTCTTCGTTGTCGGGGTCTTGTGCGTCCAGCGCACCGGGCACGGCCTGCTCCACCGCCATCTGTTGCAGCAGCAACGCCAGCTCTTCCAGCGTGCCCCCCGCCGACAAGCCGTGGCGGCGCAAGCCGTCCACCACGGCCAGCACGCCGGCGCCGTCGCGCTGGGCCAGGGCCTGCACCAGCGCGCGGGCCTGGCCGCGGTCGACGCTGCCCAGCATGGTGCGCACGACCGATTCCTCCAGCCGCCCGGCGCCATAGGCAATCGCCTGGTCGGCCAGCGACAGGCCGTCGCGCATGGACCCGCGTGCAGCGCGCGCCAGCAGGCGCAGTGCGCCGTCGTCGGCAGGCACGGACTCGGCGGCGAGCACATGCGCCAGGTGTTCGCGCACGGTGGCCGGCGCCATCGGCCGCAGGTTGAACTGCAGGCAGCGGCTGAGCACGGTGGGCAGCACCTTGTCCGGATCGGTGGTGGCCAGCACGAACTTCAGGTACTCGGGGGGCTCTTCCAGCGTCTTCAGCAGCGCGTTGAAGGCGTCCTTGCTGAGCTGGTGCGCCTCGTCGATCATGAATACCTTGAAGCGGCCCACGCTGGGCTTGTAGGCCGCACGCTCGATGAGGTCCTTGATCTCGTCCTTGCCGCCGTTGCTGGCGGCGTCCATCTCGATGTAGTCGAGGTAGCGGTCGGCGTCGATCTCGGTGCAGGCCTGGCACACGCCGCAGGGCTCGGCGGTGATGCCGCCGGTGCCGTCCGGGCCGGTGCAGTTCAGGCTCTTGGCGAGTATTCGCGACACCGTCGTCTTGCCGATGCCGCGCGTGCCGGTGAACAGGTAGGCATGGTGCAGGCGCTGCTGCTGCAGGGCATTCGTCAACGCCTGCACGACGTGTTCCTGCCCCACCATCTGCGCGAAGGTGCGAGGCCGGTACTTGCGGGCGAGGACGACGTAACTCATCGATCCATTCTAGAGGCGCAGGGATAATCAACCGCCATGACACCCTCTGCCCCAACCCCGCTCAGCTATGCCGAATCCGGCGTCCAGTACGACTTGATCGACCCGCTGAAAGTGGCCGCGCAACGCGCCGCCGCCGCCACCGGCGCGCACCTCGCAGCGCATGGTTTCAGCGAAGTGCTGGCCTCGCGCGGCGAGTCGGCCTATGTCGTCGACGTGGGGCCCTTCTACCTGGCCAGCATCGTCGAGTGCCTGGGCACCAAGACCCTGGTCGCCGACGAGATGCAGCGCCTCACCGGCCGCAGCTGGTTCGCGGGCATCGCGCAAGACACCATCGCCATGGCGGTGAACGATCTCATCACCGTCGGCGCCACGCCGCTGGTGGTGCAGGCCTACTGGGCCGCTGGCGGCAGCGACTGGTTTGCCGATGCCGACCGCGCCCAGGCCCTGGTGGCCGGCTGGAAGCACGCCTGCGACGCCTGCGGCGTGGCCTGGGGCGGCGGCGAAACGCCGGCGCTGGCCGGCATCGTCGAGGCCGGGCGCATCGACCTGGCGGCCTCGTGCACAGGCCTGGTCAAGCCCAAGGAACGTCTCAGCCTGGGCGACCAGCTCGGCCCCGGCGATGCCATCGTGCTGCTGGCCAGCAGCGGCATCCACGCCAACGGCCTGAGCCTGGCGCGCAAGCTGGCCGAGCGCCTGCCGCAGGGCTACCTCACCGAGATCGAACCGGGCCTGACTCATGGACTGACTTATGGCCAGGCCCTGCTGGCGCCGACGACGCTGTACTCGCCGGTCACCGAGGCCTTGTGGGACGCCGGCGTGCCCGTGCACTACGCCGCCAACATCACTGGCCACGGCTGGCGCAAGCTGCTGCGCCACCCGCGCGAATTGAGCTACCGCATCCACACCGTGCCGCCAGTGCCGCCGGTGCTGCGCTTCATCCAGGCCCAGGCCGGGCAGGACGACGCCGAGGCCTACGGCACGCTGAACATGGGCGCCGGCTTTGCGCTGTTCGTGCCCGCGGCCGAAGCGGAACGCGCGGTGGCCGTGTCGCGCAGCGTGGGCGTGGCGGCCTGGGTGGCAGGCGAGGTGCAAGCGGGGCCGAAGCAGCTGCTGATCGAGCCGCTGGGCCTGCGTTTCGGCGGCGACGAACTGGCGCTGCGCTAGGGACTAGACGTAGCGCACGTCCACGACTTCCCAGTGCTTCACGCCCCCCGGGGCCTGGACCTCGGCGACATCGCCAGACTCCTTGCCGATCAGCGCGCGCGCGATCGGACTGCTGATCGAGATCAAGCCCAGCTTCAGGTCGGCCTCGTCGTCGCCGACGATCTGGTAAGTGACCTTGGCACCGCTGCCCTCGTCCTCGAGATCCACGGTAGAGCCGAAGACGATGCGGCCGTCGGCATCCAAGGTGGCCGGGTCAATGACCTGGGCTGCCGCCAGCTTCGAATCGAGCTCGAGGATGCGGCCTTCGATGAAGCCCTGCTTGTCCTTGGCCGCCTCGTACTCGGCGTTCTCCGACAGGTCGCCCTGCGCGCGCGCCTCGGAGATGGCCTGGATGACGGCGTGGCGTTCCACCGACTTCAGGTGCTGCAGTTCCGCCTTGAGCAGTTCGAAGCCGCGCCGGGTCAAAGGAATGGTGGCCATGGGGTGTGCGAGTGGTCTGGAAAGAACTGGAAGTGAAGCCGCCGCAGGCCGCCAGTGACGAGGCGGTCTGCGGCGGAAAGAGTGGCTAAATTTTAGCGCCCGCCGGGGCGCGTGCACCCGTCTCGAGATCAGTGCAGCTCGGCGTGCAGTTCCTGCACCGACATCACCGCCAGGTCGTCCTGGTGCTTCAGCGCTTCGGTGGCGGCTTCGGCACCGGCCATGGTGGTGAAGTAGGTGACGCGGTGGGCGAGGGCCGCCGTGCGGATGTAGCGTGAATCGGCGATGGCAGTGCGCGTCTCGTCGACCGTGGTGAAGACCAGCTGGATCTCACCGGCCTTGACCATGTCGGCGATGTGCGGCCGGCCGTCCTTGACCTTGTTGACCACGCGCACCGGCACACCGGCCGCCGCGATGGCTGCCGCGGTGCCCTTGGTGGCCACCACGGCGTAGCCCAGGTCGAAGAGGTCACCCGCCACCTTGATGGCGCGCGCCTTGTCGCTGTCCTTCACGGTGATGACCACTGTGCCGCGTTCGGGCAGCCGCGACCCGGCTCCCAGTTGGCTCTTCAGCATCGCCTCGCCAAACGTGCGGCCGATGCCCATGACCTCGCCCGTCGAACGCATCTCCGGCCCCAGGATGGGGTCCACGCCCGGGAACTTGTTGAACGGGAACACCGCTTCCTTGATGGAAAAGTACGGCGGAACCACCTCTACCGGAGCACGACCGCCGTGCCCCTTCTGGCTGGCCAGTGACTGACCGGCCATGCAGCGCGCCGCGATCTTGGCCAGCGCCTGCCCGGTGGCCTTGCTGACAAAGGGCACGGTGCGGGAAGCACGCGGGTTCACTTCGAGCACGTAGACGACGGGCTTCTCGTCGCCCACCGATTCGGCACCCTGGATTGCGAACTGCACGTTCATCAAACCCACGACGCCCAGGGCACGCGCCATGGCCGCGCTCTGGCGGCGCATCTCGTCCTGCAGCTCGGCGCTCAGGGAATACGGCGGCAGCGAACAGGCCGAGTCGCCGCTGTGGATGCCGGCCGCCTCGACGTGTTCCATGATGCCGCCGATCATGACCTCGACACCGTCGCTGATGCAGTCGACATCGACCTCGATGGCGTCGTCCAGAAACCTGTCCAGCAGCACGGGCGACTTTTCGCTGACCTTGACGGCCTCGCGCATGTAGCGCTCCAGGTCGCGGTCGCCGTGGACGATCTCCATCGCCCGGCCGCCCAGCACGTAGCTAGGACGCACCACCAGCGGATAGCCGATCTCCTGGGCCAGCACCAGGGCCTGTTCTTCGGTGCGGGCGGTGCGGTTGGGCGGCTGCCTCAGGCCCAGTTCGTGCAGCAACTTCTGGAAGCGCTCGCGGTCCTCGGCCACGTCGATGCTGTCGGGGCTGGTGCCGATGATGGGCACGCCGGCACGCTCCAGGTCCAGCGCCAGCTTCAGCGGCGTTTGTCCGCCGAACTGCACGATCACGCCGGTGGGCCTTTCCTTGTCGACGATCTCCAGCACGTCCTCCAGCGTCACCGGCTCGAAGTAGAGGCGGTCGCTGGTGTCGTAGTCGGTGGAGACGGTTTCCGGGTTGCAGTTGACCATGATGGTCTCGTAGCCGTCTTCGCGCAGCGCCAGGGCGGCGTGCACGCAGCAGTAGTCGAACTCGATGCCCTGGCCGATGCGGTTGGGTCCGCCGCCGAGCACCATGATCTTCTTGCGGTTCGTCGGTTCGGCCTCGCATTCGCCGTCGGCGGCCTCGTAGCACGAGTACATGTAGGCCGTCTGCGTGGCGAACTCGGCGGCGCAGGTGTCCACGCGCTTGTAGACCGGCCGCACCCCCAGCGCGTGACGCTTCTCGCGCACGGCGTGCTGGTGCGTGCCCATGAGCTTGGCCAGGCGGCGGTCGGAGAAGCCCTTCTGCTTCAGGTGGCGCAGCTCGGCGGCCGACAGGCTGTCCAGCGTGCGTGCCGCGGCCTGCGCTTCCGTGGCCACGAGGTCTTCGATCTGGGCCAGGAACCAGGGGTCGATCGCGGTTTCCTCGAAGACCTGGTCCAGCGTCATGCCGATGCGGAAGGCGTCGCCCACGTACAGGATGCGCTCGGGCCCGGCGTTGCCTATCTCATCGATGATCTCGTCGCGGTCGGATTCCTTGCAGCCGGTGCGTTCATTCAACCCGTCGATGCCGGTTTCCAGGCCGCGCAGCGCCTTCTGAAAGCTTTCCTGGAAGGTGCGGCCCATGGCCATGACCTCACCCACGGACTTCATCTGCGTCGTCAGGTGCGGGTCGGCGGCCGGGAATTTCTCGAATGCGAAGCGCGGGATCTTGGTGACGACGTAGTCGATGCTGGGCTCGAAGCTCGCGGGCGTGGCGCCGCCGGTGATGTCGTTGCGCAACTCGTCCAGCGTGTAGCCCACGGCCAGCTTGGCCGCCACCTTGGCGATCGGGAAGCCCGTGGCCTTGGACGCCAGCGCCGACGAGCGCGACACGCGCGGGTTCATCTCGATGACCACCATGCGGCCGTCGACCGGGTTGATGGCGAACTGCACGTTGGAGCCGCCGGTGTCGACACCAATCTCGCGCAGGATGGCGATGGAGGCGTTGCGCAGCAGTTGGTATTCCTTGTCGGTCAGCGTCTGCGCGGGTGCGACGGTGATGGAGTCGCCGGTGTGGATGCCCATCGGGTCCAGGTTCTCGATGGCGCAGACGATGATGCAGTTGTCCTGCGTGTCGCGCACCACCTCCATCTCGAACTCTTTCCAGCCGATCAGGCTTTCCTCGATCAGCAGTTCCTTGGTCGGCGACAGGTCCAGCCCGCGCCGGCAGATTTCCTCCATCTCCTGCGGGTTGTAGGCGATGCCGCCGCCCGTGCCGCCCAGCGTGAAGCTGGGGCGGATGACCATGGGGAAGCCGGTGCCGCCGGTCTGCGCCGCGATGTGCTTCTGCACCACCAGCGCTTCTTCCATCGAATGAGCGATGCCGCTGCGCGCCGAGCCCAGGCCGATGGAGGTCATCGCGTCCTTGAACTTGAGCCGGTCCTCGGCCTTTTCGATGGCGCGTTCGTTGGCGCCGATCATCTCGACACCGTACTTCGCCAGCACGCCGTGCTTGTGCAGGTCCAGCGCGCAGTTCAGCGCCGTCTGGCCGCCCATGGTGGGCAGCAAGGCGTCGGGCCGCTCCTTGGCGATGATCTTCTCCAGCACCTGCCAGGTGATGGGCTCGATGTAGGTCGCGTCGGCCATCTCCGGGTCGGTCATGATGGTCGCCGGGTTGCTGTTGACCAGCACCACGCGGTAACCCTCTTCACGCAGCGCCTTGCAGGCCTGGGCGCCGGAATAGTCGAACTCGCAGGCCTGGCCGATGATGATGGGGCCGGCCCCGATGATGAGAATGGACTTCAGGTCGGCGCGCTTAGGCATTGTTCTTCTCCATCAGCGCAGTGAAACGGTCAAAAAGGTAGCCGATGTCATGCGGGCCCGGCGAAGCCTCGGGGTGGCCCTGAAAGCTGAAGGCCGGCTTGTCGGTGCGCTCCATGCCTTGCAGGGTGCCGTCGAACAGGCTGACGTGGGTCGCGCGCAGCGTGGCCGGCAGGGACTTCTCGTCCACCGCGAACCCGTGGTTCTGGCTCGTGATGCTGACTCGCCCGGAGTCCAGGTCCTTCACCGGGTGGTTCGCGCCGTGGTGACCGAACTTCATCTTGAAGGTCTTGGCCCCCGAGGCCAGCGCGAGGATCTGGTGGCCCAGGCAGATGCCGAAAGTGGGCAGGCCGGAGTCGACGAGTTCGCGGGTGGCCTGGATGGCGTAATCGCAAGGGCCCGGGTCGCCCGGGCCGTTGCTCAGGAAGACGCCGTCGGGCCGCAGGGCCATGACGGCAGAGGCAGGCGTCGTCGCCGGCACCACCGTCACCCGGCAACCCCGGCTGGCGAGCATGCGCAGGATGTTGCGTTTGATGCCGAAGTCATACGCCACCACGTGGAAGCGCGGCTCGCTGGCGCTGCCGTAGCCGGCGCCAAGATGCCATTCGGTTTCGGTCCAGTCGTAGGGCGCCGCCGTACTGACCACCCGCGCCAGGTCCAGCCCCGCCATTGATGGGGCAGCCAGGGCGCGTGCGACGGCGGCCCGGACGTCGTCGGCCCCTGGCGTGACGCCTGCGGGGAAGGCCGTGATGCAGCCGTTTTGTGCGCCGCCATTGCGCAGCACGCGCGTCAGCCGGCGTGTGTCGATGCCGGCGATGGAAACCGTGCCCTCGGCGACCAGGTACTCCTGAAGCGTCCGGGTGGCACGAAAGTTCGACGCCCGCATCGCAACGTCCTTGACGATCAGTCCCGCAGCGTGCACCCGGCTGGACTCCACGTCCTCCGGGTTGGTGCCGGTGTTGCCGATGTGCGGGTAGGTCAGCGTGACGATTTGCCGGCAGTAGCTGGGATCGGTCAGGATTTCCTGATACCCGGTGAGCGAGGTGTTGAACACCACCTCACCCACGGTGTGGCCGGGGGCACCTGCTGAGGTGCCGAGAAAAGTGGTGCCGTCGGCAAGGGCGAGCAAGGCAGCAGGGGTGTCGGGCAGCAAGACAGGCCTTTCGGATTCGCGCGCCCGGCGGGGCCCCTCGGGCTGGCGAGAGACGGTCCCGGATGGGGCGGAACCGTGGTCAGAAAGGCCCGGAGAGGTCGGCTTTTCGCTGGGCTGCGGCGTGGGCAGGTAAACCGCCGGATTGTAGCCCGGCAGCGGCGTCAAGCCGCCCGGGCTTCACGCTGCCGTCAATGCGGCGACGCCGGCCTTGGCGATCTGGGCGTCTTCGCTGGACTTCACCCCGCTCACGCCGACGGCACCGAGACACTGGCCGTCGACGAGGATGGGCACGCCGCCTTCCAGCATGCCTTGCAGGGCGGGCGCGCTGAGGAAGGCAGCGCGGCCCTGGTTGATCATGTCTTCGTAGACCTTGCTCTCGCGCCGCCCCAGCGCCGCGGTGCGCGCCTTGGCCGCGGCAATCTCGGCCGACACCGGCGCGGCACCGTCACCGCGCTGCAACCACAGGAGGTGGCCGCCGTCGTCGGCAATGGCAATCACCACCGCCCAGCCATGGGCGGCAGCTTCGGCTTCGGCGGCGCCGGCGATGCGCCGGACGTCTTCAAGGGTGAGGATGGATTTGGTTTTCATGGCGCCGAGCATAGCCAGTTCGATGGCCATTTCGACAGCGCCGGTAGGGTTATCCGCCCGCAACCCGCGGCAACTTAGAATTCAAGCCACAGAGCTGGATTCCAGTTCGCCCATTGGAAGGATTTGTCATGACCCAAGTCGTACAGAGTTTCCCCGGTGCCGCCGCTGACGGCGAAGTCGCTGCCCAGCGCAACCGCGTCCTGCGCAACACCTACTGGCTGCTGGCCCTGTCGATGGTGCCCACGGTGCTGGGCGCCTGGGTGGGCGTGCAGACCGGCATCACCCGCGCCATGTCGCCGATGATCAGCCTGGTGGTGTTCATGGTCGGTGCCTTTGGCTTGATGTACCTGATCGAGAAGAACAAGAACTCGGCTGCTGGCGTGCCCCTGCTGCTGGGCTTCACCTTCTTCATGGGCCTGATGTTGTCGCGCTTGGTCGGATCGGTGCTGGGCCTGAACAACGGCACCAGCCTCATCATGACGGCCTTCGCTGGCACGGGCGCGATCTTCTTTGCGATGGCCACGCTGTCTTCGGTGGTCAAGCGGGACCTGGCCCCCCTGGGCAAGTTCCTGTTCATCGGTGCCATCATGCTGCTGGTGGCGATGATCGCCAACATCTTCATCCAGTCCAGCGCGCTGATGATCACGATCTCCGTGCTGGGCATGGGCATCTTCACCGCCTTCATCCTGTACGACCTGAAGCGCGTGCGTGATGGCGAGGAGACCAACTACATCACCGCCACGCTGGGCGTGTACCTCAGCCTGTACAACGTGTTCCAGTTCATGTTGTCGCTGTTGGGCATCGGCGGCAGTTCCAACGACTGAGCCAGCACTTCATCAAGGAAGACACGACGGGGCCGCTGGCCCCGTTTTTCATGCTGCAGCCGTTGTGCCGTGGGTACTTTCAAACACCGCCATGCTTTCGGTGTGTGCCGTGTGCGGGAACATGTTCACCACACCGGCTTGCGTACAACGGTAGCCAGCCTGGTGCACCAGCAGCCCGGCGTCACGGGCCAGGGTGGCGGGGTTGCAACTGACGTAGACGATGCGCAGCGGCGGCACCCAGCCGTCGGCGCCGTGCAAGTCGGCCACGGCCTTGGCCAGGGCGAAAGCGCCTTCGCGCGGCGGGTCGATCAGCCAGCGCTCGGCCGGTCCGATGCTGCGCAGGTCGTCCGCGCTGACTTCGAACAGGTTGCTCGCCTGGAAGCTGGTCCGGGCCGCCAACCCGTTGGCTGCGGCGTTGTCACGCGCCCGGGCCACCAGCGTCTCGCTGCCCTCGATGCCCAGCACGGCGCGAGCCCGCGTGGCCAGCGGCAAGGTGAAGTTGCCCAGGCCGCAGAACCAGTCGACGACCCGCTCATGCGGCTGCACATCGAGCAGGCGCAAGGCACGGCCGACCAGGACCCGGTTGATGTGCGGGTTGACCTGCGTGAAATCGGTGGGCTTGAAGGGCATGTGGATGCCGAACTCGGGCAGGCGGTAGGACAGCACCGGCCCGCCTTCGTCGAGCAGGCGCACGGTGTCCGGCCCCTTGGGTTGCAACCACCACTGCACGTCGTGCAGGGCCGCGAAGTCGCGCAGGCGCTGCGCATCGGCATCGCTCACAGGTTCCAGATGGCGCAGCACGAGTGCCGTCACCGCATCGCCAGCGGCCAGTTCGATCTGCGGCAGCCGGTCGCGCTGATCCATGCTGCCGATCAGTTCGCGCAGCGGCATCAGCATCGCACTCACGCGCGCGGGCAGCACGGGGCAGACCTGCATGTCGGCGACGTAGCGCGACTTGCGCTCGTGAAAGCCGATCAGCACCGTGCCCTTCTTGATCACGAAGCGCACCGACAACCGGGCGCGGTTGCGGTAACCCCAGGCGGGCCCTTCGATGGGGCGCAGGATGACTTCGGGGCGCACCTTGGCCAGGTGCCACAGGTTGTCTTCCAGCACCCGCTGTTTGACGGCTACTTGCGCGGCAGGGTGCAGGTGCTGCATCTTGCAGCCACCACAAGCGCCGGCATGCAAGCCGAAGTTCGGGCAACCAGGGCGCACACGCTGTGAGCTTTCGCGCGACAGGGCCGTCATCTGGCCCTGTTCCCACTGGTTCTTCTTGCGCGACACCTGCACCTGAACACGCTCGCCCGGCAGCGCGCCTTCGATGAAGACGACCTTGCCGTCTTCCCGGTGGGCCACGCCCTGGGCTTCGAGGTCGAGCGACTCGACCTGCAGCCAATCAAATCCTGTGCTCATGGGGACATCACGCAACGTGCCCGGTTGGGCCCGGTCGAGCCCGGTGCCGAAGTCAACGGTCAACGGGCGGGCAGCAGCCGTGCGGGGTCGATGGGCTTGCCCTGGCGCCGGATCTCGAAGTGCAACTGCACCCGGTCGGCGTCGCTGGAGCCCATCTCGGCAATCTTCTGGCCGCGGCGAACGGCCTGGTCTTCCTTCACCAGCAGCGCCTGGTTGTGCGCGTAGGCCGTGAGGTAGGTGGCGTTGTGCTTGACGATCACCAGGTTGCCGTAGCCGCGGATGCCCGAGCCCACGTACACCACACGGCCGTCGGCCGCGGCCAGGACAGCGTCGCCGGCATTGCCGCCTATGGCCAGGCCCTTGCTCTTGACTTCGTCAAACCCCGCCACCACCGAACCAGCCGCCGGCCAGGCCCAGTTGACGTCGTCATCACCATCGCGGCCGGCTGCTGGCGCAGGTGCAGGGGTCGCGGTGCTGGGCACCGGCGTGGCCACCGCAGGCGCGGTGACGGTACGCGCGTCCAGCGGCTTGCTGTCGACGCGGCCGGCGGGCACCACGGGCCGCACAGTCACGCCCGACGCGTCGGCGGTCGGCGGCACGACCCGCAGCACCTGGCCGACTTCGATGAGGTTGCTGTTTTCCAGGCTGTTCCAGCGCGCGATGTCGCGCCAGTTCTGGCCCGAGTCCAGACCGATGCGCATCAACGTGTCGCCGGGGCGCACGGTGTAGAAGCCCAGCTTGCCCGCATTCTCTGCGCCGGGCATGGGCGGCTTGGCAGCAGGAACTTCAGCAACCGGTGCAGGCGCAGCCGGCGTCTGGACAGGCGCGGAGGGCCGAACCGCCGGCTTGCGGTCTTCCACGGGCGCCTTGTGCGTGGGCGACGCACAACCCGCCACCAAGGCGGCCATGACCACGGCTGCCAACAAGGAACGGCCGCCAAGTGACCCTTCTGAACCTGCCTTCATGAAACACCGCCTCGCACTCATTCAGTGCCTGATTTTAGGGGGACGAAGTGCACCGCATCCAGCCAGCGCTGGCTCAGACCCTCGGCGTGGCGGTCCACCACCAGCAGCACCTGCCCGCCCCGGCTGGCCTCAAGCATGGGGGCCACCAGGCGCCCACCGACGGCCAACTGGTCCAGCCAGGCGGCGGGCAAGTCCTCGCCCCCGGCGGCGGCCACGATGCTCTGGTACGGCGCCCTCGGCGCATGGCCCAGGCGACCGTCGCCGTGCACCAGCCGCACGTCGCCATGCCGCATGGGCGCCAGGTTCTCTTGCGCCTTGTCGAAGAGCGGCTTGATGCGCTCGATGGACACCAGCCCCCTGGACAACCGCGCCAACAGCGCGGCCTGGTAACCGCAGCCGGTGCCGATTTCAAGCACCCGGCCCAGGTGTCCGTGCTCGCGCGCAAGGGCACCCTCGAACAGCAGGGCCAGCATGCGGGCCACGACCGAGGGTTTGGAGATCGTCTGCTGCAGACCGATGGGCAGGCTGGTGTCCTCGTAGGCCTGGGTGGCCAGCGCGCTGTCGACAAAGCGGTGGCGCTCGATAGCTGCAAAGGCTTGCAGCACCGGCTCGCAGCCGATGCCATCGGCGCGCAGGCGCTCGACCATGCGCGCCCGCACGGCGGCCGAGTCCAGGCCCAGCCCCGTCGCCGGGCGGCGGCGCGCGGCATCCTCGGCAGCTTGCTGGAGCGGGCGCTGTGGTCGAAGAACCTCAGCGGTGGATGGTCGCCCGGCCGCGCCGTGCACCTGATCGAGCGCCAGCGGAAAGCGGCCGCCGCGCGCTGGGCGTGTCACCCGTGCCGCCTGCTTGGAGAGCAAACGATCATGGCGCGGCCGCACCCAGCCGGCGGGCCCAGGCAGCGCTGCGTGCATGGTCGGTCAAGTCCACCTGCAAGGGCGTGATCGACACCCTGCCGTGCGCCACGGCATGGAAGTCGGTGCCGTCGCCCGCTTCGCGCGCGTCACCTGCCGGGCCGATCCAGTAGATGGCATCGCCACGCGGGCTGGTCTGGCGGATCACGGGCTCGCTGGCATGCCGGCGACCCAGGCGGGTCACCACGCGCGGCAGATCAATGGCATCGGCCCGGTTCGGAATGTTCACGTTCAGCAACCAGGGCTCGCCGCCCAGCGGGGCCTGGGCCAGCACCTGGTCGATGATGGACCGGGCGGCAGCCGCCGCGGCGTCGATCTCGCCCCAGCCCTTCTCGCCCTGCGAAAAGGCGATGGCCGGGATGCCGAAGAGGAAGCCCTCCATGGCCGCAGCCACGGTGCCTGAGTACAGCGTGTCGTCGCCCATGTTGGCGCCGTTGTTGATGCCTGACAGCACCAGATCAGGCCGCTGCGGCAACAGGCCTGTGAGCGCCACGTGCACGCAGTCCGAGGGCGTGCCGTTGACGACCCGGAAGCCCTTCACATGATCACCGCGTGCTTCAAACACCGACAAGGGCCGGGTCAGCGTGAGCGCGTTGGAGGTGCCGCTGGCGTTTTGCTCGGGGGCGATGACGTCGATGTGCCCCAGGCCCTGGCAGGCCTTGACCAGGGCGGCCAGACCGGGTGCGAGGTAGCCGTCGTCGTTGGCGATCAATATGTGCATGCCAGCATTGTAGGGAGCGCCCTGCGCCTGCTGCCGCGGCAGCACCGAACCGACCGACCCAACCAATACGGGTCTGGCGGCGCCTGGCCTGCCAACCCCGATTGAATTCTGGTGCCGGTGAAAGGAGTCGAACCCTCGACCTTCGCATTACGAATGCGCGACAAATAGTGTTTGCCTGCATTCGGCCGCGTCGATAGACTCCCCCACGTTACCTATACAAATCAACGGTTTAGACCGAAACGCCGACACTGAACATTCGGCGGGGTTCGGGAAAACCGGGGCAATTTGGCTACATGGTGGCTACACGGGGGCGGATGATGGCAAGACCGAGAAAAGACGAAGCGCCGGACCTGGCGCAAGCCTGCGAACTGTCGGCCGGGGCAATCGACCGGCTGACCTGCCCGGCCGGTAAGGCGCAAGCCTTCCTGCGCGATACGAAGGCGCCCGGCCTGCGCGTGCGCGTGACCGCTGCCGGCGCGAAGTCTTACGTTTTCGAAGGCAAACTGAAACGGCAGACCATCCGCCGCACCATCGGCGACGTTCGGGCCTGGAGCATCGAAGCCGCCCGGGCCGAAGCGAACCGCCTGCGCGTGATGTTGGACGGAGGCACCGACCCGCGCGAGCTTGAGCGCCAGAGCGAAGCCGAAGCCGAAGCACGAAGAGCCGCCGCCGTTGCAAGGGCGACCGAAGCCGCCGCCCGGGCCGTGACAGTGGCGGACGTGTGGCCGCGCTACATGGCCGAAGGCAAGCCTAAGCGCAAGGCCGCATGGAAGCCGCGCTACGTGGCCGACCTGCAAAAAGCCGCTTCAATGGGTGGCGAGAAGAAGAAACGGGGCAAGGGCACCACGAAGCCGGGGCACCTTGCCGCCTTGATGCCGCTGGCGCTGGCGTCGATTGACCAAGACACCATCCGCGACTGGTACGCCAGCGAAGCCAAGACCGCCCCGATTCAAGCCGCCCGGGCCGTGGCGATGTTTTCGGGGTTCCTGGGCTGGTGCGCCACGAAGAAGGACCTTCGCGCCCTAGTGCAGAAAGACGCCGCCCGCGCAAGCGAGCTAGGCGACGTGCTGCCCGGGGTGAACAAACGCCGCGACGCCCTGGAGATTGACCAACTGCCGGCCTGGTTCACTGGCACCGACAAGCTGCGCACCCGCACCGCCCGCGCCTATTTGCAGGCCCTGGTGCTGACCGGCGCCCGCCGCGAAGAACTGGCCGGCCTGCGCTGGGCGGACGTGGATTTCCAATGGCAGAAACTGACCATTGCCGACAAGGTGGACGCGACCCGCGTTATCCCGTTGACGCCCTACATGGCGCACCTGCTGGCCGCCCTGCCCCGAGCGAAGTTCAAAGACGGCAAGGCGAACCCCTATGTCTTCTCTTCGACCATGAGCGCATCCGGCCGCATCGCAGAGCCCCGCGCGCCGCATGACCTGGTGCTGACCGATGCGGGCATCCCCCACGTTTCTATCCACGGGCTGCGCCGCACGTTTTCGCTGCTGGGTGAGGCTGCCGGTGCGCCTGCTGGCGCCATCGCGCAAGTCATGGGCCACAAGCCGAGCGCCATCGCTGAGGGCTACCGGCCCCGCTCGATTGACGCCCTGCGCCCGTATCTGGCGACGATTGAGAAGTTCATTCTCGACAAGGCGGGGATTCAATTCGACCCGGCGACCGCCGCCGCTGGTGGCCTGCGCCTGGTGGCAAGCGCCGCCGCCTAGACTTCGTTTCGCCCCAGCTAGGCCCGCGTCGAAAACGGGCCGAACCGTCAGCCCCCCGCTGGCCTGCTGGGGCATCTTTCATCGGGGGCGCATCGGGGGGATGCAATGTCGGATGCCGAACGGCTGCCCTACAGCCTTGAACTGCCAGCCGCAGCGCCGGTGCGAATTGGTGACCTGCCGGGCATGATGGCGGGCGCCATGCATACGGACGAATTCGCCCGCGTCGTTGCCGAGGATGGCATTTGGCGCGAGCTTCGCGCGATGGTTGACGCTGGCACCTTGCAGCCATTGAATGCGCTAACGATGCTGCCGCACGAATTCCCCGTCGGGGATGGCCTACGGCGCGCCGTGCTGCTGCCTTTCAGCATTCGCCCAATGTTGCAGGCGCAAGGCATAGAGCTTCGTTTGATTGAGCCGGGCAACGGGCCGGACCTTTGGAGCCTTGCAAATGCAGCCCGCGACGTAGGCGAGATTCAGGGATGGAGCAAGCGGCAGGCCGAGACACTGTGCGAGCAAATGCTATGTGCCGCCCGAGATGGGGCGCTGGTGGTTCGCAATCCGCACACTGACCTTCCGGTGCCGCTGCACAAGCGCGCAACGGTGCGCGACTTCTACGAACTGGTTACCCGCGACGATGTAAACGTATGGCTGATGAGCATCCGCGCGCCTTACCGCTGGGTGAGCTATGACGAAGCCGCCGCAGAGCCGCGCTACATCGCGGGCCGCAGGCTTTGGAAGCTGCCCGAAGCTATCGAGACTATCGCCGCCATGCCGGGGTTTGGTGTGTCGGCCGATGGGCTTAAGGCGCGGGTGCAGCGCGATGCCGAACAACAAAAGCTGACGCTGCGCGATATGGAGCATGGCGCGGAAATCAAGAGCGATTGGGGCGCCGTAGTGCTTGGCTGGTGTCTGTACGCCGAAGACTTCAATGCGTGGCTGGAGTCAGCAGGCTTTCGTGAGCCGTACCGCCTGGCGGATGACCCCCCGAGCGAATCAAGCCAGCCCGGGCCAGTGGCTCCCGCAGAGCCGGCGCCCAACGCCGACGATGTCGCCGCACCGCTGCCGCTGACAACGGGTGACGTTGCCTTTTGCTTCGATGGCCTGCGCTACAGCGAAGCCAAGTGGAAGAAGCCGCTTGGTGACAAGCCGAAGTGGCTTGCGGCATGCGTTGCCATACCCGGCCGCCGGGGCGTTAGCGAGACAAGATGGAACCCGGTGCTAATCGGTGCTGCCCTGGTGCACGCTGGGCATGCACCGGCCCGCTCTGTCCGTGCGCGCTTCCAATCGCGGCCGATGTTGATTCCCTGGCTTGATGCGTGGAAGACCTACGAAGCCGACCACATCGATAGCGCCTGAAACACAGTTAGAACCCCGGGGGTGAACCCCAGATTTTCCGAGGTGCCGGCCCGAAAACCCGCATGGATGCTTGGTTCCAGAACCCCGGGGTAGTTCGCACGAATACGGGGTTTTCAGGCTTCGCCCCAATCCCGGCATGGGCTGGGTTTGGACGAAGCGACATGCAAACCGCAACGCATCACCCCGAGGTAGTAAGCCCGGCAAGGCTTGCCGCCGTGGAGCGCAAAGGGGGCGCCTTTGTATCCCTCGACGCTGAGACTCGCGCCGCCGTCGATACCGCGACCGCCGCCTATCACCTGAACCGCCAGCCTCAGACATTGAGGGGCTGGGCTTGCCTTGAGAATGGCCCGCTGCGCCCCGTGCGCGTACATGGCCGGCTGGCCTGGCCGGTGGCCGAACTGCGCCGCGTGCTGGGGGTGGCAGCATGAAGAAGGCCCCGCACAACTTGCCGGCTGCCGGGGCCTTGGGCGAACAACTGACGTTGATTGACCCGCCGCCATTTTCCCCCGCATGGCCGACCCGAAACACACTCGCCGACCGTGCGCTGAAACTCTTTCTCGATGGCCGAGTCTTCGACCATCCCGACTTTCTGGAGGGTGCCGGTTCCTGGCGCCTGGCCGCTGTGGTGTTTCAACTGCGCGCGCTGGGCTGGCCCATTGAAACCATCGAAGTTCCGAGCCCGAGCGTGGAACACCCGGGGCGCACCATCGCCCTATACAAGCTGCCCGCGAAGTTTGCCGCGCTGGCACTGGCGACGATGGCGGGGGGTGTGCGATGAGCGCCGCCCGCATAGACCCGGCATCGGTTGCCGGGGCCGCCTTCGCACTTGCCGCGATGGGGCCAAAGTGCATCAGTGATGAAGAAGTGGGCCGGCTGGTGGATTGCTTTGGCCCTGGCCCGGTGCACGTCGCATTGCAAGTGCAAGCCCGGCTTCTCAACGAAGAGGCCGCCGCACTGGAAGCCTACGGGGCCATCCGCGCTGCAAAGGGGGCCGCGCAATGAACGCACCCGCTTGGCTGGAAGACCTGCAAGCCCTGGCCGCACGTTTCGGCGCGCATGGCATCGGGCCCGACCTTGCCGCCTTGACGCTGGCCGAAGCGTGGGGCTTGTATCGGTTCCTTTCGCGCGTGGCAGGGGGTGGCGATGCTGGCTGACCTTGACCGCGCCCGCGATGCGCTGCACGCACTGGACCCCGGATGCACCCGTGATGAATGGGTGAAGCTGGCGATGGCATCGAAGGCCGCAGGGATTGACCTCGACACCTTCGACGCCTGGAGCGCGCGAGCCCCGAACTACTCCGAGCGCGACGCCCGCGCCGTGTGGCACTCGATACGCCGCGCCGATGGCATCGGGCCGGGAACTCTGTTCAAGGCCGCCGCGCAGGCTGGGTGGGCACCAGAGAGCCGGCGACCGCGAAGCAAGCCCGCGCAGGCCCCCACAAGGCCCGCAGAGCCCGTGAAAGCGCCGCGCCCTGGCGTGGGTGCTGCCGAAGTTTGGGGCCGCTGCAAACCCGCGCCTGCTGACCATCCGTACATCGTGGCAAAGCAAGGCACCGCCGATGGCCTGCGCGTGGTGACCGCTGGCGACCCGCTGCGCATCGCTGGGCATTCGGTGGCCGGCTGGCTGGTGGTGCCGGTGCTGCCGCTGGCCGGTGGCGAGCCGGCGAGCCTGCAATTCATCCCGCCGCCTGGTGTTGGGAAGAAGCTGAACCTGCCCGGCGCCAGCGTGGCCGGGGTGTTCACTGTGGGCGAACTGGTGGCCGGTGGCACCGCGTATCTGTGCGAGGGCATCGGGCAAGCGTGGGCCTGCTGGAAGGCGACCGGCGGCGCTGCCGTGGTGGCCTTTGGCTGGGGCCGCGTGCGTGGCGTGGCCGCCGAACTGCGCCAGCGCGACGGTTCGGCCCGTCTGGTGCTTTGTCCTGACCGGGGCAAGGAAGACGAAGCCGAGCGCATCGCCCGCGACGTGGGCGCCGCCGTGGCTGCAATGCCCAAAGGCGAACCGCCGAACTTCGACGCGAGCGACTACGCAAAGCGCGAGGGCTTCGACGCCCTGGAAGTGCTGCTATCCCGCGCCAGCGAACCGCCAAAGGCTGAACCGCGCTTCAAGCTGCTAGGGCGTGCGGACCTGCAAGCCCTGCCGCCGCTGGTGTGGCGCGTGCGTGGCGTGCTGCCGGCCGTAGGCGTGGCGGCGCTGTACGGGCCTTCAGCATCGGGGAAGAGCTTTCTAGGCTTCGACCTGGCCGGGTATATCGCCGATGGCCTGGAGTGGTTCGGGCATCGGGTGAGCGCCGCCCCGGTGGTGTATGTCGCCCTGGAAGGTGAGGCCGGATTCGGCCTGCGCGCTAAGGCGTGGGAGCAAGGGCAAGGCCGCAAGCTGCCGGCCGGCCTGCGCCTGGTGCTGCAAACCTTCAAGCTGGGTGAAGACGTGGCCGACCTGGCCGCCGCCATCCTGGCCGCCGTGGGGGCCGGCGCAGTGGTGTTTGTCGATACGCTGAACCGCGCCGCGCCGCTGGCCGATGAAAACTCAAGCCGGGACATGGGCGCCATCCTGGAAGGCGCGAAGGAACTGCAAGCCCTGACCGGTGGCCTGGTGGTGCTGATTCATCACACGGGCAAGAACGCCGACCGGGGCCTGCGTGGGCACTCCAGCCTTTTCGCTGCGATGGATGCCGCCATCGAAGTAACCCGCGACGGCGACCGCCGCGAATGGAAGGTGAGCAAAGCAAAGGACGGGCAAGACGGTGAGGCTTACCCTTTCCGGCTTGAGGTGGTGCAACTGTCGCCCGACGAAGACGGCGAGCCGGTTTCATCGTGCGTGGTGCGCCGCGACGTGAGCGCCGCCGATATTGCCCGGGTGAAGCTGCCGCAGGGTGGAAATCAGCGGCTGGTGCTGGAAGCCCTGCGCCCGATGTTCAAGGCGTCGCCAGTGTTCGGCAAAGCCGGGGCACCCGCGCCGCGCCCGTGCATCGAACTGGAAGCCGCCATAAGCGCCGCCGCTGGCCGCTTGACCTGCCCCACCGACCGCAGAGCCGAGCGCACCAGAGAAGCCGTTACGGGCCTGGTGGCGCGTGGCGTGCTGGGCTGCAATGAGGGCTGGCTATGGCTGGTGTGACTCCCCGAAATTCCCCGCTTTCCCTGTTTTCGGGGATTCCCGGGCCCGAAATTCCCCGCTCCCCCTATAGGGGGACGGGAATTCGGGGGAGCCGGTTCGGGGGGCTGCCTTTGATGGCACCTGACCGGCTGCACCCTGGCGGGGGTGGTGATGGCTGCTGACCTGTTCGGCCTGGAGCGAACGCCGCCGCGCATCCTCGACCGCAAGGAAGCCGCCGCCCTGGTGGAAGTGCTGCAAGCCCTGCGCACGCATCCCGCCGTGGCTTGGTGCGAGCGCATGAATTCGGGGGCCGCCCGCATGGGTGCCCGCTTTGTGCGGTTCGGCTGGGCGGGGTGCCCCGACGTTTTGGGGCAACTGAAGGACGGCCGCCTTTTGGGGGTGGAAGTCAAAGGCCCAGCCGGCAAGCTGCGCCCCGAGCAAGCCGTATTTATCGGGCGCATACGGGCAGCCGGTGGCGTGGCCTTTCTGGCCCGCGACTGCCGCGACGTGCTGCGCGAACTTGAAAACAATCAAAGGAAATCAAACCATGAGCAAGGCTACCCGAACCCGCATTGACTACATGCCCTGCCCGGCCGCCCTGGAGGCGCTACAGGCCGCGCAGAAACTGCACCCGGACCGCATCACCCAAAGGCTGATTGACCGCCTTGTAATCACGGGCCTGTCTGCCCTGGTGCATGGGCGCTGGGAGCCGCCCCGACTGCACGGGCGCAACCGTGAGCAATGGAGGCTGCCCGATAACCTGCGCCAGCATGACCCGGAATCTGCCGGTTAAATACAGGCCAGAAATGGGGCGGATTCCGGGACGATGCCCGCAAAGTAGAGCGAAGTAGGAAAGGTTTCCCGGGATTCTGGCGCGACTGGCGCAGGGGGAGTCAGTTCGAGAATCTGTTGCGTGACAGGGACTTAGGCGATGTATCTATGCAGTTTTCCGACGCCCTAAAAGAGGCGCCGAAAGCCGGAAATGCGACCAATACGCGCGGGCGCGCGCGAGGGCGCCGCTCAGTTTCTTGAGTCCCTAAAGGACCTGGCCCCGCGCGCGCAAGGAGCCCGCCGCCAGAGCACCCGAGAGAAGCCCGGCCGCTGCGCCGGGTTCGTCGTTTCTGGGGTGGCCGCTGGTGGCGACATGGGCCAAAACCCTGTACCGCTGGCTACATGGTGGCTACATGACCACAAAAGGCAGAGCCAGAAAGACGAAGGGGTTAGTGACCACTACGCCACTAACCCCCGTGTTTCCTTGGTGCCGGTGAAAGGAGTCGAACCCTCGACCTTCGCATTACGAATGCGCTGCTCTACCAACTGAGCTACACCGGCCTGGCGGCTGGCCATCGAGCGTGTTGTCCACGAACGGCAGCCGATCTGCGCAGCCTTCAATGCTATCACTGCGGCACCGGCGTGCCGGGCGCGGCAACTGCCAGCCCGGGCAGAATCACCTCCATGCGCATCCTCATCTCGCTCGTTCACGACGCCCGTTGGCAGCCGGCCTGGCGGGGCGTGCTGCTGGTGCTGATGTGCGCAGCCGCCTGGTTCGCCTTCATTCCGGCCACGCCGACGGCGCAACCGAGCGGCCTGGACAAGATCGAGCACCTGCTGGCCTTTGCCGCGTTGGGCCTGGCGGCCTCGTTCACGGCCAGCCCGGGACTGCGGCGCACGGCTCAGGCCGCTGCCGGCTTGCTGCTGTACGGTGGCTTCATCGAACTCGTGCAGACGCAGTTGCCGACCCGAACAGCCGACTGGGCCGACATCGCGGCCGACGGCCTGGGTGTCGCTGCCGGTCTCGCATTGGCCGCGCTGATGCGTACGGCGGTGCGCCGCTGATGGCCGGTCGGGGCGGGTCTACTTTGCCGTCGGCGCGGCGGCTTCCCGCGAAATCTCGACGCTGACACCGGCGCTGCCCACGGCCACCGGGGCCGTGACGCCTTCGAGGTCGCCCGGCTGCGCGCTGGCCTGACCGGACTTGCTGATGCGCGCCACCACGATCACGGTCGCGGCGTTGGACAGCCGGGTGGCCGGCGACATCGCCTGGCTGTCGTCGAGCGTGAACTGGTACGGCAGGTCACGCACCTGCTTGCGCAGAATGGCCAGCGGTATGCGCGACCCGTCAGACGGCCGGGCCACGATGAAGACCGTGTCGTCAGGCGAGACCTTGCCGCGCAGCGACGCCGCCAGGCTCACCGTGCCGGTCACTCCCGCGGGGCCGGCCGCGGCCATGGCTGCAGGTGGCGCAGCGGTGGCCGCTTGCGGTGGCATCTTGGCGGCCTCGCGCGCCTCGGCCGCGGCGGCACGGGCCTGCTGTGCCATGGGGTTGTCGGGCGGGCCGATGTTGCCGGCACGGTCCCAGTACACAACGGCCTTGGCGAAGTCCCCGCGGTTGAAAGCCGCCGTGCCGGCCAGGATGAGCGACTTCATGTGCACCGGGTCGAGCTTGAGCGCCTGCTCGATGAGCTGCGTCGGTTCGCCCTTCAGGTCGCGCCCATTGCGCACGGCCAGGGCGTCGGCGTAGTCGGCCAGCGCACCCGCGTCCTTGGGCAGCAACTGCGCGACGCGCTGGTAGGCCTGAGCCGCCAGCACGGGCTGCTCCAGCGCCATCTGCGCCCGGCCCAGCATGCGCCAGCCTTCGGCGTCGTCAGGGGTCTCCTGCAGGCGCGCGGACAGCTTCTCGGTCATGGCCAGGATCTGCTCGCGGCCAATCTCTGGTGCGCCGCCGTTGGCGCTGGCTGGCTGCGCGGGTGCCGTGTCGGTGCGGCTGGCGAAGGGCTGCGCAGGCGTGCCAGGCGAGCCCGTCCACAAGTAGCCCGCAGCAGCCAGCGTAACCACCCCAGCCACCAGCATCACCGCCAGCTTGACCCCCACGCGGGCTGGCGCAACGGTGGCTGGCGCGGCCAGCACGAGGTCGACGAGTTGCCGCTCCAGCGGTGCGCAGCTCTTGTGCAACTCGGCGTCGCCGATCACGCCCTGGGCGTGCAATGCGCGCAGCTTCTGGATCTGCTGGGTGAGGGTCTGGACTTGATCGGTCATGGTGCCAAGGCAAAGGGAGAGTCAGCCGCGTGCACACGCGGAAAGTGTCAAAGCAAGGAGTCTTTCCAGACCTCGGCCTGGGCGGCGTCGCGCAAGGCCTGGCGGCCACGGCGACGGGCCAGCAACGGCTCGCCCACCATCAATACCAGCGACACGCCAAAGGTGCCCCACACGTAAAGGCCGTAGCCGCCCATGAAGAAGAAGTCGGCCGCGCTGGCCCATTGCCCACCCATGGTCATGCTCCTTTGGCGGCTTGCGCCAGCGCCGACACCCACGCCGTGTGCTGTTCGCGTTCAACGACGATGGCCCGCGCCCGCATGAAAACCACCGCGAAGGCGTAAGCCCAGCAGGCCAGCGTCATCAGCAGCATCGCCATGAGCATGGTGTCGGCCATCTTCGCGCCGCCCGACGGACTGATCGTGGCGCCTTGGTGCAGGGTGTTCCACCAGCGCACCGAGTAGTAGATGATGGGCACGTTGACCGCACCCACCACCGCGAGCAGCGCACCGGCCTGGTCGGCCCGCTTGGTGTCGTCGATCGCTTCGACCAGCGCGATGTAACCCAGGTACAGGAAGAGCAGGATCAGGTAAGACGTGAGCCGTGCGTCCCACACCCACCAGGTGCCCCAGGTCGGCTTGCCCCACAGCGCACCCGACCACAGCGCGAGCACTGTGAACATCGCGCCGGTGGGAGCGATGGCGCGTGCAAGCATCGATGCCATGCGGGCCTTGAAAGCCCAGCCGATGGCGGCCCAGAAGGCCAGGGCGAGGTACAGCACCATCGAGATCCACGCCGCAGGCACATGGATGAAGATGATGCGGTAGGAATTGCCCTGCACCTTGTCGGCTGGCGCCAGGAAGAATCCGATGTACAGCCCCGCCAGTGCCAGGCCCATGGTCAGCAACCACAGCCAAGGCACGAGCCTGCCGCTGAGCGAGTAAAAGCGTGCAGGTGCAGCGAAGGTGAAAAGGCGCATGCCGGTGCTCATGTCGTGATCTGGCTGAATGGTCTGGCAATCATGGCGTGTCCTTACAGCTCGCAGCTTGGCAAGGTCACTCGGTTGAAATCCGCAGCGCAGCCGCTGTTGCCCACGGCGCACCCACGGCGGTGGCGATGAGCAGCGCACCCAGCAGCGAATAGTGCCCGGCCGGCGACTGGCCTGACTCGACGGCAGCCACAGCCCCAGCGCCGAAGATCAGCACCGGCATGGTCAGGGGCAACACGATCAGGATCAGCAGCATGCCGCCGCTGCGCAGGCCCAGCGTCAGCGCCGCGCCCAGGCCGCCCAGCAGGCTCAGCACGGGCGTGCCCAGCAGCAACCCGAAGACCAGCGAGCCCAGCGCGGGCAGCGACAGGTCGAACCACAGCCCCACGACGGGCGCGGCAAGAATCAAGGGCCAGCCGCTGACCAGCCAATGCGCCACGCACTTGGCCGCAGCCACGGCCAGTGGCGACTGCGGGGCCAGCAGCATCTGTTCCAGCGAGCCGTCGGCCTGGTCGCCGGCATACAGGTGCTGCACCGAGAGCATCGTGGCCAGCAGGGCACACACCCACACCACACCCGGGGCGATGTGGCGCAGCGTCTGCTGCTCGGGCCCGACGCCCAGCGGGAACAGGCTGATCGCCACCACGAAGAACACCAGCGGCAACAAGGCATCGATGCGGCGCCTGGCCGCCAGGCGCAGGTCGCGCATCAGCACGGCCAGGAACAGGGCCCTCATGGGCCGACAGCAAACGCATCAAGGTCCACCACTGTCGGCACGGGGTCAAGCAGGGTCACGGCCTGGTGGCTGGTCAGCAAAGTGCTACCGCCTTGGCGGGCGTGGCCGGACAGCAAGCCGTGCAGCGCCAGCACCCCTTCCTGGTCCAGCGCGTCGTAGGGCTCGTCGAGCAACCAGATTGAGGCGCCGTGCGCCGCCTCATCCGCAAACTCCGGCAGCGCCAGGCGCGACAGCGCGCAACGACGGCGCTGCCCCTGGCTGAGCGTGCGCACCGCGGCGCTGTGCAGGTGCCCTACCCCCAAGGCACCAAGCGCCGCGCGAATCTCGCCGTTGCTGGGCGTGCGGCCATGCAGGGCGCCCAGAAAGCAAAGGGCCTCGTGCACAGTCAGGTCGTCTTTCAGGGCGTTGGCATGGGCCACGTACAGCAACTGCCGTCGCCATTCGGGCGGGCATTTCGACAGCGGCACGCCTTCGCAAAGCACGGCGCCGCGCGCGGGCGTGGACAGCCCCGCCAGCAGCCGCAACAGGCTGGTCTTGCCACGGCCGTTGCGGCCCCGCAGCCACACCACCTGGCCCGGCAGCAGGCTGAGCTCAAGGGCCTTGAAGAGAGGTCGGTCACCACGCTGCGCGCCCAGGGCGGCAGCAGTCAAGGTAGGCGCGGGCGTGGCCTGGACGGCTGGGTTGAAGGTCACCGCTCGATTATGGTTGGTGGCGCTGAGACGGCCTGCGCCGCGCACGCCGCCTGCAATGTGCCGGCTTGAAGCACCCGGGTCAGTCGCGCACGAACACAGTCACCAACGGGTCCGGGCCGCGCTGGCAGCTGCGGTGGCCGTGCACGCTGGCGTCGAACACAGCCCCCGGCGGCAGCACGTCGGCCGAGTAGAAATGCTCTCCCGGCCCGAAGACGCGCGCGCTGCCGTCCTGCAGGCCGATCTCCATCTGGCCGGCCAGGATGAAGACCCACTGGGGGTTCTCGGTGCAGTGGAAGTCGCTGCGAAAACCCACCGGGCTGCGGCGCAGCTGGTAGCCGCCGCTGGCCCGCAGCGGGGACAGGCGCGCCTGCGGTTTGCCTTCGCTCAGGACCAGCGGCTGCACCTCGAAACGGGCCCGGCCATCGGCGCCGGTGGTCAGGGTGATCTGTGTGAACGTGGGCAGGTCGGGATCGGTGGGGCGGAGTGTCATGGCGATGATGTTGACGGGCAGTGGATGTGGCTCGAAAGCATCATAGGGGCCTCGACCCGGCGCTCACGGGCGACACTTCGCACCCCGCCACGACCACGCCCGCCCCATGACTGAACCGCGCATTGCCCTCGTCACCGGCGCTGGCTCCGGCATCGGCCAGGCCTGTGCCACGGCCTTGCTGCACGACGGCTGGCATGTGGTCTTCAGCGGTCGGCGGCTAGACGCCTTGCAGGCGGCCATCGCTGCCGCCGGAACGCACGCCGGGCAGGCGCTTGCGCTGCCCGTGGACGTGAGCCAGGAAGCCCAGGTGGCGACGCTGTTCGACACCGTGCAGCAACGCTTTGGCCGGCTCGACCTGCTGTTCAACAACGCCGGCATCTTCCCGCCGGCCGCCTCGCCGGACGAACTGCAGGCCACGGCCTGGCGGCAGGCGGTGGACATCAACCTCAACGGCGCCTTCTTCTGCCTGTCGCACGCCTTCAGGCTGATGCGGGCGCAGTCGCCACAGGGCGGACGCATCATCAACAACGGCTCGATCTCATCACACGCGCCGCGGCCGGGCTCCATCGCCTACACCACGACCAAGCACGCCATCACCGGGCTGACGCGCGCCGCCGCACTGGACGGGCGCGCCTTCGATGTTGCCGTGGGCCAGATCGACATCGGCAACGTCGCCAGCGACATGACCAGGCAAATGGCCCAGGGCATGCGCCAGCCCGACGGCAGCCTGCGCCCGGAAGCGCGCATGGACATGGAAGCCGTGACCAGCACCTTCATGGCCATGGCGCGCTTGCCGCTCGCAGCCAACGTGCTGTTCATGACCGTGATGGCTACCAAGATGCCCTTTGTGGGGCGCGGTTGAGCCACCCCATCCACCAGGAGACACGACTTGAAACTGCTTCGCCACGGCCCCAAGGGCCAAGAGAAACCGGCCGTGCTCGACGCCCAGGGCCGCTTGCGCGACCTGTCCGGCGTGTTGGCCGACCTCACGCCAGCCGCCTTGTCACCGGCCGGCCTGGACGCGCTGCGCCGCCTGGACTTGGCCAGCCTGCCCGAGGTGCCCCAGGGCCGACTCGGCGTGCCCTGGACAGGCATGGGCAAGTTCCTGGGCATCGGCCTGAACTACGCCGACCACGCCGCCGAGGCCGGCTTGCCCGTGCCCAAGGAGCCCATCATCTTCATGAAGCCGCCGCATGTGGCCGTGGGCTGCGACCACCCCGTGGTGCTGCCGCAAGGCAGCGTCAAGACCGACTGGGAGGTGGAACTGGGCATCGTCATCGGCACGCAAGCGCGCTACGTGACCGAGGCGCAGGCGCTGGCGCACGTGGCCGGCTACTGCGTCGTCAACGACATCTCCGAGCGCGAGTACCAGATCGAGCGCGGCGGCACCTGGGACAAGGGCAAGGGCTGCGACACCTTCGGCCCCGTCGGCCCCTGGCTGGTCACGGCCGACGAGGTCGGCGACCCGCAATCACTGGCGCTGTGGCTGGACGTGAACGGCCACCGCTGGCAGAACGGCACCACCCGCACCATGGTGTTCGGCGTGGCCGAATTGGTCAGCTACGTCAGCCGTTTCATGGCGCTGCACCCGGGTGACCTGATCACGACCGGCACGCCGCCCGGCGTGGGCATGGGCGCCAAGCCAGTGCCCGTGTACCTGAAGGCCGGTGACGTGATGGAGCTCGGCATCACCGGGCTGGGCCAGCAACGCCAGCAGGTCCACGCGTGGGATCCGGCGTTGATCGACGGCTGAGGGCCAGAGCCTTCCGGAAATCACACATCGGTCGGCTAAAGCCGACCCTCGAAAGTGTTGCACTGCTTCACGGCGCCGCTGTCCAGGCCGCGCTTGAACCACGTCATGCGCTGCTGGCTGCTGCCGTGGGTAAAGCTTTCGGGCACCACCGTGCCCTGCGACTTGCGCTGCAAGGTGTCGTCGCCTATCTGCGCCGCGGCGTTCAAAGCCTCTTCGATGTCACCCTTCTCGAGCCAGCCTTTGCCCTGCTGCGAGTGATGTGCCCACACGCCAGCCAGGCAATCGGCCTGCAGTTCCACCTTCACCGACATGGCGTTCATCTGCCCCGCCGAGACCCTGCCGCGCATGGCGTCGACCTTGCCCGTCACACCCAGGAGGTTCTGCACATGGTGGCCGACCTCGTGCGCGATGACATAGGCCTGGGCGAAATCGCCTGGCGCACCCAGTCGGGTGCGCAGCGCGTCGAAGAAGGCCAGGTCGATGTAAACCTTGCTGTCGCCCGGGCAGTAGAACGGCCCCGATGCGGATTCACCCGTGCCACAAGCAGTGGCGATCCGACCGCGGAACAGCACCAGCGTCGGTTGCTGGTAGTTGCCACCGGCCTGCCTGAACACGGCACCCCAGACATCTTCGGTGTCGGCCAGGACGGTGCGTACAAAGGCCGTGGCCGGGTCGGTGGCGGGTCCACGCGCGCCGGCCGATGGCGCGGCAGGTGCTGAAAGCTGACCCGGGTCGCCGCCGCTTAGTAGACCCAGCACCGTCAAGGGGTTGATGCCAAAGACCCAGCCGGCCACCAGGGCGATCACGACGGTACCCAAGCCAATACCGCGCCCGCCCAGAACGGGCCGGCCGCCCCCGCCGGCACCGCCCCCGGTTCGGCGGTCTTCGACGTTGTCGCTCTGGCGATTGCCTTCCCACTTCATTGCCCGCCCCCGTCCCGCAACCCAAGTGGCCGCAGGCCGGATTCTGCGCTTGCCCCGAGAAGGGCCGGCCGGGTCGTCAGGTCAGTGAGCCAGGGCGGGGACGGACTTCGCGCCGTAGCCCGCAAAAAGCAACAGCGCGACGCGGCGCAACTGTTCTTCGCCGCAATGGTGGGCCCTGGCGAGGCACTCGTACATGTACGCCGGGTCGATACAAAGCCGGGACAGGTCCACCGACCAACCCTGGACAAACATGAGACGGCGGAAGCGGGCCATCACGAACAGGGGAAGCGGTGAACTGTCTTCTACCGGGGTGGTCACGGCCGGGACAACGGGCTGGTGTTTCATCGCTAGCTCCTGGCAGACACACGGCCCACCGAAGCCCCGATAGTACGCCTGAATGTGCGGGAGAACCCGGGGAGGTCTGCTCAACCAGCGCCCTTGGTCAAGCCTTGGGCAAAGTCACACCCCGTTGACCCTGGTACTTGCCCCCGCGGTCCTTGTAGCTGGTCTCGCAAACCTCGTCGCTTTCGAAGAACAGCACCTGGGCACAGCCTTCGCCCGCGTAGATCTTGGCCGGCAGCGGCGTGGTGTTGCTGAATTCCAGCGTCACGTAGCCTTCCCATTCGGGCTCGAAGGGCGTGACGTTGACGATGATCCCGCAGCGCGCATAGGTGCTCTTGCCCAGGCAAATGGTGAGCACGTTGCGCGGGATGCGGAAGTACTCCAGCGTGCGCGCCAGTGCAAAGCTGTTGGGCGGGATGATGCAGACATCGCTCTCGATGTCGACGAAGCTCTTGGGGTCGAAGTTCTTCGGGTCCACCACCGTGCTGTAGATGTTGGTGAAGACCTTGAATTCGGGGGCGCAGCGGATGTCGTAGCCGTAGCTGCTGGTGCCGTAGCTGACGATCTTCTCGCCAGCCGGCGACAGGCGCACCTGGCCAGGCTCGAAAGGCTCGATCATCCCGTGCTCTTGCGCCATGCGGCGTATCCACTTGTCACTCTTGATGGTCATTTGCTGCTCTTGGCCGGCCCGTGTCGAAGTTGCAAGGATTCTAGAAGTCTGCGCTAGAGTCCCCAGGCCCTTCGGAGAACACGCCATGGCCACCCCCTTCCGCCCTGCCACCGTCTTGCTCAAACAGTACGCCGAGTACCACCGCGACAGGCGCAACATCCTCACGCACTTCGTGGGCGTGCCGATGATCGTGCTCGGCGTGCTGGTGCTGCTGTCGATGCCGCGCTTCGCCGTCGGCGCGGCCACACTGACACCGGCGCTCGTGGTCTTCGTCCTGGCCACGGCCTGGTACCTGACGCGCGGCCAGCTGGCCCTGGGGCTGGCGGTGAGCCTGGTCAACGGCGTGCTGCTGGTGCTGGCCCAGCCCTTGAGCGCAGGCAACTGGCTGGCCGGCGGACTGGGCTGGGGGCTGGGGCTGTTCGTGGTTGGCTGGGCAATCCAGTACATCGGTCACTGGTACGAGGGGCGCAAACCGGCCTTCGCTGACGACATCGTCGGCCTGCTCGTGGCCCCGATGTTCGTGGTGCTGGAAGCGCTGTCCACGCTGGGCCTGTTCACGGGGCTGATCGCCGAGATCGAAGCGCACGCCGGGCCCACCCACATACGCAATCTGGCGCACCCCGCCACCTGAACGAAGGCCGAGAACCTTCACAAAACAGTCATGGAGTCCCGCTAATCTTTCTACGTTACTCGAAATATATGAATAAATCCTTGAACACGGAGTTCGCAACATGAGAGTGGGCATCAACGGCATGGGCCGCATCGGCCGCCTGGCACTGCGTGCAGCCCTGGGGGCGGCCCAACGGCAGGCAGACGACCCGCGCGCTGCGAACCGGCTGGAGGTCGTGCACCTGAACGAACTCAAGGGCGGCGCAGCGGCCACGGCCCATCTGCTGGCTTTCGACAGCGTGCAGGGCCGCTGGCGCGCAGACATTGCGGCGCAAGGCGATAACACCGTCCGCATCGCCGACCGGACACTGAGCTTCTCATCGCACGCCACGGCGGGCGAGATCGACTGGGGTGACCTGGGTGTGGACCTGGTACTGGAGTGCACCGGCAAGTTCCTGACGCCCGATACCCTGCAGGGCCACCTGGACCGCGGCGCCAAGCGCGTCATCGTGGCCGCGCCGGTCAAGGTCGGTGGCGTCTTGAACATCGTCGTCGGCGTCAACCACGGGCTCTACGACCCCGCACAGCACCGCATCGTCACGGCGGCGTCCTGCACGACCAATTGCCTGGCGCCGGTGGTCAAGGTCGTGCACGAAGCCATCGGCATCCGCCATGGGCAGATCACCACCATTCACGACCCGACCAACACCAACCTGATGGTCGACGCGCCGCACAAGGACTTGCGACGCGCGCGCAGCGCCATGCTCAGCCTGGCGCCCACCACCACCGGCAGCGCCACGGCCATCGCGCTGATCTACCCGGAGCTGAAGGGCAAGCTCAACGGCCACGCCGTGCGCGCGCCGGTGCTCAACGCCTCGCTCACGGACTGCGTCTTTGAGCTCAAGCGTGAGACGACCGCCGAGGAAGTCAATCGCCTCTTCGCCGCCGCCGCTGCGGGGCATTTGGCGGGCATCCTGGGCATTGAAGAACGGCCCCTGGTCAGCGCCGATTACGCCGGCGACACGCGGTCGGCGATCGTCGACGCGCTGTCCACCCTGGTCACCGACGGCACGATGCTGAAGGTCTACGCCTGGTACGACAACGAGATGGGCTACGCCTGCCGCATGGTCGACCTGGCCTGCCACATGGACGCGCACGGCCTGTGAACCGGGTGGCGGCACGATGAACTCCGGCACCCGCAACTACGCCATCGTCACCGCCGCCTACTGGGGCTTCACGCTCACCGACGGCGCGCTGCGCATGCTGGTGCTGCTGCACTTCTACCGGCTGGGCTACTCGCCCTTCACGCTGGCCTTCCTGTTCCTGCTCTACGAGGCCATGGGCGTGGTGGCCAACCTGGCGGGC
>JANNWL010000289.1:0-3763 GCA_031414735.1 Burkholderiales bacterium | reverse complement strand
GAGACCCGGCTGCGCACGCTGGTGACGCAGTTCATGGCCCAGGGCCCGGCGGTCTGGAACCCGAAGAACGACACCTACTGGTCAGGCAAGGCCTACGGCAAGGTGTCCGAGGTGGCGGCCATCGCGCGCAGCATCGGCATGACGACTGAGGCCGACAGCCTCGTCAACTGGCTGAAAAGCGAACTCGCCGACTGGTTCAGGTCCAACAACACCGGCCCCCAGGACAAGACCAAGTACTTCGCCTGAGACAAGGACTGGAGCACCTTGCTCGGGCTGGAAGAATCCTTTGGCAGCCACCAGCAGCTCAACGACCACCACTTCCACTACGGCTACTTCATCCGTGCGGCCGCCGAGGTGTGCCGCGTCGACGCCAGTTGGTGCCGCAGCGACGCCTACGGGCCGATGGTTGAACTGCTGATCCGTGACTTTGCGGCCGGGCGCGACGACCCGATGTTTCCCTACCTGCGCAACTTCGACCCCGCCAACGGGTTCTCGTGGGCGTCAGGCCACGCCAACTTCGCGCTCGGCAACAACAACGAATCGACCTCTGAAGCGGCCAATGCCTATGGCGCCATCGTGCTGTACGGCTTGATCACCAACAACCAGGCACTGGTCGACCGGGGCGTCTACCTGCACGCCTCGACCACGGCCGCGTACTGGGAGTACTGGAACAACCTCGACGCCTTCCGCGGCCTGGGCGGCGACTTCAACAATTTCCCTGCCGGCTACACCCGGCTGGCCACGTCCATCATCTGGGGTGCTGGCGCGGATTTTTCGACCTGGTTCAGCGGCGCCTACGCGCACATCCTGGGCATCCAGGGCCTGCCACTGAACCCGCTGGTGCTGCACATCGGGCAGCACGCCGACTACCTGCGCGACTATGTGACGCTGGGCCTGTCGCAGTCGTCCAACGGCCAGCCGTCGGGGCTGGCCGTGGGCCAGTGGTCCGATATCTGGTGGAACATCCTGGCCATGACCGACGCGCCACGCGCGCTGGACGACTTCAACACCGTCAACTTGAACTACACCGTCGAAGAAGGCGAAAGCAAGGCGCACACCTACCACTGGATCCAGGCCTTCAAGGGCCTGGGGCAGGTCGAAAGCGGCAAGGGCACGGTCACCTCCAACTACCCGGCGGCGGTGGTCTTCAAGAAGGCGGGCTTGCTCAGCTACGTGGCCTACAACCTGGGCAGCAGTCCGCGCTTCGTGAGCTTCTCGGATGGCATGGCCATCAACGTCCCGGCCAACAGCATCAGCATCAAGCGCACCGGTGACACGCCCGACGCGCCGGGCGGCCCGGACACGCAGGCCCCGACGCCGCCCGGCACGCCGACGGCCAGCGCCATCACGGCCGACAGCGCGGTGCTGAGCTGGGCCTCGTCCACCGACAACGTCGCCGTGGTGGGCTACGAGGTCACGGTCGCAGGTACGACCTACAGCGTCGCCAACTGCTGCATCCTGGTCAGCAACCTGCAACCGGCCACGCAGTACCTGGTCAGCGTGGTCGCACGCGACGCCGCGGGCAACCGATCCAGCCCCAGCAGCGGCTTCTTCGTCACCGCGAACGCGGCGAGCAACTGCACGAGTAACTGCGTCAACCTGGCACTGGGGCGCATGGCCACCTCGTCGTCGCTCGGATGGGGCGGCACACCATCCCGCGCCGTCGACGGCAGCACCGACGGCAACTACGCCAACAACTCCGTCACCCACACCCTGGCCGATGCGCAGGCCTGGTGGCAGGTGGACCTGGGCCAGACGGGCGCGATTCAAACCGTCGAGATCTTCAACCGCAGCGACTGTTGCACCGAGCGGCTGGCGGACTTCTATGTCTTTGTGTCCAGCACCGACATGAGCGGCAGGACCTTGGCGCAGTTGATCGCCGACACGGGCGTGGTGCGTGTGCGGGTGGCCTCACTCGATGGCGCAGCCAGCGTCACGTTGCCGATGGTGACGCAGGGCCGGTTCGTGAAAGTGCAGCTGGCGGGGACGAACTACCTGAGCCTGGCCGAGGTGCGGGTGATGGGTGTGGGTGCGGCACCGGGCCCGTCCAACCTGGCGCTGGGCCAGCCGACATCGACCTCGTCGCTGGGTTGGGGCGGCGCGGCGTCGCGTGCGGTGGACGGCAACATCGATGGCGTCTATGCCAACAACTCCGTCACGCACACGATGCTCGACGCGCAGGCCTGGTGGCAGGTCGACCTGGGCCAATCCCGCGCGGTGCAGACGGTGCAGGTCTTCAACCGCACCGACTGCTGCGCGACGCGCCTGTCGAACTTCGTGGTGTTCGTGTCTGCCACCGACATGGCGGGCCGCAGCCTGGCGCAGCTGATCGCCGACCCCACGGTGGCACGCGCGCAGGTCGTCTCACTGAACGGCGCAGACAGCATCACGCTGCCGGTGGTGGCCCAGGGGCGCTTCGTGAAGGTGCAGCTCCAAGGCACCGATTACCTGAGCCTGGCGGAGGTCAGGGTGCTCGGGCAGTAGCCGGCCAGCGCCGCCTACTGGGCGTCGAACTGCGTCGGCCGACGCCCCTTGATGGGCGCGTAGAAGAGCTTGATCTGCGCCAGGTCGCGCTCGACGTCGCCGGTGGGCGTGAACAAGGGGCCCAGGCCACCGACCTTTCGTTCGTAGTCGACGAAGGCCAGCACGATGGGCACGCGGGCTTCCAGGGCAATGTAATAAAAGCCCGTCTTCCACTGCCGCGTCTTGCCGCGCGTGCCTTCGGGCGGTATCACCAGCTGCGTCGGGCCGTCGGCGTTGACCAGGGCCGCGGCCGATGCAGCGACCAGGTTGTTGCTGCGCGAACGGTCCACCGCAATGCCGCCCAACCAGCGCATCACCGGGCCGAACGGCCAGCGGAACAGGCTGGCCTTGCCTATCCAGTACACGTTCAGGCGCAGCACGAAGGCCAGCATCAACGTGTAGGGCAGGTCCCAGTTGCTGGTGTGGGGTGCGGCGATGAGCACCGACTTGCTGGCCTCGGGCGGCAGTGTGCCCTGAACTTGCCACCCCTGCAGGCGCAAAAATTGGACGGAGAAGGCGCGAAGAAGCGTGTTGACAACGGGGGTGTCGAAGAGGGTGCGGTGCATGCAGCGGGTACAGCGAGTGGCCGCGCGATTGTGGGTGACTGCGGGCACAGGCGCAGCCGCTACGATGCAAGGCCTGCCAGCCCGCGCCGCGGTGCGGGTACCGATTGCAAAGGAGCAAGCCCATGTCTTCCGGAAAGGTTCTGGTCGCCCAGGGCGGCGGCCCCACCGCCGTCATCAACCAGTCGCTGGTGGGCGTGGTGCTGGAAGCGCGCCGTTTCCGCGAGGTCAAGCGCATCTACGGCGCGCGCCATGGCGTGCGCGGCATCGTGGGTGAAGACTTTGTCGACCTGACGCAGGAGACCAGCCACAACCTGGAGCTGGTCGCGGGCACGCCATCGTCGGCGCTGGGCTCCACGCGCGACAAGCCCGACCTGGCCTACTGCCAGGAAATCTTCAAGGTGCTGCAGGCCCACGAGATCGAGCACTTCTTCTACATCGGCGGCAACGACTCGTCGGACACCGTGCGCATCGTGTCCGAAGAAGCGCACAAGGCCGGCTACCCGTTGCGTACCATCCACATCCCCAAGACCATCGACAACGACCTGGTCGGCAGCGACCACACGCCCGGCTACCCCTCGGCCGCGCGCTTCGTGGCCCAGGCCTTTGCCGGCGCCAACCTGGACAACGCGGCGCTGCCTGGCGTCTACGTGGGCGTGGTGATGGGCCGCCACGCG
>JANNWL010000288.1:0-5945 GCA_031414735.1 Burkholderiales bacterium | reverse complement strand
CGCGCCAGCGTTGATGGGCATCGCTGCCCCCTTTTGCTCCCGAAGAGAGGACCCGCTCATGAAGATCGACTTCGTCTCCGACGTGGCCTGCCCGTGGTGCGCCGTCGGCCTGAACGCACTGGAAACGGCGCTGCAGCGCCTAGGCCCAGACGTGACCGTGGCGCTGCACTTCCAGCCTTTCGAGCTCAACCCGACCATGGGCGCCGAGGGCGCAGACGCCGGCGAATACCTGAAGGCCAAATACGGCATGGGCGACGAACAACTTGCCGCCAACCGCGCGCACCTGCGGGAACGTGGCGCGGCGGTGGGCTTTCAGTTCGGTGACCGCTTGCGCGTGTGGAACACCTTCGACGCCCACACCTGCTGCTCTGGGCTGGCCTGCAGGGCGGTAATGGGCAGCGCAGCCTCAAGCACGCACTGCTGCAGGCCTACCACGGCGACGGCCGCAACCCGGGCTCCCACGAGGTGCTGCTGGAACTGGCCGCCGCCGCGGGTCTGGACGCGCAGGCCGCGGCCGCGGTGCTCGCCAGCGACGCCCATGCCGACGACGTGCGCCAGGCCGAGCGCTTCTGGCAGCAGGCCGGCATCCAGTCGGTGCCCGCGGTCGTCATCAACGACCGCCACCTCATCTCCGGCGGACAACCGCCCGAGGTCTTCGAGCAAGCCCTGCGGCAGATCGCCGCAGAAGAGGCGTGAACGCCGGATGCCGCGCAACATCGAGATCAAGGCTCGCATCACCAACGTCGAGGCCATCCTGCCGCGCGCGCGGCAAGTCGCCGGCGGCGGACCCGAACTCATCCTGCAGGACGACACCTTTTTCAGCGTGCCCCACGGCCGTCTCAAGCTGCGCGAGTTTGCCGACGGCAGTGCCGAGCTCATCCACTACCACCGCCCCGACCACGGCGACACCCGCGCCAGCGACTACGTGCGCGTGCCCGTGCCCGATGCCCAGACGCTGCGCGAAGCCCTGGCCCGCGCCTGCGGCACGGCCGGCCGCGTGCGCAAGCAGCGCTGGCTGCTGCGGGCCGGCACCACCCGCATCCACCTCGACCGCGTCGAGGGCCTGGGCGACTTCATGGAGCTGGAAGTGCTGCTGACCGAAGCCCAGACCGACGCTGACGGTACGGCCATTGCCGAGGCGCTGATGCAATCACTGGGGCTGGCAGGTGCGGAGCGCATTGCCGGCGCGTACCTCGACCTGTTGCGGCGCTGAGCCCACACCCGCGTGGTCGCAGCTGCCATGGTCACCCCTGCTCCCCTGCTCGCCGTCACCGACCTGCGCGTCAGGCTGAACACCGCGCGTGGCGCCGCCTCCGCGCTGCGTGGTGTGTCGTTCACGCTGGAACGCGGGCAGACACTGGGCCTCATCGGCGAGTCGGGCTGCGGCAAGTCGCTCACCGCGCTGGCACTCATGGGCCTGCTGCCGGAAGGCGCCCAGGTCGCGGGATCGATCCGCTTCGACGGTCAGGAACTCACCACGCTGCCCGAAGCCGACTGGTGCCGCCTGCGCGGCGACCGCATCGCCATGGTGTTTCAGGAACCGATGACCGCACTGAACCCGCTGCATACCGTGGGCCGGCAGATCGCGGAGCCGCTGCGCGTCCACCGGGGGCTGTCGCGCGAGCAGGCCCGCGCCGAGGCGCTGCGCCTGCTGGAACGCGTGCAATTGCCCCAGGCAGCCACGCGGCTGGACGCTTACCCGCACCAGCTCTCGGGCGGGCAGCGCCAGCGCGTGGTGATTGCGATGGCGCTGGCCTGCGCGCCGGACCTGTTGATCGCCGACGAACCGACCACGGCGCTGGACGTGACGCTGCAGCGCGAGGTGCTGGACCTGATTGCCGAACTGGTGCGCGAAGACGGCATGGGTCTGGTGCTGATCAGCCATGACCTGGATGTGATGGCCGACCGCGTGGCGCAACTGGTGGTGATGTACGGTGGCACGGTGGTTGAAAGCGGCCCCACGGCGGCGGTGATCGAGCAGCTCGCACACCCCTACACCCGGGGCCTGTTTGGCGCACGGCCGCGCCTGGGACTGGCGCGCGGCGACCGCCTGGCCACCATCCCCGGGCGCGTGCCGACGCTGGTCGACCTGCCTGCCGGTTGCCCCTTTGCCGAGCGTTGCCCCCGCGTCGTGGCCGACTGCCGGGTGGCACCGCCGCCGCCCGTGGTGGTGGGCCCTGGCCACGTGGTGCGCTGCTTGCGTCCAGGGCCATGGTGACCGCGCCGCTGCTCGTCGTCCAGGACTTGGCCAAGCGCTACCGCCTGCCGCGTCAGGCCCTGTTCATGGCGCCGCCAGCCGTGCAGGCGCTGGACGGCGTGAGCTTCACCCTGCACGCCGGCCGCAGCCTGGGCGTGGTCGGCGAGTCGGGTTCGGGCAAGAGCACGCTGGCGCGGCTGGTGATGGCGCTGGAGTGGCCCGACGCAGGCCAGGTGCTGTTTGACGGCCGCGACCTGCACGGCCTGTCGGCCGCGGCACTGCGGCAAGCCCGCGCCGGGCTGCAGATGGTGTTCCAGGACCCCTACAGCTCGCTCGACCCGCGCCGCACGGTGCTGCAGACGGTGTCCGAGCCGCTGGCCCTGCTGCGCGGCGCCGGGCACGTGGCCAGTACTGCGCAGCGGCGCGAGCGGGCGCGCGAGGCGCTGGACGCCGTCGGCCTGGGCGCGGCCGATCTGGACAAGTACCCGCACGAGTTTTCCGGTGGCCAGCGCCAGCGCATCGCCATCGCACGTGCCTTGATCACGCGGCCGAGACTGATCGTTGCCGACGAGCCCGTCAGCGCGCTGGACGTGTCGGTGCAGGCCCAGGTGCTCAACCTGATGCAGGACCTGCAAGAGCGCCACGGCCTGAGCTACCTCTTCATCAGCCACGACCTGGCGGTGGTGGACCGGGTGTGCGACGAGGTCATCGTGCTGCAGCAGGGTCGCATCGTCGAGCAAGGCCCGCCGCAGACCTTGTTCACCCACCCGCAGCACCCCTACACGCAGCGCCTGCTGGCTGCCCTGCCCGGCGCCCGCAGGCGCGGCGGTTTGTCCGGCGCGGGTTGACGCAGAATCCGTCGGGCCCGTCAGGCACCACCAAAGATCAGGAGAGACGCGCATGAGCCTAGACCGCCGCAGCTTCAACACCCTGCTTGCTGGACTGCCCCTGGCCACCGCTGCGCCTGCCGTGCTGGCGCAGACACCGCGGGACAGCGTGACCCTGGGCCTCGTGCTCGAGCCCCTGGGGTTGGACCCGACCACCTCGTCAGCGGGCAGCATTGGTGAAATCTCGCACCTCAACGTCTTCGAGGGCCTGACGCGCATCACCCAGGACGGCGCCGTGCTGCCGCTGCTGGCCGAGGCCTGGGACCACGACGAAGAAGGCAAGTCCTACACCTTCAAACTGCGCCAGGGTGTCAAGTTCTCCGACGGCAAGCCCTTCACGTCAGCGGCCGTGAAGTTCAGCTTCGAGCGTGCGCGCGCACCCAACAGCACCAACAAGGCGAAACAGTCGTTCTTCGACAACATCAAGAGCATCACCACGCCAGACGCCCACACCGTGGTGCTGGTGCTCGACGACGCCGACGGCATGGCGCCGTTTCGCCTGGGCGAGAACACCGCTGTCATCCTGCACCCCGACTCCGCCGCCAACGCCGCCACCCGGCCGGTGGGCACGGGCCCCTACAAGCTGGAGAAGTGGGAGAAGGACAAGGCGGTGACGATGGTCAAGTGGGACGGCCACCGCGATGCCGCCAAGGTCCGGCTCAAGCGCGTCACCTTCCGCTTCATCGAGGACCCGGTGGCGCAGGTGGCTGCCCTGCGCGACGGCAGCATCGACGCGATGCCGCGCTTCGGTGCCTTGCAGGCGCTCAAGCAGTTCCAGGGCGACAGGCGCTTCGCGGTCGAGGTCGGCGGCACGTCGGGCAAGGGCATCCTGGCCATCAACAACCGCAAGACGCCCTTCAACGACGTGCGCGTGCGCCGCGCGCTGACGCCCGCCAACCACCGCAAGGCCTACATCGACGGCGCCCAGCCCGGCCGGGGCACGCCCATCGGCAGCCATTTCTCGCCGATGGACCTGGGCTATGTCGACCTGACCAAGGTCTACCCCCACGACCCGGCCAAGGCGCGCGCCTTGCTGCTCGAGGCGGGCATCACCGCGCCGCTGGATGTGACATTGGCGCTGCCGCCGCCCGAGTACGCCCGGCGGGGGGGCCCGCTCATCGCGGCGCAGTTGGCCCAGGTAGGCATACGGGCCAAAATCGAGAACATGGAGTGGGACCAGTGGCTGGCCGGCCCCTTCAAGGGCAACTTCGACCTCACTCTGATCAACCATGTCGAGCCGCTGGACTACGCCACCGCCTACGCCAACCCCGACTACTACTTCGGCTACGACAGTTCCAAGGTACGCGGCTATGTCGCCACCTTGCTGGCCGTGTCGAAGATGAGCGACAAGGGCGTGCTGTGGCGCGATATCCAGCGCCAGATCACCGAGGACGCAGTCAACGTGTTCATCTGGAACCCGGCCCAGGTGGCGGTGTCGCGGCGCGGCTTGCGCGGGCTGTGGAGCAGCTCACCCATCGTCGTCAACGACATGGCCGCCGTGAGCTGGGCGCCGCCGCCCACCAAGTGATGAGTGCCGCCACCATCGGCCGCCTGTACGCGGCCTTTGCGCAGCTGGATGCCAGCGCCATGCAGGCCTGCTACGCGGCTGACGCCCGCTTTGACGACGAAGCCTTCTCACTGCGCGGACGCGAACAGATCGGCGGCATGTGGCGCATGCTGTGCGAAGCCGTGCGGGCCAAAGGCATGGCGCAGTGGAAGCTGGAAGTCAGCGCCCTCACCGAGCGCAGCGCGCGCTGGGAGCCGACCTACCTGTACTCGGCCACCGGCCGCGTGGTGCACAACGTCATCGATGCGGAATTCGAGTTCGACGCCGCCGGCCTCATCACGCGCCACACCGACCGCTTCGACTTCTGGCGCTGGGCCCGCCAGGCCCTGGGCACGCCGGGGCTGTTGCTGGGCTGGTCACCGTTCCTGCGCGCCAAGGTGCGCGCCCAGGCCGCTACCAACCTCAAGCGCTTCCTGGCCAAGGGCTGAGCACCGGCGTGGCCGGGGCTGTCACGCCAGCAAGCTACATTGCGGCCCATGTCCACGCCTGACATTCGCGACAACCCTTGCGGCAGCGCGTCGGCCGCTGCGCGCGATGCGGTGGAGACCGCGCTGTGGCGAATGATGTCGTTCTACGACGTGCCGATGGCCGACCTGGACACCGCCATCGCCGCCGACCCCGCCTGGGGCTTGCCGCATGTGATGAAGGCCGGCTTTCTGCTCAGCCTGACGGAGCCCGGCATGCGCGACGAGGCCGCGGCACACCTGTCCGCAGCCCGGGAGCTGACGGCCTCGGCGACGGCCCGTGAACGCGGCCACCTCGAAGCCGTGCAGCAGGTGCTGGACGGCCGCTGGCAAAGCGCCTGCTGCACCTGGGACGCGCTGCTGGTCGACCACCCGCGCGATGCGCTGGCGCTGCAGTGGGCGCAGTCCTGGGACTTCTACCGCGGCGACACCACGGCACTGCGCCTGCGCCCGGCGCGCGCCCTGCCCGAATGGAGCGAGTCCGACCCGCTGCACCCTTACGTGCTGGCGCTGCACGCCTTCGGCCTGGAAGAAAACAACCTTTACCCCGAGGCCGAAGAAGCCGGTCGCCGCGCCCTGGCCGCCAACCCGCGCGTGCCCTGGGCCGTGCACGCCGTGGCCCATGTGATGGAGATGCAGGGCCGCTATGAAGAAGGTGCCGCCTGGCTGCGCACGCATCAGCCGGCGTGGGCCGAGGGGAATGGGTTCTCCGGACATTTGTGGTGGCACAAGGCGCTGTTCAGGCTGGAGGGCCTGGACACGGCCGGCGTGTTGCGCCTCGTCGACAGCCACCTGAGCGGCAAGGCGCTGAAGGTCACGCTGCACCGCAT
>JANNWL010000287.1:0-6159 GCA_031414735.1 Burkholderiales bacterium | reverse complement strand
GGCGAGGCACTCACCACCAACAACCGCATGGAGCTCACGGCCCCGATCGAGGCGCTGGCATCGCTGAAACGCCGCTGCCAGGTGACGATCTACACCGACAGCCAGTACGTGCGCCAGGGCATCACGGCCTGGATCCACGGCTGGAAGGCGCGCGGCTGGCTGACGGCGGACAAGAAGCCGGTGAAGAACGTCGAGCTGTGGCAACGGCTGGACACGCTCAACGCCGGGCACGATGTCACGTGGCGCTGGGTCAAGGGGCATTCCGGGGACCCTGGCAACGAGCGCGCTGACCGCCTGGCCAACCGTGGGATCGACAACCTGGCGGCCTGACCGCGCTGAGACAGGCTGGGAGTCACCGGGACGGGCCCCGTACGCCCCTACGCTGCGGCGAATAAACTCGAAGGTTTGCAGTCGTACGCGGGAAACCACATTGAAGAACAAGACCTACACCCTCGTTGCCGTGATCGGTATTGCCTTGGCCGGCGGCGGGGCCTGGTGGTGGCAAAACCGTGCTGACTCCGCGCCCCAGGCCGCTGGCGGGCCACCTGGCCCCGTTGGCGGTGCTGCGGCACCCGGGGCAGGTGGGCCCGGTGCAGCTGGCGGACGACCCGGCGGTGGTGGGCCTGGCGGGCCCGCCGCGGTGGAGGTGGCGCGCGCCGAGGGCATGACGCTGTCGGACGACGTGTTTGCGGTGGGCTCGCTCAAGTCCCGCCAAGGCGTGATGCTGCGCCCCGAGACCAGCGGCCGCATCGCACGCCTGGGGTTCGGCGATGGCGACCGCGTCAAGCGCGGCCAGGTGCTGGTGCAACTCGACGACGCTCTGCAGCAGGCCCAACTGCAGCAGGCCCAGGCCCAGGCCAGCATCACGCGCACCAACCTGCAGCGCAGCCGCGAGTTGCTGGCGCAAAACTTCGTCAGCCAGAGCGTGGTCGACCAGAACCTGGCCAGCCAGCAGGTGGCCGACTCGCAGGTCGCGCTGGCGCAGGCCCAGGCCGCCCGCATGCGCGTGCTGGCGCCGTTCGACGGCACCCTGGGCATCCGTTCGGTGCAGGTGGGCGACTACGTGAAGGACGGTGCCGACCTCGTCAGCATCGAAGACCTGTCCGGCCTGCATGTCGAATTCACGCTGCCCGAGCGCTACATCGCGCGCGTGCGCACCGGCCAGCCGGTGGAGTTGTCGCTGGACGCCTTGCCCGGCCAGGTGTTCAAGGGCCGCATCGACGCGCTCGATTCACAGGTCGACCCGAACGGCCGCGCCATGCGGGTGCGCGCCGCCGTGGACAACCGCGGCGCCTTGCTCAAGCCCGGCATGTTCGCCCGGCCGCGGGTGGTCTTCAGCGTGCGCGAAGGCGCCGTGGTCGTGCCCGAAGAAGCGCTGGTGCCGCAGGGTGGCCGGCAGCTGATCTTCAAGGTGGTCGACAGTGCCGACGGCAAGAAGGTGTCGCAGCGGTTGGAGGCCAAGATCGGCCTCAGACTGCCGGGCAAGGTCGAGATTCTCGAGGGCCTGAAGGCCGGCGATGCAGTGGTCACGGCGGGCCATGGACGGCTCTTGCGCGGTGAATCGGTGCCCGTGCGCGTCGTCGACCTGTCGCGTCCGCCGGGCCCGCCGGCTGCAGCAGCGTCAACGGCCGGCGGCAAGCCACGGCCTGCAGCCCAGCCCTGACCCACCCCACGCGAAGGCAAGGAAACCCCATGCGAATCTCCGAGACATCCATCCGCCGGCCGGTGCTGGCCTGCGTGATGTCCTTGCTGCTGGTGCTGGTCGGCCTGGTGTCGTTCAAGGAACTCAGCCTGCGCGAGTACCCGCGCATCGACGAGCCGCTGGTCAACGTCAACACACGTTTGCTGGGTGCGTCGTCCGAGGTCATCGAGTCGCAGGTCACCAAGCCGCTGGAAGACTCCATCGCCGGCATCGACGGTGTCGACATCATGACCTCGGTGTCGCGCACCGAAAGCAGCCAGATCACGGTGCGCTTCAAGCTCAGCAAGGACCCGGACACCGCTGCCGCCGAGGTGCGCGACCGCGTCGCCCGCGTGCGCGGCCGCTTGCCGGATGCCGCCGACGAGCCCGTCATCAGCAAGGTCGAGGCCGACGCCACGCCGACCATCTGGCTGGCCTACACCAGCGAGACCATGGGCCCGCTGGAGCTGACCGACCTGATCAACCGCGTCGTCAAGCCGCGCCTGCAGACGGTGACGGGCGTGGCCGACGTGCAGGTCGGCGGCGACCGCCGCTTTGCCATGCGCATCTGGCTGGACCCGGACCGCCTGGCCTCGTACCGGCTGACCGTGCAGGACGTGGAAGACGCCCTGCGGCGGCAGAACCTGGAGGTGCCGGCCGGCCGCATCGAAAGCCAGCAGCGCGAGTTCAGCGTCACGGCGCGCACCGACCTCAACACGGTGGCGCAGTTCAACGACATCGTGCTGCGCAACGTCGGCGGCAACTTCATCCGCCTGCGCGACGTGGCGCGGGTGCAGGAAGCCGCGGCCAGCGAACGTTCGCGCGTGCGCCTGAACGGCGTGCCGTCCATCAGCACCGGCGTCATCCGCAATGCCACGGCCAACCCGCTGGAAGTGGCCGACGGCGTGCGCGCGCTGATGCCGCAGATCCAGCGCGACCTGCCGCCTTCGGTCACCGTCATCCAGGCCAACGACAACTCGGTCTTCATCGACCGCTCCATCAAGGCCGTCTACACCACCGTGGCTGAAGCGGTGGTGCTGGTGGCCCTGGTGGTGTTCTTCTTTCTGCGCACGATGCGGGCGTCGATCATCCCGCTCATCACCATCCCGGTCAGTCTCATCGGTACGTTTTCGCTGATTGCACTGGCCGGCTTCACCATCAACACGCTGACGCTGCTGGCCCTGGTGCTGGCCATCGGGCTGGTCGTGGACGACGCCATCGTGGTGCTGGAAAACATCTACCGCCACATTGAAGAGGGGTTGGAGCCGTTCCAGGCCGCGATCAAGGGCGCCAAGGAGATCAGCTTTGCCGTGGTCGCCATGACGCTGACCCTGGCGGCCGTGTTCGCGCCGCTGGCCTTCACACCGGGCCGCACCGGGCGCTTGTTCGGCGAGTTCGCGTTGACGTTGGCCGGCGCGGTGATCGTATCGGGCTTCGTCGCCCTGACCTTGACGCCCATGATGTGCAGCAAGCTCTTGCGCCACACGGCCAAGCCCACCCGGTTCGACCGCGCGATGGAAAGCTTCTTCAGCGGCATGACGCGGGGCTATGGCCGCATGCTGAGCTGGACCTTGGTTCACCGCTGGGTGGTGCTGTTAGTGATGCTGGTTTCCGCTGGCGGCAGCTACCAGCTGTACACCACGGCCAAGAGCGAGTTGTCGCCGCTGGAAGACCGCGGTGTCATCTCGATGCCGATTCGGGCGCCCGATGGCGCGACGCTGGAGTACACGGCGCGCTACCTGGACGCCATCGAGCGCATCACTGCGCAGTACCCCGAGTTCGACCGTCGCTTCATGTTCATCGGCGGCGGCGGCGTGTCGAACGCCTTCGGGGTGCTGCGCACGGTCGACTGGACCGAACGCAACATCACCACGCAGGAACTGGCGCAGAAGCTGCTGCCCCAACTGGCCGGTCTGCCGGGCATCAGCGCCTTCCCCATCACGCCGCCCAGCCTGGGTCAGGGTTTCCGCGAACGTGCCATCAACTTCGTGCTGGTCAGTGGTGACAGCTACAACAACATGGCGCGTGCCTCGCAGGCCATGATCGCCGAGATGCAGAAGAACCCGGGCATCGTGCAGCCCGACAGCGACCTGCAACTGAACAAGCCGGAGATCTTCATCGATGTCGACCGCGCGCGCGCCGCCGACGTGGGTGTGTCGGTAGACACCGTGGCGCGCACCATCGAAACGATGCTGGGTGGCCGCGTCGTGACGCGCTACAAGCGCGACGCCGAACAGTACGACGTGCTGGTGCAGACCGAGGGCCGCGGCCGCACCACGCCCGACGACATCGAGAAGATCTTCGTGCGCGGACGCAACGACACCATGGTGCCGTTGGCGTCGCTGGTGAAGGTGCGCGAGGCCGTCAGCCCGCGCGAGCTGAACCACTTCAACCAGCGGCGTTCGGTCACCCTGACGGCCAACCTGGCGCCGGGCTACTCACTCGGCGAAGCGCTGACCTTCATGGACGGCGCCGCACAGCGCGTGTTGCCGGCCGGTTACGCCACTGAGCTGAACGGCGTCAGCCGCGAGTTCCGTGCCAGTTCAGGCGCGTTGGGCGTGGTCTTCGTGCTTGCGCTGCTGTTCATCTTCCTGGTGCTGGCGGCGCAGTTCGAGAGTTTCGTGGATCCCTTCGTGATCCTCCTGTCGGTGCCCTTGTCCATGGTCGGCGCCTTGCTGGCCTTGAAGTTTGCCGGGGGCACGCTGAACGTGTTTTCGCAGATCGGGTTGATCACGCTGGTGGGGTTGATCACCAAGCACGGCATCCTGATCGTCGAGTTCGCAAACAAGGCGCGCCAGGCCGGCATGGCCGTGGCCGAGGCAGCGCACCACGCCGCCGTGATGCGGCTGCGGCCCATCCTGATGACCACCGGCGCGATGGTGCTGGGCGCCTTGCCGCTGGCCCTGGCCACTGGCGCGGGCGCCGAGAGCCGGCAGCAGATCGGCTGGGTCATCGTGGGCGGCATGAGCCTGGGCACCTTGCTCACCATCTTTGTGGTGCCCACGGTCTACACCTGGTTTGCGCGCAAGGGCGTGCCCGGTGAAATCACCACGCCGGCCCTGGTCGAGGCTGGCGCCGACTGAGCGACTTGTCGACAGCGCGGCGGCCGGTGTCGCCGCGCTTTCAACCGCCGATGTAGTGCATCTCGACACGGCGGGCAGTGGGTGCGTCGCCGGCTGCGTGCGCTGCACCTGCCGCTGACCGAAGCGCCGAGTAACGGTCCTCGCGCTCGCCCCAGACCAAGCCGATGGCTGCGGCGATTTGCTCGTCGCTGCAAGCCGTGCCATGCGCGCCACCGCGCAGCAGCGCGCGCAGGTCGTGTCCGCGGTGCGCGAACAGGCACAGGAAGAGCTTGCCTTCGGTCGACAGGCGCGCCCGGTTGCAGTCGCCACAGAAGGCCTGGGTGACGCTGCTGATCAACCCGATCTCGCCCGCGCCATCGGCGTAGCGCCAGCGCTGCGCCGTCTCGCCGGGGGCGCTGGCCTGCATGCGCTCGAGCGGGAACGCGTCGCCCAGCCGCTGCAGCACCTGGGCCGAGGGCAGCACCTCGTCCATGCGCCAGCCGTTGGTGGCGCCCACATCCATGTACTCGATGAAGCGCAGCACCACGGCCGGGCCGAAATGGTCCCGCACATGGCGCGCCAGGGGCACGATCTCGTGGTCGTTGGTGCCGCGCTTGACGACCATGTTGACCTTCAGCGGCGCCAGGCCGGCACGCAGCGCGGCCTCGATGCCTTGCAACACATCGGCGACCGGGAAGTCGACATCGTTCATGCGCCGAAAAATCGTGTCGTCCAGCGCGTCCAGACTGACCGTGACGCGCTGCAGACCGGCGTCACGCAGCGCCTGGGCCTTGCGTGCGAGCAAAGAACCGTTGGTCGTGAGGGTGATGTCCAGTGGCTCCCCCGCGGGCGTGCGCAGGGCCGCCAATTGATTGATCAGCACCTCGATGTGCCGGCGCAACAGCGGCTCGCCGCCGGTCAGCCGCAGCTTCTGCACGCCGTGGGCGGCGAACAGGCGGGCCAGGCGGGTGATTTCCTCGAAGCTCAGCAGCGAGCTCTGGGGCAGGAACTGGTAGCCGCTGTCGAACACTTCCTTGGGCATGCAGTAGCTGCAGCGGAAGTTGCAGCGGTCTGTGACCGAGATGCGCAGGTCGCGCAGCGGGCGGCCCAGGCGGTCGGCCAGCAGGCCGTTGGGGGGCGTGGCCTGCGCAGGCACGCGGGGCACCGCCGCGGCGTAGCGCAGGTCGGCCAGAGGAATGACGGATTCGCCCATGCCGGCATTGTGACGCCGGGCCCCACCGCCCCACCGCCCCAGCGGATTCAGGGTCGGGCGGAGGACTCGACGGTGGCGTGCTCGGCGCGTCGCGCGCCGTTGAAGCGCTTGGCCCAGTAGGCCTGGCGCATGTCCTCGATGCGCACCTCGCCGCCGGCGCGCGGCGAATGGATGAACTTGCCGTCGCCCACGTAGATGCCCAC
>JANNWL010000286.1:0-18161 GCA_031414735.1 Burkholderiales bacterium | reverse complement strand
TTGCCGGCCGACAAGACCACCACCACACGCTGGCCCGGCACCTCGAACACCGCCAGCTTCTTCACCAGCGCCACCTGGTCCACCCCCGCGTTGGAGCGCGAGTCAGAGGCCAGCACCAAGCCTTGCGGGAGCAGAATTCCTAGACAGTAGGTCAAGCGCGTCTCCAGCAATCGTTGGTAAGAGTCGCCGCCTCCTGGCGACTATGCCCCGAAGAGTCGCAACATCCAGGCAGCCATTACAAGAATCGCACGGCATGTTGAAAAACCAGGAACTGACCGAATTGCTGGCCTCCGTGCTCGGCGACATCCAAGGCCATTTCGGCAGCGGGCGCGTGGCCGACTACATCCCGGCCCTGGCGCGGGTTGACCCGCGCCAGTTCGGGCTGGCCGTGGTCACCTGCACGGGCGAGTCGGCCTGCATCGGCGACAGCGGCGTGCCTTTCTCCATCCAGAGCGTGTCCAAGGTCTTCACCCTGACCCTGGCGCTGGCCCGTCTGGGGGACGCGTTGTGGCGGCACGTCGGGCGCGAGCCCTCGGGCTCGCCCTTCAATTCCATCGTGCAGCTGGAACGTGAACTGGGCATCCCGCGCAACCCGCTCATCAACGCCGGCGCCCTCGTCGTCACCGATGCCTTGATGGCGCAGCGGCCACCGCACACCGTGATTGATGAAGTCCTGAACTTCATGCGCGAACTGGCCGACGACGACAGCGTCAGCATCGACCGCGAGGTGGCCCAGTCGGAAGCCGAGACCGGGTTTCGCAACGCCAGCCTGGCCAACTTCATCCGCGCCTTTGGCCACATCGCCAACCCGGTGGCTTGCGTGCTCGAGACCTACTTCAACCAGTGTGCGCTCAGCATGAACTGCGTGCAGCTGGCACGCGCCGGCCTGTTCCTGGCCAACGAGGGTGTCGACCCCTTGCGCAAGCAGCGCGTGGTGGACAAGCAAGCCGCCCGGCGCATCAACGCCATCATGATGACCTGCGGCCACTACGACGCCTCGGGCGACTTTGCCTTCCGCGTCGGCTTGCCTGGCAAGAGCGGCGTGGGCGGTGGCATCCTGGCCATCGCGCCACGCCGCGCTTCCGTCGCGGTGTGGTCGCCGGGGCTCAACACTTCGGGCAATTCGCTGGTCGGCGCGCTGGCACTGGAGAGCCTCTCGCGGCGCACGGGCTGGTCGGTGTTCTAGAGCCGGCCGTTCCGGGCGCCATGATTTCAATCCGCACGCCGCGAAGCGGTCGATGTTGAACGAGCAGGCAGCTGCCACAACACCCTCGGGGCCAGCGCCCCCGCTGACTCAGCGGCCGTGGCGGCGGTGGGGGCCGTCCCAGCCGCGGCCCCAACCGTGGCGGGGGCCAATCACCACACCCAGCCCGACAGCGGGGTAGGGCCAGCCGTAGGCGTAGACCGGCACGGGCCGGTAGTCGGGTTGCACGTAGACGACCCGCGGCGGCGGCCGGTCGGCGTCGTCATCCTCGACAACGGGGGGTGCGGCAGGCGCCACCGTGGTGCCGGACCAGCGCGATGGCGGCAGCTGCCCCACCGGGGCAATGTCCAGCGCGATGCGCTCGCCGGGTTCCTGCGCCAGCCGCGCCGTGCGCTGCACGCCCTGGTATTCGTAGACCACGTCGTGGCCGAGGGTGCGCGGCTCCAGCCGCGTGACGGTGCGGCAGCGCTGCACGGTCTGGGTCGGGGCGGGTGTGCCTTCGGTCTCGATACGTTCACCGATCACGGATCCGGCCACAAAGCCCAATGCCGTGGCGGCTGCTCGGCCCGAGCCGGCGCCAATGGTGCTGCCCAGCGCCGCGCCAGCGATGGCGCCGATGACGACACCGGCGCCGCTGCTGCGTGGCGGGTAGACCCATTGCTCTTCGGTGCACTGCCGCTGTGGCACAGGCACCGTGGAGACAACGGGCGTGGACGAGATCACCGTGCCGTACTCGACGGCCCAGGCGCTGCTGCTGGCGGCGCAAAAAAGGACCAGGGCGATCCTGCCGCGTGGGGTGGGGCTTGTCATGGTCATGCTCCGGAACTCGCAGGGCGCGTGGAGCCGCGCCGTGACTGCGGTCAATCTAACGCGCGAGCAGGTGTTTTGGTTGAGCCCGGCGTGTAAAGAACGGCAGACGCCTCCTGGGCTTGTACGGCTTGCGCCGGGTGTCCGGCACGGCGACGATGCCGGCCTTGGGAACCGGCCGTCACCGGCGGCACCCGACAGGAGATCCGACCATGGCCCATGTGCTTGCCTTGTACAAGAAGCCCGCCGACGCGGCAGCGTTCGATGCCCACTACCACGGCACCCACGCGCCGCTGGCCAAGACCCTGCCCGGCCTGCGCAGCTACGAAATCAGCAGCGGCCCCATCGCCACGATGGCGGGCGAGTCGTCGCTGCACCTGGTGGCCATCCTGGGCTTCGATTCGATGGCAGCGATCCAGGCGGCGCTGACCTCGCCGCAAGGTGCGGCAGCGGCTGGCGACCTGGCCAACTTTGCGCAGGCGGGTGTGGAACTGTTGATGTTCGATACCCAAGCGGTGTAGACGCCGGCACGCCGGCGGCGCGGGGCCGCTCCAAATGGCAAGACTTCGCCGGGGTCAGACGCCCACGCGCTCGAGCAGCCACGCGGTGCCGATGAGCAGTGCGGCCAGGGCCGCCGCTACGAACAGCGCCTGCCCGAACTCGATGCCCAGGTTGAAGCCCAGCACGGTGGCCACCCGGGGCCCCCTGCATATGGTGCGCCGCCGCAGGTTGAGCGCCGCCACGAGAACGATGCTGGCGGCGATCAGCGGCATGGTGATGGTCGGGTTCTGCGCCGAGATCGGCGTGGCGAAACTGCCCCCTGGTGACTGCGTGGTCGGGGATGCAGCCGCCCGTGCTGGCGGTCGCCGTGCCGCGCGTGGCCAGCAGCATCATCACCACCATGATGGGCACGCCCATCACGCCGTTGAGCACGGCCGACCAGAACAGCGCCTTCACCGGGTCGGCGGGCGTGAAGCACAACAGCACGTCGCCCAGGGTGGCTGCGTCCACCGCGCCAGAAAAGCCACGGTCCTGGCCGCGGTCCAGCCGCAGGCTCAGGCTGCCTTCCCAGCCGGCCGCTTCGGACACGGCGTAGGCGGCAGAGCCCGCCAGCACCGGCACCGCCAGCAGCCCGGTGCCGACCGTGCCCAGGCTGAAGAGCACGAAGGTCAGGTCCCCCGCGACCGGGCGCAGGGCCTCCGCGGCCTGTGCCGAGGTCTGGATGTCGGTGATGCCGGCGCGGTGCAGCGTGGCGGCCGGGCAACGACGGAGGCAAAGGGCCAGGCTGGCGTGGGCGTGGGCTGCGTCACTGTCGCGCCGTTGCGGGTGGCGCGGCGCTGCCACGGCGTCGCGGGTGCAGGCGTAGGATGTTCTGCCGCACGCCGCACGCTCCCTCACCGCCGCTCATGGACGAACTGTCTGCGTGGAAGTCGCTGGGCCTGGAACTGCCCAGCCCGGCCTGCCTGATCGGCGCCATCGTCTTCGGCCTCATCGGCTGGGCGGCTTTCCGGCATGGACGCAAGAGCGGGCGCCGGCGGACGTTGTGGTTGGGCGTGGCGCTGATGGCCTACCCCTATGCCGTGTCCCGCACCTGGCTGCTCTACGCCGTGGGCGTGGCGCTGTGCGCGGGGCTGTGGGTGGACCGCGGGTGAGGGTTCCCGCGGCCGCCAGTCAGTGCCCGGCGTCGGGCAGGTAGCGCACGGCCAGCACGCCTTCGATGCCGGCCAGCGCGGCCAGCACCTCGGGTGCCACGGCGCTCTCCACGTCGACCAACGTGTAGGCCATGTCGCCGCGCGACTTGTTGACCATGTTGTGGATGTTCAGCCCGGCGTGCGCCATGGCGGCGGAGATCTGCGCCAGCATGTTGGGCACGTTGGCGTTGGCAATGGCCACGCGGTAGGCCGATTCGCGCGCCATGTGCACGGCGGGGAAGTTCACCGCGTTGGCAATGTGGCCGTGCTCGAGGTAGTCGCGCAACTGTTCGACCACCATCACGGCGCAGTTCTCTTCGGCCTCGCGCGTGCTGGCGCCCAGGTGCGGCAGCGCCACGACACGCGCGTGGGCGTGCAGGTCGGCACTGGGGAAGTCGCAGACATAGTGGCCCAGGGTGCCGTGGTCCAGCGCGTCGAGCACGGCCTGGTTGTCGACCACGCCGTCGCGGCTGAAGTTCAGCAGCACGGCGTCCGTGCGCATCAAGCCAATGTTGCCGGCACCGACCAGATGCCGCGTCGCCGGCAGCAGCGGCACATGCAGGGTGATGTAGTCCGACTGGCGCAGCACCTCGTTCACGCTGGCCGCGCGCCGCACCTGGGCGGGCAGGCTCCAGGCGGCGTCGACGGTGATGTCGGGGTCGTAGCCCAGCACGCGCATGCCCAGCTTGATGGCCGCGTCGGCCACCAGGCAGCCGATCTTGCCCAAGCCCACGATGCCCAGCGTGTGACCCTGCAACTCGCGCCCGGCGAAGGCCTTCTTGCTGTCTTCCACGGTCTTGTCGAGGTCGGGCGAGGCGGTGTCCAGCGCCGCCACGAAGCGCAGCGCCGGCGCCAGGTTGCGCGACGCCAGCAGCATGCCGGCCAGCACGAGTTCCTTCACCGCGCCCGCATTGGCGCCTGGCGTGTTGAACACCGGCACGCCGCGCGCCGTAAGCGCCGCCACGGGGATGTTGTTGGTGCCGGCGCCCGCGCGGCCGACGGCCTGCACGCTGGCCGGGATGACGCGGGTGTGCAGGTCGGCACTGCGCAGCAGGATGGCGGTGGGCTCGCCGATGTCGGTGCCGACGCGGTAGCGCTCTGCCGGCAGCAGCGCCAGGCCCCCTGGCGAGATGGCGTTGAGCACCAGAACGGGCGTGCGCTCATTCACCGGCTCAGCCATGCTGGGCCTCGAACTCCTTCAGGTACGCCACCAGCGCCTTCACGCCGGCCAGCGGCATGGCGTTGTAGATGGAGGCGCGCATGCCGCCCACCGAACGGTGGCCCTTGAGCTGAACCATGCCGCGTGCCTCGGCGCCCTTGAGGAAGGCGCCGTCCAGCGCCGGGTCCTTGAGCTTGAAGGGCACGTTCATCAGCGAACGGCAGTCGCGCGCCACCGGGCTGCTGAAGAAACTGCTGGCATCCAGGTAGTCGTACAGCAGCGCGGCCTTGGTCGCGTTGTGCTGGGCCACCGCAGCCAGCCCGCCCTGCGCCTTGAGCCAGCGGAACACCAGCCCGGCGATGTAGATGGCGTAAGTGGGCGGGGTGTTGTACATCGACTCGTTGTCGGCCACGGTCTTGTAGTCGAAGGCGCTGGGCGTGATGGGCAGGGCCTGGCCAATGAGGTCTTCGCGCACGATGACGATGGTCAGCCCGGCCGGGCCGATGTTCTTCTGCGCGCCACCGTAGATGAGGCCGTACTTCGCCACGTCGACCGGGCGCGAGAGGATGCTGCTGGACATGTCGGCCACCAGCGGCACGTCGCCCACGTCGGGGGTGAAGTGGTATTCCACGCCGCCGATCGTTTCGTTGCTGCAGATGTGCACGTAGGCGGCGTCGGGGTCGAGCTTCCAGGTCGCACGCGCCGGGATGGTGGTGTAGCCGCTGTCGGCCGCGCTGGCGACCATGTTCACGCTGGCGTACTTCTTGGCCTCCTTCATCGACTTCTTCGACCACTCGCCGGTGTCGACGAAGTCGATGGAGGCCTTGCCGCGCAGCAGGTTCATCGGCACGACGGCGTTTTCGCCGATGGCGCCGCCCTGCATGAACAGCACCTTGTAGTTCGCGGGCACGGCCAGCAGTTCGCGCAGCAAGCTCTCAGCCTCTTCGGCGATGGCGATGAACTCGGGGCCGCGGTGGCTCATCTCCATCACGCTCATGCCCGAGCCATGCCAGTCCAGCATCTCATCGGCGGCCTGGCGCAGCACGGTCTCGGGCAGGGCGGCGGGGCCGGCGCTGAAGTTGAATACACGGGTCATGCGGCGATCTCCTCGGGGGGCGGGGGCTGACCGCGGATTATCTTCGGCCGCGGTCTCCCTTTCCATCCCGCTTTGCCGGGAAGCAGGGGATGCTTGGGCCAGGGTGCGCCAGGATCAGTCGTCAGCCAGCAGCCCGGCCCGCCACAGGTCGTCCACCTGCTCGAAGATCGTTGCAGCCGGCAGGAAGCGGGCCGTGTCGCCGGCCAGGCGCACCCACAGCCGCGTGTCGTGCGGCCCGGTGGGCACGGCCTGTTCGGCGCGGAAACACACATGCCAATCGTGCACTTCGGCATAGCGCGTGGGGTGGTTTTGCAGCGTCCATGCCAGGCCCACCAGGTCGGCGTAGGCCTCTTCCCGGCGCGTGCGCCACATGTCGGTCAGCAGTTCCACCTGGTCGGGCCTGAGGTGGGCGCCCAGGGGCACCACGCGCAGACCGACCGGCAGCGTGCCCCAGGTCTGGCGCAAATGGCGCCAGCAGTGCCCCAGTTCGTGTGCAGCGATGGCCTCCACCACCGGGCCGGTCAGGCCCGGCGGTATGCGGTCCAGGGTCGCCTGCGCCTGTGCGTTGCCGCGCATCGACAGCACCAACTTGCAGCGGCCATCGATGAACGCCATGCCGACCGGTGTCATGCCCGGCGACGGCTGCGGCTGCACGATGATGTCCAGCGGCATGCGCTGTTCGCGTGCGTAGCGCAGCACGGGCAGCGCCGCCTCGAGCCAGGTGCGCTCGGTCGCGGTCAGTTCCACCGAACCCAGCGCCTGTCCGACCATCAAGCAGCCGGCCAAGCCGCCTGCCCATGCACGCCTCGCCATTTCGACCTCCGCCGGGCCTGCACAGCGGGCCGGAACGTCAAGCGTGGGCCCTGGCCGGTGCGGCGATGCGGTGTGGAGCGGTGTGTTCCGGGCCCATCTTGCGTCGGGCTTCTTGCCGCCCCGGTCCGGGGGTGAGAGCATTGCGCACCCCCAACAGGAGAATTCGATGGCCAAGCCCATGATCGACCCCGACGCGCTGATCGAGATGTTCGAGAGCGCCACCGCCAAGCAAGGCACGCAATTGCGTTCGGCTGTCAGCCAGGCCACGCTGGCCGCGCTGCAAGGCCGCGAGCTGACGCTGAAGAACATCCGCGGCACGCTGAAGGCCGTGTCCGATGCAGCCAGCCAGGGTGCCGCCAAGAACGTGGTGGCCGGCATGGACCCCGAGACGTTGATCGACGCGGCCGTGGCGGGCATGGACGACGCCATGCTCAAGGCCGTGGACGCCAACCGCGCTGCGCTGCAGCAGTTTGTGACCCAGGGCGCCGACCTGCGCGACAAGCACCTGAAAAAGGCCATGGACGACCTGGACAAGTTCGAGGACACCATGTTCGCTGCGTTCAAGAAGACGGCCGCCGGCGCCGGTGCGCCGCTCGCCGGCGCCTGGGAACAGGTGCTTGAAAAGTTCCAGGCTGCGGGCACGCTGTCGGGCGCCAAAGCGGCCGGCACCGGTGAGCAGATGGCCGAGCAGATGCAGGCCGCCGTGCGCACCACGCGCACCGCCAGCCTGCGTGCGGCGCAGAGCCTGGCCGAGAGCTACACGGCCATGGTCAGCGGTGTGCTGCTGGGCATGTCCGAGGCCATCAAGGCCAGCGCGCCGGCAAAGAAGACAACGCGCAAGTAAGCACAGTCGATGAAGAACGTCGTCATCTCCGGCACCGGCCTGTTCACGCCGCCGCATGTCATCAGCAATGCCGAACTGGTGCAGGCCTTCAACGCCTACGCCGATCTGCAGAACACGAAGAACGCGGTGCGCATCGACGCCGGCGAGTTGCCGGCAATGGTGCATTCCAGCGTCGAGTTCATCGAGAAGGCCTCGGGTATCCGCCAGCGCTATGTGCTCGACAAGGCCGGTGTGCTGGACCCCACGCGCATGCGCCCGCACTTCGAGCCTCGGCCCGACGAGGCATTGAGCCTGATGGCCGAGATTGCCGTGGCGGCCGCGCGCCAGGCGATGGCGGCCGCCGGCAAACAGGGCAGCGACATCGACGCTGTGCTCTGCGCCGCGGCCAACATGCAGCGCGCCTACCCGGCCATGGCCTGCGAGATCCAGCAGGCCCTGGGCGCAGGCGGCTACGGCTTCGACATGAACGTGGCCTGCTCGTCGGCTACCTTCGCCATCGAACAGGCTGTCAACGCCGTGAAAAGCGGCAGCGCCAAGTGCGTGCTGGTGGTCAACCCCGAGATCACCTCGGCCCACCTGGAATGGCGCGACCGCGATTGCCACTTCATCTTCGGCGACGTGTGCACAGCCATCATCGTCGAGGCCGAAGACACTGCCACGTCAAGCGACTGTTGGCAGGTGCTGGGCACCAAGCTCGTCACGCAGTTCTCCAACCACATCCGCAACAACGCGGGCTTCATGAACCGCTGCGAAGACACCGATCCCGACGCCCGCGACAAGACCTTCATGCAAGAAGGGCGCAAGGTCTTCAAGGAGGTGGTGCCCATGGCCGCGGCACACATCGAAGCGCATCTACAAACGCTGGGCTACGAGCCCACGCACGTGCGCCGTTTCTGGCTGCACCAGGCCAACCTGGGCATGAACCAACTCGTCGTGAAGCGGCTGGTGGGGCAAGAGGTGGGCGACGACCTGGCGCCGATCATCCTGGGCGAGTACGCCAACACGGCCTCGGCGGGTTCCATCATCGCCTTCCACGCGCATCACAGTGACCTGAAGGCAGGCGACCTGGGGGTGATCTGTTCGTTCGGGGCCGGGTACTCGGTCGGCAGCGTGGTGGTGCGGCGAGTTTGACGGGGCCCACTGGCCCTGCGCTATCGTGCCGCCATGACTGACACCACCTTCTTCTGGCACGACTACGAGACCTTCGGCATCGTGCCGCGGCGCGACCGGCCGGTGCAGTTTGCGGGGCTGCGCACCGACGCCGAGCTGAACGAGATCGGCGAGCCGGTGATGTGGTTCTGCCAGCCGGCCCCGGATGGCCTGCCCGACCCCGAGAGCGTGCTGCTCACGGGCATCCTGCCGCAGCAGGCGTTGCAGCACGGCGTGCCCGAGGCGGCATTCGCATCAAGCATCGAGGCCGAACTGGCGCGGCCGGGCACCATCGGCGTGGGCTACAACAGCATCCGCTTCGACGACGAGGTAACGCGCTTCCTGTTCTGGCGCAACCTGATCGACCCCTACGCCCGCGAATGGCAGAACGGCTGCGGCCGCTGGGACCTGATGGACGTGGTGCGCGCGACCTGGGCGTTGCGTCCGGAAGGCATCGAGTGGCCGACCTACACCGATGGTGCGATGAAGGGCCGGCCGTCGTTCAAGCTCGAACACCTGGCCGCCGCGAATGGCTTGCTGCACGAAGCGGCGCACGACGCGCTGTCCGACGTGCGCGCCACGCTGGCATTGGCGCGGCTGATCCGCAGCAAGCAGCCGCGGCTGTGGGACTTCTGCCTGAAGCTGCACAAGAAGGACGCCGTGGCGGCCGAGATCGGCGTGGGCCGGCCTTTCGTGCACCTGTCTGGCCGTTACCCGGTGGAGCGTGGCTGCCTGGCCATCGTCTGGCCCTTGGCGCCGCACCCCACGAATCGCAACGAGCTCATCGTGTGGGACCTGGCGCACGACCCGGCCGAGCTGTCGGGGTTGGACGCCGACACTGTGCGCCGCCGCCTCTACACGCGCGCCGATGAACTGCCCGAGGGCGAGACGCGGCTGCCGATCAAGACCATCCACATCAACAAGTCGCCCATCGTCATCGGCAAGCTGGCGACGCTGACCCCGGCCACCGTGCAGCGCTGGGGGTTGGACCTGCCGCAGGCCTTGCGCCATGCCGAGAAAGCGGCCGCGCTGGACCGTGGCCTGGATGCGCTGTGGGCGCAGGTTTTCACGCGAGCGCCGCCGGACGGCCCGGTGGACGTGGACGAGGACCTGTATGGCGGCTTCCTTGGCAACGAGGACCGGCGCACGCTGGAGCGTCTGCGCGGGCTGGGTGCGGCGGCCTTGGCCAACAAGCACCCGGCGTTTCACGACGTGCGGCTGGAAGAGATGCTGTTTCGTTACCGCGCCCGCAACTTCGAGGGCACGCTGGACGACGACGAGCGCGCGCGCTGGCTGCAGCACCGGGTGGACCGGCTGCACCACGGCGCGGGCGGCGGGCTGACGCTGGCCACTTTCCTTGAGCGCATCGACACGCTGGCCGAGGCCGCCGACCAGCGCGGTGACGAGCGCGCTCAGTTGCTGCTGGAAGCGCTGGTCGACTACGCCGAGAGCATCGCGCCAGAAGGGGCCTGATCGGCGTCGAGCCAGGGCCCCATGGCTCAAGGCTCACAGGGCTCAGGGCCTCAGTTCGAACAGGGCCGTGCCGTCCCCGAGGTCCTTCACCAGCGCGATGTTCGGGTAGCGCGCCAGGTGGGCGACGCCGCCCGTGCCGGAGACGAACTGCAACTTCACGCCGGGCACCGGTTGCACGCGCCAGTTGGCGTCCGCCGTGGGGTCCACGGTCTTGGCGGTGGCCAGGTACTGCATCAGGACTTCGCGATTCTCGTCGGGCGCGTTGAGCACGGTGTTGTTGCCGTCCAGACCCGGAAAGTTGCCGCCACCCGAGGCGCGGTAGTTGTTGGTGACGACCACGAAGCGCGCTGCTTCATCGATCGGTTGGCCCTCGAAGCGAAGGTCAACAATGCGCCTGGCCTGGGGTGCCACGAGCTTGCCGCTGCGCTCGTAGCGGGCGGGCTGGGTCACGTCGATGCGGTAGCTGACGCCGTCCAGCGTGTCGAAGTTGAAGCTGGGGTTGGCGCCGTTGAGCAGGTCTTGCTCAGCCGGACCCGCCGGGTCGATGCGGTTGAAGGTGATGGCCGACATTTCCAGCCATTCACGCACTTGCGCTCCGCTGATGGCCACCGCGGCGACGGTGTTGGGGTAGACGTACAGGTCGGCCACGTTGCGCCGTGCAATGGACCCGGCCGCGATATCGGTGAAGGCGCCAGCGCGGCCACCGGTCTTGAAGGGGGCGGCAGCCGACAGCAGGGGCAGGCTGGCGTACGGTGTGCCGGCCAGCGCCCGGCGCGCATAGGCCAGCTGCGCTTGCGACACCAGCTGCACCGACGGGTCGTCGGCCACGCGCGCGAAGTAGGTCTGGATGGGCGTGCGGGTCTGGGCCACCGGGGCGCGCATGTACGCCAGCGTGGCTTCGTGCTCGGCCTGGATGAGTGCGGTCAGCTCCGTGTCGGCCTCGACCAGTGGCCGGCGGGCCATGCGGTCCCAGATGGGGCGCAGCTGCGCGCGGCCGTCGCTGACCTTCCAGCCGCCGCCAGTCTTGTCGAGCACCAGGTCGATGACGCCCAGGTGGTTGCCCCAGAAGCCGGGCATGGTGGCCGGCACGCCGTTGATGGTGCCGCGTGGCAGGTCGACCTTGGGGTGTTTGTTGAAGAAGGCGCCGGGAAACTCGCCGTGCGAATGACCGAACAGGATCGCGTCCACACCCGGCACCTCGGCCAGGCGGGCAACGGCGTTTTCGGCGAAGAAGATGGTTTCGCCCATCTCGAAGCCAGAGTGCGCGATGACCACCACCACATCGGCGCCGCGTGCCTTCATCTCGGGCACGAAGCGGCGGGCGCTCTCGACGATGTCGCGTGGCACGACCTTGCCGAGCAGCGCCAGGCGGTCCCACTGCATCACCTGCGGCGGCACGAAGCCGATGACGCCGATCTTCATGGCCTGCTTGGCGCCGGCCTCGTCGGTGAAGCTGCGTTCGAGAATGACGTAGGGCGTAAAAGCGTTGGCGCCCGGTTTGCCGCTGCCATCGTCGAGGTGGATGTTGCTGTTGACGTAGGGAAAGGCCGCGCCGGTGAGCGACTGGCGCAGGAAGGGCAGGCCGTAGTTGAACTCGTGGTTGCCGACGTTGGCTGCGTCGTAGCGCATCGCATTCATCACCTTGAACGCCGGGTGCACCTGGCCGGGTTGCAGTGGCTTGCCACGGGCCACGTAGTCGCCCATCGGGCCGCCTTGCAGCAGGTCGCCGTTGTCAAACAGCAAGGTGTTCCTGGCCTCGGCACGTGCGGCCTTCACCAGCGAGTAGGTGCGCACCAGACCGTACTCGGCGCTGGGCTTGTCCTGGTAGTAGTCGTAGTCGACCAGGTTCATGTGCACATCGGTGGTCTCCAGGATGCGCAGCTTCAGGGTCTGGGCCTGGGCCTGGGCCGCATGCAGCAGCAGCAGCGCCAGGGTGAGCAGGGCGACAACGCGCTTCATGGCGACGCCGGGCTCATGCAGGCGTGCCGAACCAGGCCTGGCACAGCTCGGCCGGCAGCTGCGGCCCGCCCTTGAACGAGGTGCGGTGCGCGCGTTCGATGACCTGCCAGTAGTAGCGGTAGCTGGCGCGGTCGTGCAGCCGGGTTTCCTTGCCATGGCGGTGGCTGATGGGCGCCCAGTTCACCGCCTGGGCGGCGTCAATGATGGCGATGGCCTGGTCGACCTCGGCTGCGCGCGGCGCGAAGGCCTCGACGATGGGGCGGATCTGGTCCGGGTGGATGCTCCACATGCGCGTGTAGCCCAGCAAGGTGCAGGCGCGCTCTGCCGCGCTCTCCAACGCGTCGAGGTCCTTGAACTCGGTCACGACGCAGTGCGAAGGCGTCTTGGCATGGGCGTGGCAGGCGGCGGCGATCTCGAGCTTGGCGCGGATGACCAAGGGGTGGTCGAACTGCCCTTCGGCGCTCATGGCCCCGACGCCGATGGCGCCGCGGTGCGCCGAAACGAAGTCCAGCAGGCCGAAGGAAAGCGACTCGATGCGCGGGTGTGCGGCGATGCCGAACACCTCTTGCAGTGCACCATGCGTTTCGATCAGGGCGTGCATGGGCACCGCATCCCCGCCGGCCGCCGCCACGGCCTTCACGGCGAGTTCCACGTCGGCCAGTCCGTAGGGCTTGGGCAACATCAGGTAGGCCGGCCGAACCGAGGCACCGAGCACCGTGCGCAGGACGTCATCGAACCGCGGGTGGCCCACCGGCAGCAGCCGCACGCCGACACGGCCGTGCTGGTTGTCGGGGCTGGCCAGCAGCGCCGCGATCAGGTGCGCGTGCTCGACCTCGCCACCCACCGGGGCGCCGTCCTCGTTGTCCAAAGTGACATCGAACACCGGGCCCATCTGCGCCTGCAATTGCAGGCTTTTGCGCATGCGGGTTTCGACGCCCGCGTAGTGGTCGCACACCAGCAGCGCCGGGCCGGCGTCATCGCTGTCGAACAGCGCCTGGCGCGGGCTGGCAGCTTGCGCGCTGGGGTTCATCAGAGCAGGTGCTTGACGCCGTCCTGCTCGCCCGTCAGCTCGGCCAGGGTCTTGTCGATGCAGGTCTGGCTGAAGGCGTCGATGGGCAGGCCGGGCACGATGCTGTACTTGCCGGCCTCGCAGGTGACGGGGTAGCCGAACATCACGTCCTTGGGGATGCCGTACTCGCCGTTGCTGGGCACGCCCATCGTCACCCAGCCGCCTGCCGTGCCGCCCGTTCCAAGAGCCCAGTCGCGCATGTGGTCGATGGCCGCGTTGGCGGCGCTGGCGGCTGAAGACAAGCCACGCGCTTCGATGATCGCCGCACCGCGCTTGCCCACCGTGGGCAGGAACACGTCCTTGTTCCAATCGTGGTCGTTGATCATGTCCTTCACGCTGGCGCCGTCGATGGTGGCGAAGCGGTAGTCGGCGTACATGGTGGGGCTGTGGTTGCCCCACACCGCCAGGTTCTTGATCGAGGCAACCGGCTTGCCGGTCTTGGCGGCCAACTGGCTGAGCGCGCGGTTGTGGTCCAGGCGAAGCATGGCTGTGAAGTTTTCGCGCGGCAGGTCGGGCGCACTCTTCATCGCGATGTAGGCGTTGGTGTTGGCCGGGTTGCCGACCACCAGCACCTTGACGTTGCGGCTGGCCACGGCGTTGAGCGCACGGCCTTGCGCCGTGAAGATGGCGCCGTTGATCGACAGCAGTTCCGCACGCTCCATGCCCGGCCCGCGCGGGCGCGAACCCACGAGCAAGGCGTAATCGGTGTCCTTGAAGGCGGTTTCCGGGCTGCTGTGGGCTTGCATGCCGGCGAGCAACGGGAAGGCGCAATCTTCCAGTTCCATCATCACGCCCTTGAGCGCCTTCTGCGCCTTCTCGTCAGGGATCTCCAGCAGTTGCAGGATGACGGGCTGGTCTTTGCCGAGCATTTCTCCCGAAGCGATGCGGAACAGCAAGGCATAGCCGATCTGGCCTGCGGCCCCGGTAACGGCAACTCGAACGGGCTTCTTGGTCATGGGGGCTCCTGGCGGGGTAGTGGTCGAGGAAAGGGCTGAATTCTATCGTTCAGACCCTGACATGACTCTTATGTCTTATGTATGACAATGCCCAGATGCCCGCGCCAGCTGCCACCTCACCGCCGCCGATGCCAGACGCTGCCGGCCCCGCGTTCAGCCCGCTTTACCGACAGATCAAGGTCTTGCTGGTGCGCAGCCTGCAAGCCGGCGAATGGCAGCCCGGCCAAGCCATCGCCAGCGAGCAGGATCTGGCGCTGCGCTTCAAGGTCAGCCAAGGCACGGTGCGCAAGGCCATCGACGAACTGGCGGCTGAAAACCTGCTGGTGCGCCGCCAGGGCCGCGGCACTTTCGTGGCCACGCACGCCGAGGCCGGCACCCAGTACCGCTTTCTTCGTCTGACCCCCGACCGGCCCGCCGCCACCGGCCTGCAGCGCCGCTTGCTCGACTGCCGCAGCATGCGCCCCGGCGCTGACGTGGCCGCCTTGCTCGAACTGCCCGCCGGCGAGCCGGTGCTGCAGGTGCGCAGGCTGCTGCTGGATGGCGACGAGAACCCGCCGCGTCCGGTGGTGCTGGACGAACTGTGGCTGCCCGGCGGGGCCTTCAAGGGCCTGAACGCAGAGCGCCTGCAGGCTTGGCAGGGGCCCATGTACCGCCTGTTCGAAGCCGAGTTCGCGCTCAGGATGATCCGCGCAGAAGAAAAGATTCGCGCCGTGATCGCCGGGCCGGAGGACGCCGCGGTGCTGGAAGTGGCCGTCGGCACGCCGCTGCTGTCGGTGGAGAGGCTCTCTTACACCTATGGTGACCGGCCGGTGGAATTGCGCCGGGGGCTGTACCACACCGCCGCCCACCACTACCGCAACGAGCTGAATTGACGGGTCCATGCGGGCCTTCAGAGCGGTTCCACGTAAGCTTGCTGCATTGCAATAGACTCAATCCACCAGAGCAAAGAAGAAGAGCAATTCATGTCCGAGATGACCCGTCAACGCCCCGGCACCATGCGCCTGATAGACGCAGTCAAGTACCGCCTGCCCGTGGCCGGGGTGGTTTCCATCCTGCACCGGGTCAGCGGCCTGCTGATGTTTGCGCTGCTGCCCTTCATCATCTGGTTGTTCGACAACAGTCTCAGTTCTGAAATCAGCTACGACACCTTCACCAGCGCTTTTGTGGCTGGCATTGGTGTGGCACCGGCCTGGTTTGTGAAGCTGGTGGTGCTGGCCCTCATCTGGGCTTTCCTGCACCACGCCATCGCCGGCGTGCGCCATGTCTGGATGGACATGACCCACAGCGTGACCAAGGAACAGGGGCGCTCGTCAGCAGTCGTGACGCTGGTGTCTAGCGTGGCCTTGACGGTGCTGCTGGGCGCCAAACTGTTTGGCTTTTACTGAAGGGGCGCGTCATGTCCGTCAACTACGGTTCCAAGCGCGTCGTCGTCGGCGCCAGCTACGGTCTGCGCGACTGGCTGAGCCAGCGCGCCACGGCGGTGGTGATGGCGGCCTTCACGCTCATCCTGCTGGTGCAACTGCTGCTGCCCGGCCCGCTGGGTTACTACCGCTGGGCGGGCATCTTCTCGGCGCAGTGGATGAAGCTGCTGACCATGGTGGTGGTGCTGGCGCTGGCTTGGCATGCCTGGGTCGGCATGCGCGACATCTGGATGGACTACGTCAAACCGGTGGGTGCGCGTCTGAGCCTGCAGGTGTTGACGATCGTCTGGTTGATGGGCTGTACCGCCTGGGCCGTGCAGGTCCTCTGGCGTCTTTGAGGGATACGGATTCATGTCAACGGCAAAACTTTCCAAGCGCAAGTTCGACGTCGTCATCGTCGGCGCGGGCGGCTCGGGCATGCGTGCCTCGCTGCAACTGGCGCTGGCCGGCCTGAACGTGGCGGTGCTGAGCAAGGTCTTCCCGACCCGCTCGCACACCGTGGCGGCGCAGGGTGGCATCGGTGCCAGTCTGGGCAACATGGCCGAGGACAACTGGCATTACCACTTCTACGACACCGTCAAAGGCAGTGACTGGCTGGGTGACCAGGACGCCATCGAGTACATGTGCCGCGAAGCGCCCAAAGTGGTGTACGAGCTCGAACACTTCGGCATGCCCTTCGACCGCAACCCCGACGGCACCATTTACCAGCGGCCCTTTGGCGGCCACACCGCCAACTACGGCGAGAAGCCGGTGCAACGCGCCTGTGCCGCGGCCGATCGCACCGGCCACGCCATGCTGCACACGCTGTACCAGCAGAACGTCAAGGCACGCACCAACTTCTTCGTCGAGTGGCTGGCACTGGACCTGATCCGCGACGCCGCGGGCGACGTGCTCGGCGTGACGGCGCTCGAGATGGAAACCGGCGAGGTCCACATCCTCGAGGCCAAGATCACCCTCATGGCCACCGGCGGTGCCGGGCGGATTTACGCCGCCAGCACGAACGCCTTCATCAACACCGGTGACGGCCTGGGCATGGCGGCCCGTGCCGGCGTGCCGCTGGAAGACATGGAGTTCTGGCAGTTCCACCCCACCGGCGTGCACAACGCCGGGGTGTTGTTGACTGAAGGCTGCCGCGGTGAGGGCGCCATCCTGCGCAACAGCGACGGGGAACGTTTCATGGAACGCTACGCCCCGACCTTGAAGGACCTGGCGCCGCGCGACTTCATCAGCCGCTGCATGGACCAGGAGATCAAGGAAGGGCGCGGCTGCGGTCCAAACAAGGACTACATCAACCTCGACATGACGCACCTGGGGGCGGAGACCATCATGAAGCGGTTGCCCAGCGTGCTGGAGATAGGCCACAACTTCGCCAACGTCGACATCACCAAGGAGCCGATCCCGGTGGTGCCGACCATCCACTACCAGATGGGCGGCATCCCGACCAACATCCACGGCCAGGTGGTCATGCCCCAGGGCGGGGATCCCAACACGGTAGTGGGCGGCCTGTACGCGGTGGGCGAGTGCGCTTGCGTCAGCGTGCACGGAGCGAATCGGCTGGGCACCAATTCACTGCTGGACTTGCTGGTTTTCGGCCGGGCCGCGGGCAACCACATCGTCGACAGCTTCAAGGCGGCCGACAAGTCGCACAAGCCGCTGCCGGCTGATGCCGCAGACAAGCCGCTGGCGCGCCTGGCTCGCTTGAACGACAGCACCGACGGCGAGTACGCGCAGGACGTCGCGAATGACCTGCGCGCCGTGATGCAGAAGTACGCCGGCGTCTTCCGCACCCAGGCCACCATGGACCAGGGCGTGGCCGAGGTCAAGGCCATCGCCGAGCGCGTCAAGCGCATTGGCTTGAAGGACAAGAGCCAGGTCTTCAACACCGCGCGCATCGAGGCGCTGGAAGTCGAGAACCTGATCGAAAGCGCGCTGGCCACCATGATCTCCGCCGCTGCGCGCCATGAGAGCCGCGGCGCGCATTCTGTGGACGACTACCCTGACACGCCCGAGTTCCCCAACGGCCGCAACGATGGCGAGTGGATGAAGCACACGCTGTGGTATTCCGAAGGTAACCGTCTGGACTACAAGCCCGTGAATTTGAAGCCGCTGACGGTCGAATCCATCCCGCCCAAGGTCCGTTCTTTCTGAGCACCGAGCCATGACTCTCCGCACCTTCCAGATTTACCGCTACGACCCAGAAGGCGAGGCCAAGCCGCGCATGCAGACCTTGCAGGTCGAACTCGACGGCAGCGAGCGCATGCTGCTTGACGCCTTGGCCAAGCTCAAGACCGTCGACCCGACTCTGAGCTTCCGCCGCAGCTGCCGCGAAGGCGTGTGCGGGTCGGACGCGATGAACATCAATGGCAAGAACGGCCTGGCCTGCCTGACGAACATGCGCACGCTGCCGGGCACCATCGTGCTCAAGCCCCTGCCCGGGCTGCCCGTGGTGCGCGACCTCATCGTCGACATGACGCTGTTCTTCAAGCAGTACCACTCGATCAAGCCCTACCTCGTCAACGA
>JANNWL010000285.1:0-3335 GCA_031414735.1 Burkholderiales bacterium | reverse complement strand
GCGCCGTGTTGCAACGCGTGCTGGCACGCCACGCCGCGGCCACCGCGCCGCTGGCGGCGCTGGCCGCCCTGGGCGGGCTGGAGATCGCCACCATGGCGGGCGCCGTGCTGGCCGCCGCGGAACAGCGGCGTGTCGTGGTGGTCGACGGCTTCATCACCACCGCCGCCGTGGCCGTGGCGGCGGCGCTGGCGCCGGCCGTGCTGCAGCGCTGCGTGTTCTCGCACGCGTCAGCCGAAAGCGGCCATGCCGCCTGGCTGTCGCACCTGGGCGTCACGCCTTTGCTGGACCTGGGCTTGCGCCTGGGCGAAGGTTCAGGCGCGGCACTGGCCTGGCCGCTGTTGAAGTCGGCAGAACTGTTGCTGGCGCAAATGGCCAGCTTCGACAGCGCCGGCGTGTCCACCGCCACGCCGGTGTAGGAGAAGGCCATCACCCGCCTGCGCCACGAGCTGCGGCTGTTCTTCATTGCGCTGCAGTTCCTCACGCGCGTGCCCGTGCCGGCCTGGGTGGGCTGGCGCGAGGACTGGATGCACCAGAGCGCGCGCCACTTCCCGCTGGTCGGCGCCTGCGTCGGCGCCTTCGGTGCGGCGGTGTTCTGGGGCGCGGCCCACCTCTGGTCGGCGACGCTGGCGGTGCTGCTGTCGATGGTGGCCACGGTGTGGCTCACGGGTGCCTTCCATGAAGACGGCCTGGCCGACACCTGCGACGGCCTGGGCGGCGCGGTCAGCCGACAGCGGGCGCTGGAAATCATGAAGGACTCGCGCCTGGGCACCTACGGCGCCGTGGGCCTGCTGGCCGTGCTGACAGTGAAGGCGGTGGCGCTGACGGGCCTGGCCGTGCGCGACCTGGCCGCTGCACTGGCACTGATGCCGGTGGCGCATTGCTGGTCGCGCGTGGCCGCCGTGGCGCTGCTGCTGGCGCTGCCTTATGCCGGCGACATCGAACATGCCAAGGCCAAGCCGATGGCGCAGCAGCTGGACGCCACCGGCCTGGCCGTGGCCCTGGGCTGGGCCGTGCTGGCGGGCGTGCTGGCGTCGCCCTGGTGGTCGGTCAACCTGCTGGTCGCCGGTGCCCTGGCAACGGCCGTCACGGCGTGGCTGATGGCCCGCTGGCTGCGACGCCGGCTGGGCGGCTACACCGGTGACACGTTGGGTGCCACGCAGCAGCTCAGCGAACTGGCGGTGTACCTGGTGCTGCTGGCGATGTTGTCGCGGAGCTGAGCGCGTGGCTGAGCGGGCCACCGAGCACGTCGCCACGCACCTGCTGGCCTGGCGCCACCCCAAGGCGCGTGGTGCAGCGGGGCGCTGCATCGGCCAGACTGACCTGCTTGTGGACCCGCGCAAGGCCAAGCGTCTGGCCCACCGCATCCGCGCCGTGGCGCGCCGTGATGGCCTGCCCCGCGTCGTGACGGTGTCGGCCCTGCGCCGCGCGCGCGAGGTGGGGCGCTGGCTGGCCCGCTGGGGCTGGCAGGTGCACGTCGACGCGCGCCTGAACGAAGTGGACTTCGGCGCCTGGGACGGCCTGCCCTGGAGCGCCATCGCCTGGAGCGAGGTGCAGGCCTGGCAGGACGACCTGCTGCACCACGCGCCGGGCGGCGGTGAATCGCTGGCCGCCTTGGCGGCGCGGGTGCGTTCGTTCCTGGCCGAACCGGCGCCCGCCGTGCGGCTGGTGGTGACGCATGGCGGGTGGCTCAACGCCTGGCTGCATGTGCCAGCGGGTGCAACGACCCTGGCCGCCACGGATTGGCCGCCCGCGCCGCCGCACATGAGCCTGGTGCGCGACACGCCGTAGCCCCGCGCCCGCAAGCAGGCGGCGCGCTTCGACCAGTGCAGGCTTGGTCTGGGCGCTGGGCGCCGGGCGAGCCTGACGGTGGCTTGACGCGCCAGCAAGTCGTAGAGTGCTTGGCAGCGCTGGTCGAAGCCACCGACCTGCCCATCAACGCTGACTTCGAAGATGCCAAGCAATGCGCCGAGATGCGTGAACTGGGTTCGCGATTTTGTCGGGCTGCAACCGGAGAGCATTTACTGAGAGTGGATCGATATGAGAGTTGGCATCAACGGAATGGGTCGCATCGGCCGACTGGCATTGCGTGCTGCGATGGGTGCCGCCAAACGGCCCGCGGATGACCCCCGTTCCGGGAATCGGCTGGAGATCGTGCACCTCAACGAACTCAAGGGCGGCGCTGCGGCGACCGCACACCTGCTCGCCTTTGACAGCGTGCAGGGCCGCTGGCGCGCCGACATCGCGGCTGAGGGCGACAGCGCCATCCGCATCGGCAAACGCAATCTGGCCTTCTCCTCGCATGCCACCACAGCTGAGGTCCGATGGGGCGATCTGGAAGTGGACCTGGTCCTCGAATGCACGGGCAAGTTCCTGACCCCGGAAGCCATTCAGGGCCACCTCGACCGCGGAGCCAATCGCGTCATCGTCGCTGCGCCGGTGAAGGTCGCGAATGACCCAAATGCGGTGCTGAACATCGTCGTCGGCATCAACCACCACCTGTACGACCCCTCGCTGCACCGCATCGTCACGGCCGCGTCCTGCACCACCAACTGTCTGGCCCCCGTCGTCAAGGTCGTGCACGAGGCCCTGGGCATCCGCCACGGCCAGATCACCACCATCCACGACCCGACCAACACCAACCTGATGGTCGATGCGCCGCACAAGGACCTGCGCCGCGCGCGCAGCGCGATGCTCAGCTTAGCGCCCACGACCACCGGCAGTGCCACCGCCATTGCGCTGATCTACCCGGAGCTCAAAGGCAAGCTCAACGGCCACGCCGTCCGCGCGCCGGTGCTCAACGCGTCGCTGACTGACTGCGTGTTCGAGCTGAAGCGCGAGACCACCGCCGAGGAAGTGAACCGCCTGTTCGCCGAAGCCGCAAAGGGCTCGCTGGCCGGCATCCTGGGCTATGAAGAGCGGCCGCTTGTCAGCGCTGACTACGCCGGTGACACCCGCTCTTCGATCATCGACGCGCTGTCCACCATGGTCACCGACGGCACCATGCTCAAGGTCTACGCCTGGTACGACAACGAGATGGGCTATGCCTGCCGCATGGTCGACCTGGCCTGCCACATGGACGGCCTCGGCCTTTAACCCCTATTCCCACCGCCATGCCCGCCGTCACACCCTCGCCGGGCTCGCCCGTCGCCGCGCCAACGAACGGCGCGCGCAACTACGCCATCGTCACGGCCGCGTACTGGGGCTTCACGCTCACCGACGGCGCGCTGCGCATGCTGGTGCTGCTGCACTTCTACCGGCTGGGCTACTCGCCCTTCACGCTGGCCTTCCTGTTCCTGCTCTACGAGGCCATGGGCGTGGTGGCCAACCTGGCGGGC
>JANNWL010000284.1:0-6024 GCA_031414735.1 Burkholderiales bacterium | reverse complement strand
CCGCGATGGCGGCACGGTCTTTGTCACTGATGCCGATGTTGATGCCGATGTTGATCGCGCCGCGTGCGGTGCCGGCCTTCTTGCTCTTGCTCATGGAAACTCCTGGAAGGGTGCAGTGGGTGGGAACTTCATGACAAGCGCTTCACCCCGGGCAAGGCGCAGGCATAGATGCAGTTGCGCAGCGCGGCGATGGCCTCGTAGCGCGGAAAGCTGCGCCGCCAGGCCAGCACCACGCGGCGGGTGGGGGCGGGTGGCGCGAACTTGATGTAGCGGATGTGGGGCTGCGTTTCCTTGGGCACGCTCAAGCCCGGCACCACCGTCACCCCCATGCCGGCGGCCACCATGTACTTGATGGTTTCCAGGCTGCTGCCCTCGAAGCTCTTGCGGATGCCTTCTGCGTTGCTGGCGAATCGCGCGTACTCCGGGCAGACCTCCAGCACGTGGTCGCGAAAGCAGTGGCCGGTGCCCAGCAGCAGCATGGTCTCGGCCTTGAGCTCCTCGGCCGTGATGGTCTTGCGCCGGGCCAGCGCGTGGCCGGTGGGCACGGCGGCCAGGAAGGGCTCGTCGTAGAGGGGTGCGACGGCCAGTCCGGTGTCGGGGAAGGGCTCGGCCATGATGGCGCAGTCCAGCTCGCCGGCGCGCAGCATGTCCAGCAGCTTGGCGGTGAAGTTCTCCTGCAGCATCAGCGGCATCTGCGGCACGCGCTCTATAGATTGACGCACCAGGTCGGGCAGCAGATACGGGCCGATGGTGTAGATGACGCCCAGACGCAGCGGGCCGGAGATGGGGTCCTTGCCGAGCTTGGCCGTTTCCTTGATGGCGGCGGCCTGCTCGATGACCTGCTGCGCCTGGCGCACGATCTGCTCGCCCAGTGGCGTGACGCTGATCTCGCTGGCGCCGCGCTCGAAGATCTTGCAGTCGAGCTCTTCTTCCAGCTTCTTCACCGCCACGCTCAACGTCGGCTGGCTGACAAAGCAGGCTTCCGCCGCGCGGCCGAAGTGGCGTTCGCGGGCCACGGCGACGATGTACTTCAGCTCGGTGAGGGTCATTCAGGGATTGTGACGAAAACTGCCGCCCAGCCCCCGCGAACGCGGGTTGGCAAAGCCGGCAGGGCGCCTGGAAAATCGCTTTCACTGGCCAGAATGGTGCGCTGCACCAAGCTGTCCTGCCACCTCAACCCGAAAGATCCCGTGTCCAAATCATCACTGACCGCCCTCGTTGCAGCCGCCCTGCTCCTGCCGACCCTGTCCGGCGCCCAAACCCTGCAGCGCTCCGTGGCGGGCCAGTCGTCCGCCGGCGTGCAGTGGCAGGCGCAGAGCATGCTGGTCGGCGTCACCTCCACCGCCACGATCCTTGGTGGCGGCGACCCCATCTACCAGCCCACCTACCCGACCGGCGGCGGCGTGGTGGCCTTGATCTCGACCTTCACGGACGGTGCCTACATCTGCAGCGGCACGTTGATGAACGATCGCCAGTCCATCCTGACGGCGGCACATTGCGTCACGGGAGCCGGCGGTTTGCCCAGCAGCACCACAGCCTTTTTTTACGGCGGCCCCAACGGTGACACTGTCGTGTCCAGCGGCGCGCCCGCCACGGGCGTGGCGGCTTCGCAGTACTTCGTGCACCCGTCCTACACGGGCAACGTCATCGACCAGAACGACGTGGCGGTGATTCGCCTCGCGGCGGCGGCACCGGCGTTCGCGCCCTCCTTCGGTCTGTACACGCAGGACCTGACGGGCAAGGACTTCAACGTCTGGGGCTACGGCGCCCGCTCCAGTGGCGGCGGCAACGTCGGCGACAACTTGGGTACGGGCCGGCTGCGCCAGGGCGACAACCGCTACGACTTCCGTTTGGGCGATGCGGTTTTCGGCACCGGCTGGGCCACCGAGCTGGTCGAACCTTTTGCGCGCATCGAGCATTCGTGGCTCTCGGACTTCGACAACGGCCTGGCTGCCAACGACGCAAGCTGCAAGACCGTGGGCGTGGTGTTCGGCCTCGCTGCCGATCCCAAGTGGTGCGACCTGGGCCGCGGTGCGCGCGAGGTCGGTGTCGCCGGTGGTGACTCTGGCGGCCCGGGCTTCATCGACGGCCTCGTGGCTTCGGTCAACTCCTACGGTCTGACCTATGGCGAACCCGCTTACGGCGACATCGATACGGACTTGAACAGCTCCTTCGGTGAATTCACCGGCTACGTGCCGGTGTACCTGCACGCCGGCTTCATCAACGCCGCCTTGGTGCCCGAGCCCGGCACCTACCTGATGATGGCCTTGGGCCTGGTCGGCGTGGGTGCACTGGCACGCCGCCGCCGCGTGAACATCAAGCCTTGAGGAATTCCGCCTTGCCGCCCAGCCAGCGTTCCACGTGCGCGGCAGCGGCGGCGGGGTGGTCTTGCAGCAGCCGTGGCGCCAACGCCCGGGCGGCTGCCAGCAAGGCGCTGTCGGCCTGCAGGTCGGCGAAGCGCAGCAAGGCGTCGCCACTCTGGCGTGCGCCCATGAACTCGCCGGGGCCGCGGATGTCGAGGTCGCGGCGGGCGATCTCGAAGCCGTCGCTGGTCTCGGCCATGGCCTTCAGCCGCGCCTTGCCGGTGGGTGACAGCGGCGGCGTGTAGAGCAGCACGCACACGCTCGCCGCCGCCCCGCGGCCGACCCGGCCGCGCAGCTGGTGCAGCTGCGCCAGGCCGAAGCGTTCTGCGTGTTCGATGACCATCAGGCTGGCCGCCGGCACGTCCACCCCCACCTCGATGACGGTGGTGGCCACCAGCACGCGCAACTCGCCGCTGCTGAACAGCTTCATGACGGCGCTCTTCTCCGCCGCCTTCATGCGGCCGTGCAGCAGGCCCACCATCACGCCGGGCAGGGCATCGCTCAGTTCGGCGTGGGTGGCGGTGGCGTTCTGCAGGTCCAGGTGCTCGCTCTCTTCGACCAGCGGGCAGACCCAATACACCTGACTTTGGACCTGACTTCCGCCTGGGCCGTCGGCACGCCGGGCCAGCTCGTTGCGCACACGCTGGATGACCTCGCCGCGTTTGCTGTCGGCGAATACCTTGGTCAGCACCGGCGTGCGGCCGGGGGGCAGCTCGTCGAGGGTGCTCACGTCCAGGTCGGCGAAGTAACTCATGGCCAGGGTGCGCGGGATGGGGGTGGCCGTCATCATCAACAGGTGCGGCTCCAGGGCCTGGGTGTCCAACTTCCCGCCGTCATCGGACTGCGGGCCAAGTTTGGCCCCGTCATCGGATTGCGGGCCAAGTTTGGCCCGCAGGGCCAGGCGTTGCGCCACGCCGAAGCGGTGTTGTTCGTCGACGATGGCCAGCCCCAGTTTGGCGAACACCACGTCCTGCTGGATCACCGCGTGCGTGCCCACTACCAGCATCGCCTGGCCCGACGCCACCTGCGCCACCATGGCATCACGCGCACGGCCCTTGCGGCTGCCGGTGAGCCAGGCGATGGTCAGCCCCAGCGGCGCCAGCCAGCCCACCAGCTTTCGAAAGTGCTGTTCGGCCAGGATTTCGGTGGGCGCCATCAACGCACATTGCCAGCCGGCGTCGATGGCGCGCGCCGCGGCCAGCGCGGCCACCACCGTCTTGCCCGAGCCGACATCGCCCTGCAGCAGCCGGTGCATGGGCTGCGGCCGGGCCAGGTCGGCGGCCACCTCGGCCACCACGCGTTGCTGGGCGCTGGTCAGCTTGAAGGGCAGGGCCGCCAGCAGCTGGCTGTGCAGGCCGGCGTCGCGGGGCGCCAGCGCGGGGGCTGCCAGCGTGGCGCGTTCGGCCTGGGCCTGCGCCTGCGAGAGCTGCTGGGCCAGCAGCTCGTCGAACTTCAGGCGCTGCCAGGCCGGGTGGCTGTGGTCTTCCAGTGACTCGGGCGGCACATCAGGCGCCGGGCGGTGCAGTGCCTGCAATGCGTCGCGGAGGGTGGGCATCGGGGGCAGGCCCGACAGCAGCAGCGCAGGCGGGATCAGTTCGCCCAGCGGCGCGCGGCCCAGCGCCGACTGCACGACCTTGCGCAGGTAGGCCTGTGGCAGCTGGGCCGAGCTGGGGTAGACGGGCGTCAGCGACTGCGGCAACGGTTCGTCCTCGCCCACCGCCTTGAAGGTCGGGTGCACCATCTCGCGGCCGAGGAAGCCGCCGCGCACTTCACCCCGCGCGCGGATGCGCTGGCCCACGCCAAGCGTCTTCTGGTTGGCGGGGTAGAAGTTCAGGAAGCGCAGCACCAGCTCGCCACTGTCGTCGGCCAGCACCACCACCAGCTGGCGCCGGCTGCGGGTCTCGATGCGGCAGTCGCGCACCAGGCCCTGCACCTGGGCCAGGTCACCGTCGCGCAGCCCGCCGATGGGCAGCAGCCGCGTCTCGTCTTCGTAGCGCATCGGCAGGTGCAGCGCCAGGTCGATGTCACGCACCAGGCCCAGACGCTCCATGGCCTTTTGCGGGCCGGACTTGACGCGGGGCGGTGGACTCATGCAAGGATTGTGGCGGCCCCTTTTCCTGATAATGCGGCCGTGCAAAGAACCCCTGCCGGCACCTTCGCCCTGGCCCGATCGCTGACCCTGACGCTGACCCTGACGCTGTCACCACTGGCGCCGGCGCGCGCGGCGCCGTTCGATCTGCCGCCCATCGACCGCATCGTCAACTACAAGCCGCGCCAGCCGCTGCAGGTGCTCACCTCAGACGGCGTGGAGATCGCCCAGTTCGGCACCGAGCGCCGCCAGTACACGCCGCTGGCGCAGATTCCCCGCCGGTTTCAGGACGCGCTGCTGGCCGTGGAGGACGGGCGCTTCCGCAGCCACAGCGGCATCGACCCGCAAGGCATGGCGCGCGCGGTGCTATCCATGCTGACCGGCGGGCGCAAGCAGGGGGCGTCCACCATCACCCAGCAGCTTGTGCGCACGATGCTGCTGACGCAGCAGTTCACGCCCGAGCGCAAGGCCAAGGAGATCCTGCTCGCGCTGAAAGTGGAACAGGCCCTCAGCAAGGACCGCATCCTGGAGATCTACCTCAACGAGATCTTCCTCGGCCAGCGTGCCTACGGTTTCGCTGCGGCATCGCAAACCTACTTCGGCAAGCCGCTGGACAAGCTCGGCTGGGCCGAGACCGCCATGCTGGTCGGCCTGCCGCAGAACCCGCATTACGCCAACCCGGTGGTCAACCCGGCCCGCGCCACGCAGCGCCAGCGCCTGGTGCTGCAGCGCCTGCGCGAGACGGGTCTGATCGACGACAAGCAGCTCGCCCTGGCCCGCGCCGAGAAGCTGGTTCTGCGCTCGCCGCTGGACGCCCCACTGCAAGCCGGCCACGTGGCCGAGATGGCGCGCCGCCTGGTGGTGGAACGCTTCGGCACCGAGGCCTACACCACCGGGCTGCGTGTCGTGACCTCGCTGCGCGCCGCCGACCAGAAGGCCGCCGTGGCTGCGGTGCAAAAAGGCATCCTGGCGCACGACCGCAAGGGCCCTTGGCGCGGGCCGGAAGACGTCGAGACCCTGGTCGCCAGCGACCCGGCCACCACCGAGGCCGCCGCCGCGCTGGCGCTTAAGAACCACCGCGACGACGAGCTGCTGCGCGTGGGCATCGTGCTGCAGGCCTCGCCCGCCGCGGTGGTGGTGCAACTGGCCACGGGCGAGGCCGTCACCCTGCGCGGCGAGGCCTTGCGCTGGGCGCAGCCGGCGCTGGCCGCCAAGGCGCGGGCGCCGCTGGCCCTGAGGCGCGGCGCCATCGTGCGGCTTCTTCGTCAAGATGCGCGACAAGGGCCGGGCTGGACCCTGTCGCAATGGCCCCAGGTGCAGGCCGGCCTGGTGTCGCTGGACCCGGCCACCGGCCGCATCCGCGCCCTGGTGGGCGGATTTGACTTCACCCAGCAGGCTTTCAACCACGCCACCCAGGCCTACCGCCAGCCGGGGTCCAGCTTCAAGCCTTTCCTGTACTCGGCGGCGCTCGAACGCGGGGTGATGCCGGCCACGCTGATCGACGACGTCCCATTCGTGTCCGACAACCTGGGCGGCAAGCCCTGGGCGCCGCAGAACTACGACGGCCGGTTC